>JAJYSY010000035.1 GCA_021793375.1 Bacteroidota bacterium | reverse complement strand
TTTTCTTTCATAAAAATTTCGGCTTTGTTTTAAAAACTTATTGCAAAAGTAAATTACTTTATATTGGAAAACAGTGGGATTATAGGATATTTAACGCAGAATCCGGAGTTTAATTATCTTTGGATTCTTCCTCTTCAGAAGTGGAAGGGTGATCTTCTCTTCTTGCTTTTAAATCTTCAGGATTTAATCGGGATTTCTCATTGATTTTTGGAATTTCTAAATTATCATCTCCAAAAAAACTTTTTTCATCGGGTAGGGGAATCCCTTTTATTTTAGGAAGATCAAAAGGTTTTTCCGCTTCAAAAAGCTGTTCTTTAGTCAAAATTCGTTCTTCTCCACGCCAATTAAAACCTCTGAGTTTTCTGGCGTTTTCAGGAAAATCACTCGGACGAAAAGTCGTGTTTTCAGGACTTTCAAAATATTCTATGGCATACACTTCATTGTCTTGAAATTCAATGGAAATACTGGAAGAAACCGCTTTATTAATTCCGATGATTTCTTCTTTTTCTTTTTCATCTCTCCAATAATAAATGGTTTCTGTGTTTTTAATAAAATCAGCAACATCTAATTCATTGTTTTCTTTAAATAAAGCATACATCATTTTCCCTTTTACTTGATTGTATCCGCTGATAGAATCTTTTTGAATAAGAAAAGCATTGTCGTGAACACTTAAAGAATCTAATTTATTGGTTTTGGTATTGTTGAATAATTCAATGGTATCTCCTGTCATTTGAATTAAATCTACAAAAGCCACAGGATTTCCTAAAAGCTTGGTGATTCCTTGTGCTTCACTCATATAAATAGAATCCGCTTTTCCGTTCATATTTTCTTTTAAAAATCTGGCATCATAATATCCTCTGATAACTCTATGATCAGGTTTTCCGGTAATCATTAAAGTATCGCTGTGTACGTGAATACTGTCTTGTCCTTGTTTTTTAGAAACCAAAGCTCTTTTGGTGATAAATACCGAATCTTTATCTTGATGAACTTCTGCATAATGTCCGCGTGCTATAGATTGATGTGTGGTGTCTATAACTTTTATGTTGTTGGTGGCAGAAGCAAATCCTTTTGTGCGATCAAAGTAAATACTGTCGCCCCGCATTTCACGGTTTTCATAATAGATGGTGGAGTTTCTTACAAAATATCCATAATCTTTATGGGTATCATAAAAACCTCTTTCAAAATAAACTTTGTTGTTTTCTCCGGTGATGGTTGAAGGACCGTATAAATAAGATTCTCCGGTGTCTTCATAAAAATCTAAGTGGTTGGAATTAATTGTATTTTCTTCATTGGTGACCTCCACATCATTTAGAAAAGTTATCTTCTTATTGTCCAGATAATATCTTCCTACTTTACTGGTGATTGTGCTTGCAGTATCTCTAACTTTTCCACCACTTCTGTAAAAAGCTTGTTGTTTTTGGCGATCAAAAAATAAGCTGTCTGTGGTTAATAAAGTGGTGGGAGTGCTGAGTTCTACATCATTGCTGGCAAAAGCAAATTCAGTGTTTCCATCATATTCTGCATAACCACTGGTAAGGGTGATGGTATCTCCCTGAATCATTTTTACATTTCCGGAAGCTCTAAAAAAATTATCTTCTTTATAAAAAATAGCCTGATCACTCCAAACTTTAATTCCTTCATGTGTAAAGTTGACTTGATTATCTACTTTATACATAATGAGTGCTCCGGGATATTTTTCTTCATTTTTTGAAGTTCTTTCACTGGTATAGTTGATTTCTTTCGTCTCTTTTTTTTGAGCGAAAACAGCACTACCACTAAGTAGTAAAAAGCCAATAAAGAAGAATAACTTTTTCAAATTTTTGGTTTATTGGTCTGTATTTACAAACAAATGATCAAAAAAATCAATACGCAATAGTTTGTTTTCTATCCGGACCAACAGAAACAATTTTCACAGGGATTCCGATGAATTCTTCAATAAAATCAATATATTTTTTGAAGTTCTCCGGAAATTCTGAAGCATCGGTCATTTGCGTTAAATCTTCTTGCCAACCTTTAAATTCTTTATAAATTGGTTTTATATTTTCTTGTTCAAGAGAATAAGGCAGATGTTCGATTTTTTCTCCGTTGTATTCGTATCCCACACAAACTTTGATTTTATCAAAACCGCTTAACACATCGGATTTCATCATGCATAATTGCGTAACCCCATTAATGTTTACAGAATATTGCAAAGCGATTAAATCCAACCAACCACAACGTCTTGGTCTTTTGGTAACTGCACCAAATTCATTTCCTACTTTGGCCATTCTCATGCCTACTTCATCAAATAATTCGGTAGGGAAAGGACCATTTCCAACGCGGGTGGTGTAAGCTTTAAAAATTCCGAAAACCTCTCCGATTTTGTTAGGGGCAACTCCAAGTCCTGTGCAAGCTCCTGCTGCAGTTGTTGTGCTTGAAGTAACAAAAGGATAAGTTCCAAAATCAATGTCTAACAAAGATCCTTGTGCACCTTCTGCCAGGATGTTTTTATTTTCCTTTTGCGCTTGATGCATATAATTCTCAGAATCTATGAATTGTAAAGTTTTTAAAACTTCAACACTTTCAAAGAATTCTTCTTCTAATTCCTCAAGATTATATTGGATATCAATATCGTAATGAGAAATCATTTTTTCATGTTTGTCAGCAAGTTTACGATATTTTTCTTTCCAATTATCCAATTCAAAATCTCCGATTCTAAAACCGTTTCTTCCGGTTTTATCCATATAAGTCGGACCGATTCCTTTTAGGGTAGAACCGATTTTTGCTTTTCCTTTCGAAGCTTCAGAAGCAGCATCTAAAAGTCGATGTGTGGGTAAAATCACATGCGCTTTTCTGGAGAGTAAAATTTTCGATTTATAATCGATGTTAAATTTGTCTAATCCTTCGAGTTCTTGTTTAAAAACCACCGGATCTATAACCACTCCATTTCCCACCATATTGATGGAATTGGGGTGGAAAATTCCTGATGGAATTGTTCTTAAAACGTGTTTGATGCCATCAAATTCAAGGGTGTGTCCGGCGTTTGGACCTCCTTGAAAACGAGCAATAATATCATAGTCAGTTGTGAGTACATCAACTATTTTACCTTTTCCTTCGTCGCCCCATTGCAGGCCGAGTAGCAAATCTACTGCCATAAAATTATAGTATTAAGCTTTTTCTTTGGTTGTTTTTTTTCTTTTTCCGTAAAAATATAAAGAATGCGTATCTATATTTAAATCAAAAACTTCTTCAATAGTTTTTTTAATAGATTCTATTCTTGGATCACAGAACTCAATAACTTCTCCGGTATCGGTTAAAATCACGTGATCGTGTTGACGATCAAAATAGGATTTCTCATATTGAGCTTGGTTTTTTCCGAATTGGTGTTTACGAACCAGTCCGCATTCCAAAAGCAATTCAATTGTATTGTAAAGTGTAGCTCGGCTTACTCTATAGTTTTTATTTTTCATAATAATATAGAGCGATTCTATGTCAAAATGCTTTTTCTGGTTATAAACTTCATGTAAAATCGCAAAACGTTCCGGAGTTTTCCGGTGAGCGTTTTCTTCCAGAAATTTGGTGAAAACGTTTTTGACAATTGCCTGATCGTTTTGTGGTTTTTCTGTCTTTTTCATAATGTGGGCAAATTTACGACTTATTCACGGGTTACCTTATCAATTCCATCAATTTCTTTAAGTCGCCTGATGAGGTTGTTTAAAATGCTGATATTCTTTACTTTAAGGATGATTTTTCCTTCAAATAAATTCTCTTTACTCTTAAAACTAATCGAATCCATATCTACGTGTAAGTTTTTGGAAATCACTTCTGTGATTTTACTCACCAATCCAATATTATCTAATCCGCTTAAGTGAACTGTAGCACGGAATTCTTCTTGTGAAGAATCTATCCATTTTGCTTTAATAATACGATAAGCATAATTACTCCGCATTTGAATAGCATTAGGACAATTCATTTTATGGATTTTAATACCATCATTTACCGTTAAAAATCCAAAAACATTATCTCCCGGAATAGGATTACAGCAATTCGCCATTTTATAATCCAGTTTTTCTTCATCATCTCCAAAAACCAGTTGATCATAATTGGTGGTGATTTCTTCTCTGTGGATTTCTTTGCTGGAAGGTTTTCTTGATCTGGATTTAAAAATAGACATCAAGGCATTGTTGCGCGAAGCAGCATATCTTCTTAATGCATTATTATCTATGGTTCCGATTTTTATACGATAAAACAAATCCATACTGGTTTGTAAATTGAAAAAACTTACTAAGCTTTCAATAGTTTTATCGTTAAAAGGAATTTTTTGTGCTCTTAATTTTCTTCTGAGAATTTCTTTTCCAAGTTCTGCTTTTTGTTTTTTCTCCGCTTTTAAAGCTGTTTTTATTTTAGATCTTGCACGACCGGTAACGGCGTAATCCAACCATTTTGAAGTGGGAAAAACATTTTCTGAAGTAATGATTTCAACTTGATCTCCACTTTTTAGCGGTTGACTTAAAGGAACCATTTTTCCGTTTACGCGAGCTCCTCTGGTTTTTAAACCAATTTCAGTGTGAATACTAAAAGCAAAATCTAAAGGAGTAGCGCCTTTTGGTAAAGATTTTAAATCTCCTTGAGGCGTAAAAATAAAAATCTCTTTGGCATAAAGATTTAATTTGAATTGCTCTACAAAATCCACTGCATCAGCTTCTTGATTTTCTAAAGCTTCTTGTAATTTATTCAGCCATTCTTCAAGATTTCCATCTTCATGACCATCATTGTGTTTATATTTAAAATGGGCGGCATATCCTCTTTCTGCAATTTCATGCATGCGTTCACTTCGGATTTGAACTTCTATCCATCTGCCTTGAGGTCCCATTACAGTAATGTGTAAAGCTTCATATCCGGTAGATTTTGGAGCGGAAATCCAATCTCTCAATCGGGTAGGATTAGGACGGAAATGATCTGTGACAATAGAATAAATCTTCCAGGCCAAAAACTTTTCGTTGGCTTCATTGGATTCATATATAATTCTAATCGCAAATTTGTCATAAACCTCTTCAAAAGAAATTTGTTGTTTTTGAATTTTCTTTCGAATGGAATAAATAGATTTTGTTCTGCCTTGAATATAATAATGTAGTTTTTCTTTATCTAAAGCTTTAGAAATAATTTGAGAAAAAGTATCTATGTAAGATTCGCGTTCTTCTTTGGTTTCACTCATCCGGATTTTGATGTCATTATAAACTTCCGGCTCTGTATATTTTAAACCTAAATCTTCTAATTCTGTTTTGATGTTATACAGCCCAATTCTGTGTGCTAAAGGCGCATAAATATATAAAGTTTCCGAGGCTTTTTCTGCTTGTTTATGAATTGGCATGGATTCTATTGTCCTCATATTATGCAGTCGATCAGCTAATTTTATTAAAATCACCCGAACGTCTTCATTGAGTGTCAACAACATTTTACGGAAATTCTCTGCTTGTATAGACAAGCTTTGCTCCATATCAATTTTATTGATTTTGGTAAGTCCATCTATAATTTTAGCGATTATCTTTCCAAAATGTTCTTCAATATAATCCAAGTCAAAATCAGTGTCTTCCACAACATCATGCAAAAGAGCAGAAGCGATAGAAACAGCATCTAATCCCATTTCATCTGCAATAATTTTTGCCACAGCAATAGGGTGAAAAACAAAAGCTTCTCCAGATTTTCTTCTCTGATCTTTATGTGCTTCAATAGCTAAATCAAAAGCTTGACGAATGAGTTTTTTGTCTGCATCATCTAACTTTCTGTAACTAACCCTTAAAAGTTCTTTGTATTGACGGGCGATTTGTTTGTTTTCTTTTTCTATGGCTTCTTTTGACATCATAGGCTGAAGATAATTAATTATTGTTTGGATATTGAAGATTTAAGAAACTGATCTTTTTCAGCAGATTTAAAGATATATATTTATCGGAATATATAAAAATGAAATTCAGTTTTAAAAATTATAATTCTATTTATTTAAATTTCGAATCCGCTGCAGTAAAGTAGGATGAGAATAATGAAAAAACACATAAGCTTTATGTGGCGTCAAATTACTTAAACTTTTGCTTGACAGTTTTTTAAGACTGCTGATTAAATATTTTCCATCATAAGTTTTTTTGGCATAATCATCTGCTTGGTATTCAAACTTTCTACTGATAAAATTCATGAAAATTCCTGTTATTTCTGAGATAGGAGCATATAAAATTCCAAAAGCAATTAAAGCAATATGGAAATTCGGTTCAGCTACCCCCAAAGCTTCTGCTAATATTATATTATCTACTAAAAGAGAAAAAATCCAAAACATTATTCCGGTACTGATTACTGCAGAAATGATGTTATAAATAATGTGTTTTTTCTTGTAGTGTCCAACTTCATGTGCTAAAACAGCAAGGATTTCTTCATCTTCCAAATCTTCGATTAAAGTATCGTAAAGCGTGATTCTTTTTTCTTTGCCAAAACCTGAAAAATAAGCATTTGCTTTGGTGCTTCTTTTAGAGCCGTCAATGACAAAAATATTGTCTAAAGCAAAATCAACTTTTTGGGCATATAATTCAATTTTATCTCTGAGTTTTCCTTCTTTTAAAGGTGTTTGTTTATTAAAAATCGGAACGATTAATCTGCTATAAAACATATTCATAAATATGGAGAAAACCGTGAGAAATCCCCAAGCATACAGCCAAAAATTATTTCCTGTCAATTGATAAATCCAAATGATAAAAGCTAAAATTCCTCCTCCTAAAATAGTTGACATTACAGTAGATTTGAGTAAATCTAAAAAGAAAGTTTTTCGATTCATTTTATTAAAACCATACTTTTCTTCAATCACAAAAGTGCTGTAATAAGAAAAAGGAATATTCAAAATTCCGCTACCGGCTAAAATAATCCCAAAGAAAATTAATCCGCTTAAAATCTGATTTTCACTAATAGATAAAGCGATGCTGTTGACAAAAGCAAAACCTTCTAAAAACAAAAAAGCTAAAATCAGAAGCAAAGAAAATCCGGCGTGAAGAGTTCCAAATTTATTGCGTTCTTTTTTATAAGCTTGAGATTTCACATATTCTTCAGGTTGATAAACATCTTGTAATTCTTCAGGTAAAACATCATCGATTTTCTTTGCATTCAAAAAATCTAAAATAGAATTAAGCAAATAATCTGCGAGTAAAATAAATATGAAAATTCCAAAAAGAAGGCTTGGCGTCATAAGGTTAAATTTTAAACAAAAGTAAGATTATTTTTGAAGGCTTGGTTTAAATAGAAACTGTAAGTTTAAAGTTGATGGAGAAATGATAAAATACATTTTTTATTAATCTAAAAAACAGATTAAATAAAAACAAGATTAGAAATTTAAAACACTCTACTGTTTCTTTTCCTAATCCGCTAAACAACTGAATATTAATAAACTTCTAACGTGGTTGATATGTTTAGAATAATTTAATTGATTATCTTTGCAACAATTCATAAAAAACATCAATAAAAGGTTGTTTTTCTTGAAAATTAGAATAAAAATCTTAAAAATATATTTTTCATGGCAAAAAATCCAAAGATTACTTACACCATAACAGATGAGGCTCCATTTTTGGCAACTCATTCTTTACTTCCTATTATAGAAGCTTATATTAAATCGTCAAATATCGAGATGGAAACCAAAGATATTTCTTTGGCTGCAAGAATTATTTCTCAATTTCCGGAATTACTTTCAGAAGAACAAAAAACTCCGGATGCATTGGCTGAGTTAGGAGAAATGGTAAAAGACTCCGAAGCTAATATCATCAAATTACCCAATATTAGTGCTTCAATGCCGCAGTTGTTAGCTGCCATTAAAGAATTACAAGCAGCCGGATACCCACTTCCTGATTATCCTGCAGAACCTAAAACTGAAGAAGAAAAAGCTGTTCAAGCTAAATATGCTAAAGTGATGGGAAGTGCAGTAAACCCTGTTCTTCGTGAAGGAAATTCGGATAGACGCGCTCCGCAAGCTGTTAAAAATATGGCGAAAAAACATCCTTATAAAGTTCGTGAGTGGGCAAAAGATTCCAAAACTCGTGTGGCTTATATGAAAGGAAATGATTTTTTCCATAACGAGCAATCGATCACAATGGAAGAAGCCGGAAATGTTCATATTAAATTCACGGACAACAACGGAAATTCTAAACTATTAAAAGAAAACTTATCTTTAGAAAAAGGAGAGGTTTTAGATTCTACTTTTATCAGCAAAAAAGCATTGAGAACTTTCTTAGCCGATCAGATTGAAGCAGCTAAAAAAGAAGATGTATTGTTTTCACTTCATATGAAAGCAACTATGATGAAAGTTTCTGACCCTAAAATCTTTGGTCATGCTGTTGAGGTTTATTTTAAAGATGTTTACAAAAAATACGCAGAAGAATTAAAATCTGTTGGCGCAGATGCTACCAGCGGATTAGGTTCTGTTTTAGAATCAATAAAAGATTTACCAAAAGATAAATACGAAGAAGTAAAAGCTGCTTTTGACAAAGAAATGGTTGAAAATGCTGCTATTTCTATGGTAGATTCTGACAACGGAATTACAAATTTACACGTTCCAAGTGATGTAATTATTGACGCTTCTATGCCGGCAATGATTAAAAACGGCGGGAAATTATGGAATGCAGAAGGAAATACAGAAGACACTCTTGCTGTAATTCCCGACACTACTTATGCAAGATTGTATGAAGGAACTGTAGAATTTGCCAAAAAACATGGTGCTTTTGATCCGGCAACAATGGGAACTGTACAAAACGTTGGATTGATGGCTAAAAAAGCTGAAGAATACGGTTCGCACGACAAAACTTTTGAAATCGAAGCTGATGGAAAAGTAGAAGTTGTTTTAGCTGATTCCGATAAAGTTTTAATGTCACACAATGTTGAAGAAGGTGATATTTGGAGAGCTTGTCAAACAAAAGATGCGCCGATTAAAAACTGGGTAGAACTTGGGGTAAGAAGAGCAAGAGAAACCGGATGGCCGGCAATTTTCTGGTTAGACGAAAACAGAGCTCACGATGCTGAATTGATTAAAAAAGTAAAAACTTACTTAAAAGATCAAGATACCAAAGGTTTAGAAATCAAGATTATGGGAATGATTGAAGCAACTGAATATACCCTAAATCGAGTTAAGAATGGAGAAGACACAATTTCTGTTACCGGAAACGTTTTAAGAGATTACTTAACTGATTTATTCCCAATTATTGAATTAGGAACCAGTGCAAAAATGTTATCTATTGTTCCATTGATGAATGGTGGAGGGTTATTTGAAACCGGAGCCGGTGGGTCTGCACCAAAACATGTTCAGCAATTTGTAAAAGAAGCTCACTTAAGATGGGATTCTTTAGGAGAATTCTTGGCGTTGGCAGTTTCCTTAGAACATTTGGGAAGAAAATATGACAACGATGCAGCAATGGTGCTTTCAAAAGCATTAGATGAAGCTAACGAGAAGTATTTGGAAAATCAAAAATCTCCTTCGCGTAAAGTTAAAGAATTAGATAACCGAGGAAGCCATTTCTACTTAGCAATGTATTGGGCAAAAGCTTTAGCAGAACAAAATGAAGACGCGCGTTTACAGCGTCAATTCGCTCCAATAGCTAAAGAAATGGAAGAAAACGAAGAAAAAATCGTGAATGAATTAAATAGCGCACAAGGGCACTCTATAGATATGAAAGGTTATTACTGGCCAAATAGAACAACCATCTCTAAAGAAATGAGACCAAGTGAAACTTTAAATGCTATTATTGAAAAAGTAAATCAATAATTTTATAAATATTTAAAATTAAATCCTGTCAGCTTAAAGAAAGTTGGCAGGATTTTTTTATTTCTGCAAAAAAAATAATTATCCGATTTTAAACTTATATTAGCAGATTATGAAAACAGATGATAGCGCATTGGGTGCTTTTGTGTTGACCTTCATTTATCTTTTAATGATAAATCTGATGGCAACTAAACCTGTTTCCATAGATTCTTCAATCTCAGCGGCAGAAAAAGAACAGCAGTATATAATTGCTTCTTCACAAGCTTTTTTTAATCATACTGTTCAGTTTGAAGATTTGCTTAACAGTTTGCATCATCCGGAGAAAGTAAATTTTAAAAACTTATCTCATCACTGGATTGCTTTTCAAAAAAGAGCAGAAAAATTGTTGAGATTTGCTTTCCGGAATTATTCAGTTTTTGCTGTTAATTTAAGTATCAATCTCAAAGCTTCACAACTGCTGTATCCTTTTCATTTCTTTCCATAATTAAAAATTAGAGCATTTATTTAATTCAAAAGATTAAGCTTTTTCGGCTTAGTCCAAATATTTTTTTACTAATTTTTAAAACCAAACCTTATGGATATAGGAAATTTAATGATCATAATTATACTTGTTGTGATTATTGCTATTCCTTTTATTATCTTAAATCGAAATAATAAAAAGAAAAAACAACAGCTTATTCAGCAATTAGAAAATCTGACCACAAAAACAGAACAATTAGGAGAAATAGAAACCCTTGGTCAAATGGCGATTGCTTTAAGCAAAACAAATCAAACTTTATTTTTTTATAAAAAAGATGAAGAAAAAACTCAACAGAAGACTATTCTTCTTGCAGAAATAACTTTTTCTAAGGTGATGAAATCAACAAGAACACTTGAAGGAAATACGCAGGTGATAGATATTATCGAAATGGAATTTAAACCAAAAGATAAAAAACAATCTCCTGAAAAAATAGAAGTTTTTAACGCAGATTTAGACGGGCAATTAAGCGGAGAACTTCAGTTTGCAGAAAAATGGATTCAGTTGATTAATCAACAATTAAAAAAATAGATTTATGAGAATATAAATCTTGAAAATGTTATAAAACCTCAATTTTTTCTGATTAAAAAAGAGAAGAAGTTGAGGTTTTTTTAAGATTAAAAACAGAAAAATTTGAATTTAGAGTTTTAAAATGTATATTTTCAGAATATGGATTTAATAAAAACTCGCCAGTATTTACATCAATTTCCTGAAGTTTCTGACCAGGAAGTTAAAACTTCGAAGTTTATTGTTAAGAAACTAAAAGAAATCGGAGTAAGTAAAGTTCAGAAAATAGCAAAAACCACCGGAATTTTAGCAGAAATCAATGCGCAAAAACCGGGAAAAACTTTACTTTTTAGAGCAGAGTTAGACGCTCTGCCTATTCAAGAACAAAATCCGGAATTATCTTATGCCTCCAAAACAAAAGGAGTTTCACATAAATGCGGACATGACGGACATATGACAATTTTATTGGGATTGGCTCAAAAATTACTTCAAGAAAAAGATTTTTCAGGAAAAATATTATTGTTGTTTCAACCTTCAGAAGAAAATGGAAAAGGAGCAAAAGCAGTAATGGAATCTAAAATTTTAGAAAATTACGAAATAGATTATGTTTTTGCTTTGCATAATATTCCTAAATATCCGTTGAAAAAAGTGATTTGCAAACCGGGAAATTTTACGCCTTCTGTAGAAAGTTTGGAAGTGAAATTAATCGGAAAAACAAGTCATGCCGGAATGCCGGAAAACGGAATTAATCCGGCAAAAACTATAGCAGAACTTATTAGGTTTTATCAAAGTTTACATCAGCCGAATCATCAAAAAAAAGATTATTTTTTATCCACTCCTGTTTATTTACAAATGGGAGAAAAAGCATATGGAATTTCAGCAGGAGAAGGAGAAATAAGCTATACTTTTAGAGCTTATGATGATGATTTTTTTCAAACGCAAAAAGTAAAAATAGAAAAACAAACTAAAGAAATCATAGAAAAAACAACAGGATTATCTTCTCAACTGATTTGGAAAGAAGCTTTTTCAGCAAATAAAAATCATTTAAAAGCTTATGAATTTATTCGACAAGCAGCAAAAGAAAATAAGTTGGAATTTATAGAAAAAGAAGAAGGATTTAGTTGGGGAGAAGATTTCGGGTTATTTACTCAGCATTTTTCCGGCGCAATGTTTGGAATAGGAGCAGGAATTGATCAACCTGAATTACATAATCCTGATTATGATTTTCCTGATGAGCTTTTAACTCCCGGAATTCAGATGTTTTATCGATTGATAAAAATAATTGAAAATGAATAAAAATCACAGTTCTACCATATATCTCGATAAAAAAGCTTTGGCTAATAACCTTGAATTTATTCGTAACTTATTAACTGAAAAAAATAAGTTCTCAGCAGTTATCAAAGGAAATGCTTATGGACATGGAGCTGTAGAAATGATGACAGCTTTACAAGAATTGGGGGTGAATCATTTTTCTGTTTTTAGTGCTTATGAAGCAAAGCAAGTTTTTTCAGTTTTAGCAAAAAACAGTGTTTTGATGATTATGGGAGATATTCCCGATGAAGATATTTCTTGGATTGTTGAAAATGAAATTGAAGTTTTTATTTATGATCTTAAAAGTTTACAACAATTTATTACAACTGCTAAAAATCAACAAAAACAAGTAAATATTCACATTGAATTGGAAACCGGAATGCACAGACATGGTTTTGATAAAAAGCATTGGGAAAAACTACTTGGTATCATAAAAGCCAACTTAGCTTATATTAAGCTGAAAGGAATTTGCACGCATTTTGCCGGAGCAGAAAGCAGTGCTAATTATAAAAGAATAAAAGATCAACAAGAAAATTTTAGAGAAGGGGTTGGTTTTTTTAAACAAGCCGGATTAAATTCAGAAAATTTACATACTTCATCCAGTGCGGGAGCTATTGCTTATCCGGAGTGGAATTTAGATTTAGTCAGAATAGGAATTTTATTATACGGACTTTGGCCGAGTAAAGAAATTCAACTTTTTTATAGGATGAAATACCAAACAACTTTTGATTTACAACCTGTTTTGAGTTGGCATTCCTCAATTATGGCAATAAAAGAAGTAAAACCCGGAGAATATATTGGATATGGAAATTCATTTTTAGCAGAAAGAGAAATGAAAGTTGCCAGTGTTCCGGTGGGATATGGTTATGGTTTTAGCCGAGCGATGAGCAATACCGGCAGGGTTTTAGTAAAAGGAAAAAGATTGCCGGTTATTGGAATGGTAAATATGAATATGTTTTTAATTGAAGTAACAGATGTAGAAGTTGAAATCAGTGATAAAGTTACTTTGATAGGAAAAGATGCTGATCAAGAAATAAAAGTCAGTTATTTTGGAAACTTAAGCGATCAACTAAATTATGAATTATTAACCCGATTGGATAAAAGTATTCCGCGGAAATTAATTTAATATTTTTTCTCCATCGGATTTCCTGCGCGTTTAGTAACAAAAGCTCTCCATCCGATAATTGCTAATTGTATTTTACTCGCTTTTTCTAAATCCAAATTTCTTTTGCCATAACTTGGAAAAATAACTTTATTAATTCTTGCTAATATTTTAAAGAAACCGGTTTTCATAAAAACATAATTTCATAAAATTAAAGAAAATAAATGCTATTTCATTGGTTTTTAGTGTTTTAAATTTAAATAAAAAAGCAGTTTCTCCAATTTGAGAAAAACTGCTTTTCAATATTTTTAATTTGTAGAGTTTATTTTCTCTAAAGCTGCTAAAAGCAAATCGTTTTCTTCTGCTTTTCCAATAGTAATTCTTACCGTGTTTTCAATTACATTATGTTGATTTCTCACAATGATATCATGTGCTAAAAGATCTTGGTAAAACTTAAGTCCATCTGCTACTTTTACCAATAAAAAGTTAGTGTCAGAAGGATAAATTTTTTCAATTACATCAAATTCTTCCAAAGCTTCAATTACTCTGTTTTTTTCTGATAAAATAGTAATCATTCGCTCTTGAATACTTTCTTTGTTTTCCAAAGCTTCTAAAGCAGTTTGTTGGTCAATACTACTCACGTTATAAGGAGTTTTTATTTTGTTGAAAACACCCACTAAAGCTTCACTCATCAAAGCCATGCCGATTCTTGCTCCGGCTAAAGCCCAAGATTTACTCAAAGTTTGCAAAACAATTAAACGCGGATAATCATCTAATTTTTGTGCATAAGAAATACGTTTGTTGAAATCTATATAAGCTTCATCAATTACTGTAATCCCTTTGAAATTATCTAAAATATAATTGATGTCTTCTCTGTTTAAATGATTTCCAGTGGGATTATTTGGCGAACAAAGAAAAATAACTTTCAGATTTTCATCAGCAATATATTTATCTAATTCTTCTCTGTTGATTTGAAATTCTTCATTTAAAGGAATTTTAATCAACTCTACATTGTTTAAATGTGCAGCCACAGTGTACATTCCAAAAGTAGGCGGAAAAGTTAAGGCTTTATCTTTTTTAGGTTCACAAAAAACACGATAAACCATATCTACAATTCCATCACTCCCATTGTTTAAAAAGATTTGACCGGCGCGTAAATTCTTTATTTCAGCTAATTTTTCTTTTAATTTTACCTGAAAAGGATCAGGATATCTATTGTAATTTCCGTAAGGATTTTCATTGGCATCTAAGAAAATCCCATTTGCTTTTTTGTATTCAGATCTTGCACTGGAATAAGGAATTAGAGTTTTAATGTTTTCGCGAATTAAATCTTCTATACTTGCTGTCATGTTGTATTAAATTATAATATTATTTATTTTTTAAAGCTTTTTCTAATACTTGTTGTTGTTTTTCTGAAAACTCAGAAGATAAGTATTGTAAAGCATTTTTATGTTCTTTTTCTTTAAGTAATTCTTTTAATAAATCTCTTGAAAACTTTCTAAATCGCCAAACAGGATGAGTGGTTGCTTGCATCAGGTTTTTATAAATATCTTCATTAAAAACGTTGATTTGATATAAATGTGCAAAAGCATTTTGACGTATGGAATAATCATAAGTTGTGGAAGTATATTCCGCTAATTCTTGATAGAAATTTTGTTTTTCAGCATTTAAATAATCTGGAGTTGCCAAGCTTAAAGTAAGCCATAAAATCCGAATGTTTTTATCATAAAATCCAGAAGTGTTTTTTAAATAATTTAAATATTTAGTTCTTTCCTCCGGAAAATTTCCCCACAAATTTGCCAAAGCAATTTCTTGGGTGAGATAAGATTCATCTTTTAATAAACTTTCATAAGCAGATTTTAATTCAAAAGGAATTTTAGACAATGTTTTTGCTATGGCTTGTCTGATATAAACATCATTGGTTTCAAAAGCTTTTTTGTAAAGTTTATGGTGTTTTTTACTTAAATTTTTTCCTTCTAATTGAAAAACAGCTTCTTGACCTATATATTTATTTACAGGAAAATCCAAAGCTTGATTTAACAATTCGTATTTGTCTTCAAAATCAAGTTTTCGCAAAGCGATGGTTTCTATATAAGTTTTGATAAAATCTGATTTTTTTAAAGAATTCAAAGCTTGTTCAGCTTGAAAAGCAGATTGTTTTAGCCAGTCTTCAGTAAATGTTGTCAAATCTTCTTTACTTGATTTTTCCAATTCTTTGATGAAATCTTCAACGCTTACATTTTGAAATTGATATTTTTCTAAATAGTTTTTAATTCCTTTGTTGAAATTTTCTTTTCCAATTTTCTCTTTTAAAATATGTAAAGCCCAGGCTCCTTTTTCATAAAAAGTAGAATATCCTGCTTTAGGATTTAATAAAGATTCTCCTTTTCCTTGATCGCTTTCTTCTTTGAGTTTTTCTGCACTTTCAAAAAGTTTATGATAAAAATAATCTTCTCCAAAAATTTCTCTTTCAACTAAAAGAGCATAATAAGTAGCAAAACCTTCTTGCAACCAATGATCAGCAGAAGATTTTTCTGTGATTAAGTTTCCAAACCATTGATGAGCTAATTCATGAGCATTGGTTTTGACATAATTTCTATCGGTAAAAGCAATGGAATCTGTCAGCAAAGTTTCTGCGAAAATTGTGTTGGTTGTATTTTCCATTCCACCATATAAAAAATCCCTAACCGGAATTTGCTTGTAATTTTCCCAAGGATAATCCACACCGATTTCTTTTTCCAAAAAATCAAAAATCTTTTGGGTATAGCGATAAGTAGGTTCAACCAAAGCAGAATCTTTTTCTTCAAAATACAATTCAATAGGAATTTTACTTTTGCTTTTTAAAGAGATAAAATCAAATTTTCCTACAGCTACACCCACTAAATAGCTGCTCATAGGTTTTGACATTTTATATTCCCAGATTTCAGAATTTTCTTTAGTTTGATGATTTTTTAAAACTCCATTTCCGATGGCGCGATAATTTTTAGGAACTTCATAAGTCAATTCAAAGATTATTTTGTCGTTTAAATCATCAATGCTGGGCAGCCAATAAGAATTGTCTTTTCCTTGTCCTTGAGACCAAATTTGTGGGTTTTTATTGTTTTTCCAACCCACAAAATATAAAGCTTGTTTTGGATTTTTTACTTCATAAGAAAAATCTAAAGTGTAAGTTTTTCCGGATTTAAACTGATGGGAAATCCATATTTTATCATCGGTAGATTTTAATTCAGCTTTTAGAGGAGAGTTTTTTAAAAGCTCAACTTGCATGTTTTTTCCGTCTAAATAAATCGAGTCAGATTTTTTTAAGATTTTAAAAGTATAAGAAACTTTTCCTTTGACAGATTTTTTTTCCGGATGAAGAGAAATATTTCCTTTTAGTTTTTTGAAATCAACAATAGAAGTTTGTTGTGCATAAAGCGAAAAATTAAAACTAAAAACTATAAGTAAAAAAAGAATAATTCTCATAAGTACTGAAAAATCATTATTTGGCAAAATACAAAAAATTCAGCGTTTGTTTTTCAATAAATTCCAGCTAAAAACGAAGTAAACTTATTTATTTAAAAAGAGATTGTATAAATTGCTTTTTTAAAATAAAAACAGCGTTGAAAAGTATAATTAAATTACCCTCAGGAAGTTTTGAAGTTGATTTGAATCAACCCATAGATATTTCTTTGTGTTTAGGAAAAGATCAAGCCAAGGCTTGGTATTTAAATCAAGTGAAAATAAATCCTGTTAAGCAAGGAAGTTGGGTTGGAAAAGTCAGTGAAGGAGCAAGTATAAATTTTAATACAATTCAGTTTAATCCTCATGCGCATGGCACACACACAGAAAGTTATGGACATATTTCCAAAGAATTTTACAGTGTTTCAAAATGTTTGAAAACTTATTATTATAAAGCAAAATTGATTTCTCTACAACCTGAAAAAATAAAAGGAGATAAAATTTTTACTAAAGAATTTTTTAAAGAAAAAATCTCTAAAAATGAAGCAGAAGCTTTGATTATTAGAAGTTTGCCAAATGAAAAAAACAAGAAAAATAAAAATTATGACCATTCGAATTGGCCATATTTAAGTATGGAAGCTGCAAAATATATTCGTGAATGCGGAATTCAACATTTGCTAATTGATTTACCTTCGGTAGATAGAGAAGAAGGAGAAGTTTTAGCACATCAAGCTTTTTGGAATTATCCTGAAAATCCTCGAAAAAATGCCAGTATTACAGAAATGATTTATGTTTCAGATGAAATCAAAGATGGATTTTATTTGTTAAATCTGCAAGTAGCCAATTTTAATAATGATGCCGCTCCCAGCCGACCTGTTTTATATGAAATAATTAATTTGAAATAATGAAAATAGAAATCATTGATTTTTCTTCGGAATATAAAAAAGAGCTTAAAAGGTTAAATTATGAATGGCTTGAAAAGTATTTTTATGTAGAAGAAAATGATAAAAAAGTTTTATCCAATCCTCAAAAATATATAATTGATAAAGGAGGATTTGTTTTCTATGCAAAAATAGAAGAAGAAATTGTGGGTTCTGCTGCATTGATGAAAGTTTCTGCAGGAGTTTTTGAGTTGGGAAAAATGGCAGTTACTCAAAAATTTCAAGGTTTAGGAATTGGGAAAAAACTATTGGAATATTCTTTGGATTTTGCAGAGAAAAATAAAATTGAAAAGGTGTTTTTGTTTACAGATTCCAAGTTAAAACCGGCGATTGCTTTATATGAAAAATACGGTTTTAAAGAAGTGGATTTTGAAAAAGGAGTTTACGAAAGAGGAGATGTAAAAATGGAAAAAACTTTATAATTCATCAAGAAGCAAATCATAGGTTTCCAATAGAAAATCATTTTCTCCGGTTTCACTTTGGTAAACTAAGTTTAGATATGTTTTATTTAATTGAATTTTAATGGTTTCATCTTTTTCAGTTATTTTAAAATTACTTTCAAAATACTTTACACAATTGTAAGAGGAAAAAGTTTCTTCAAGTTTTTTGCAATACTCTTTGACGTTGTTTCCTGAAATAGGAAAACTTTTTTCTTTATAATGAACGGGAGCATTCAAACAACTTGTCAAAAGAAAAATCAACGAAAAACTAAAGATTTTAGAAGACATAAACAGAAAAGCTATAAAAACATAAAAAGCGGAATTTAAGTAAAATCCGCTTTTTATAAATTAAAATTATTTAAAAAAAATTAGAAAGATTGTGTATCGTCAAAATCTTCTAAATATTCTTTTACTCTTTTGATAAATTGCCCGCCAAGAGCTCCATTTACCACTCTGTGGTCGTAGCTGTGAGACAAGAACATTTTGTATCTGATACCGATGAAATCTCCATCAGGAGTTTCTACAACCGCCGGAACTTTTCTAATTGCTCCCAAAGCTAAAATAGCAACTTGTGGTTGATTGATAATCGGGGTTCCCATAATACTGCCAAAAGACCCCACATTTGTAACGGTATAAGTTCCTCCGTCTGTAGCTCCGGGTTTTAATTTTCCATTTCTTGCTTGGTCAGCCAATTGGTTAACTTGTTTTGTCATTCCCAACAAGTTTAATTGGTCAGCATTTCTAATCACCGGAACAATTAAGTTTCCGTCTGCTAAAGCAGCAGCCATTCCCAAATTGATTTGGTTGTGTTTGATGATGCGTTCTCCATCTACAGAAATATTAATCATCGGGAAATCTCTGATGGTTTTTGCCACAGCTTCCATAAAAATAGGAGTGAAAGTAATTTTCTGTCCATATTTCTTTTGGAAATCTGCTTTTATTTTATTTCTCCAATTCCAGATTTTAGTAACATCTACTTCAATAAAGGATTGTACGTGTGCAGAAGTTTGCACAGAAGCGGTCATATGTTTTGAAATGAGTTTTCCCATTCTGCTCATTTCGATGATTTCATCTTCCGCATTAATGTTTATTGGAGCAGGGGCAGGAGCCGGTTTTGATGCAGGCTTTGGTTGTGGAGCCACAGTTTGAGTTTGTACATTTCCACGGTTTTCTACATAAGAAAGAATATCGTGTTTAGTAACTCTTCCGTCTTTTCCGGTTCCTTCTATTTTTTCAAGTTCTGCTAAGCTAATATTTTCTGTTTTGGCAATGTTTTTAACCAAAGGGGAATAAAAACGAGAGGAATCAGAGAAATCATCTGCTTTCCCGGCAGTGGCTTCTCCGGCAGCGATGGTTTCTTCAACTCCGGCAACATCAACATCTGCTTCTTCAAAAGAATCATCTTCTTCTGTTTCAATTTCAGCATTGGTTTCAATAATAGCAACAGTTTGTCCTACTTTTACAACATCGTCAATTTCAAAAAGGATTTCTTTTAAAACTCCCTCTACTTCACTCGGGACTTCACTATCAACTTTATCAGTAGCGATTTCCAAAACTGCCTCATCTTCTTCAATTTCATCTCCGATGTTTTTTAACCAATTAGTTACAGTAGCTTCTGCAACACTTTCTCCCATTTTGGGTAATTTTAGTTCATATCTTGCCATAGCCTAAGCTCGAATTTTCATATTAATGTTTGCAAATTTACAAAAAATATATTTCATCAGGAAAACATTATGTTTTTGCTGAAGAAACACAACATACTTTTAATTTAAATAAGAAATAAAATTTCTTTGTTGAGAAATAAAAAAGAGAAATGGTGAAAAAATCTATTTCTCTTTTTTGTTTTTTAGTAAATAAAATTATTTTTCTTTTCGGAAACCTGCTTCTAAAACAGTAGCTATTTTATGTGTTTTTTCACACATTTCTACTTGGATTTCCAATTTTTGCTCTTGAGAATTTCCGGAGATTAAATATTTTCGACAAGCAACATTTCGTCCTTTATCACTTTCATCAAAATGAACTTTTCCTTGTTTTAAAATATCGCTCACCGCAGTGGTGTCAATATTATTTTTCTTAAAAAAAGATAGAGCTTTCGGAGATATTTTTTGTTCTTTAGAACTGATTTCTTTCAGTACTCGGGAGTTTGGAAAATAAGAACAAGAAGTTTCTTTTCCGCCCCAAATAAAAAATAGGAAAATAACTCCTATTGAAAAACCTCCAAAATAATATCCAAATCTTTTAAGTAATCCCATATTAAAAAATTAATAAGTTGATATCTCGGTAAGATAAATCAAACCAATCTGCCACAGTTTTATTGGTGAGTACACCGTGATAAAAATATAATCCATTTCGTAAACTACGATTGAATCTCAATGTTTTTTCCAAACCACCTTCTTCGCCGATATGTAATAAATAAGGCGTGAAAATATTGCTGATGCTCACCGAAGAAGAGCGTGGATATCTGGAAGGTAAATTGGGGACACCATAATGTAAAATATCGTGTTTTGTAAAAACAGGATTATCATGAGAAGTTACTTCAGAAGTCTCAAAACAACCTCCGGTGTCAATACTCACATCAATTATAACAGAACCTTTTTTCATTTGTTCTACCATATTTTCTGTTACAACTATGGGCGATCTGTTTTTTCCGCGGATCGCTCCAATAACTACATCAGCTCTTTTTAAAGCTTTTGTCAAATTGTTGGGTTGAATAGTAGAAGTGTATAAAGGTTTTCCTACAAAGTTTTGAATATCTCTTAATTTGGTGATAGACTGGTCAAAAACCTTGGGGTTTGTTCCTAAACCTAAAGCTGTTTTTGCTGCGAATTTCCCTACAGTTCCAGCTCCTAAAATCACAATGTTTAAAGGAGGAACTCCGGTGATATTTCCCAGGATTAATCCTTTTCCGTTTGGATTGGATAAAAGTTCTGCGGCAATTAAAACAGAAGCTGTTCCGGCTATTTCACTTAAAGCTGTAACCACCGGATAAATTCCATCAGAATCTCTGATATATTCAAAAGCTAAAGCGGTGATTCTCTTCTTTTCTAATGCTTTGAAATAAGCTCTTTTTTGTGTTTTTATCTGAAGTGCAGAAATGAGAACCGTTTGCGGATTGATCATTTTCAGCTCTTCAAGTGTAGGGGGTTCTACTTTTAAAATAATCGGACAAGCAAACACTTTGGTGGTGTCTGCAGTGATTTCTGCGCCTGCTTCAGCATAATCTCTATCGCTGAAATTGGCGTCTGTTCCGGCTTCGGTTTCTATTAAAACCCGATGTCCGTTGGCAGTTAAATCTGCTACTGCATCAGGAGTTAAACAAATTCTTTTTTCTTGATAAGAACGCTCTTTGGGAATTCCGATAAACAGTTGACCCTTTTTTCTTTGTATTTCCAGCATTTCCTCCTGAGGAAGTAATTCTGAATGTGTAAATGGCGATCTTATAGACTTCATGAATTTTAAATAATTGACGACAAGTTAGCTTAAAAACTCAATAATATCAAATTAATTTAAAAATTATATAAGATTATACTGTGTGAACAACCTTGATTAAAACTTTTCGAGATTTTAGTTTTTTAGGTTTTTTTGACGCTCAGCTTCCTCCATCATTTCTTGCATTTTACGTTGGAAACGATTTTGTTTTTTTGGTTTCTTTTTATTTTCTTGAATTTTATTGTGGATTTTATCTTCATCTAAAATAAAATTCTTTATTACCAATACAATTCCAATAGAAATAAGGTTTGAGGTTAAATAATAAACCGATAAACCACTCGGGTAAGAGTTGAAGAAAAACAACATGAATAAAGGTGAAATATACATGATGTATTTCATATTTGGCATTCCCGGTTGTTGAGGCATATTTTGTGTATTGGTGTTTAGCATCATATACACAAAAATTGCAGCAGAAGCTAATAAAGGAAATAAACTGATGTGTGCTCCATAAAATGGAATATTGAAAGGTAATTCAGCAATTACATCATAACTGGATAAATCTTCAGCCCAAAGGAAACTTTTGTGTCTAAGATCAAAAACACTGGGGAAAAGTCTGAACAAAGCAATGAAAATAGGCATTTGAATTAATCCGACTAAACAACCGCTGGCAGGATTTACGCCGGCTTTTCTGTTCAACTCCATAGTTTCTTTCTGGCGTTTCATTTGGTTGTCCTTGTATTTTTCATTGATTTCATCAAGTTCAGGACGAAGAACTTTCATTTTTGCCTGAGATAAAAATTGCTTGTATTGAACAGGAGACATTAAAATCTTTACAATAATAGTTAAGATAATAATCGCAATTCCGGCCGGTAGAGATTTCATTAAAATTCCAAGAACAGGAATAAAAATGTATTTGTTAATCCATCCGAAAATACCCCATCCCATAGGAACAATTTCATCTAAGTTTTTATCATAACTCTTTAAGGTTTTATAATCACTCGGACCATAATAAAGATTCATGTTTTCATTTAGCTCTCCACTTTTCAGTTGTAAAGGAAAAGTTGAAGCAAAGGATTTTGTAAAAACCGTATCTACATCTTCATCTTTTACTAAATTTTCAGATTGAATTCTACCTTCTTCAAAAGAAGAATCATTTAATAGAATAGAAGAGAAGAAGTGTTGACGATAAGCTATCCAAGAGATATCTTTGCTGTCGTTTTCTTTGGTTTTTGAAGCTTGTTGAGATTTTGTTTTCTTGCCTTCGTATTGCCAAACGCTTTCTGTATATCTGTTTTCATAAGAAATACTTTTTCCGTCTCGATAAGCTTTTAATTCCCAGTTTAACTTAACGGGTTCAGCATGGTTTAACACATTGCTCAAGCCTTGAGATCTGATAGAAAAATCCATCATATAATCATCGGGCTTAAGCGTATAGATATATTCTAAATATTGATCTTCAGAAACCTTTAATTTCATAGATAACATGCTGTTATCTCCATTTTGGGTTAAAGTAGGTTCAAAATATAAATTTTTGGTGTTGAGTCTTCTGTTGTCTGTCGTCAATAAATCTAAATATAAAGAAGCATTGTCGTCAGTAATGATTTTTACCGGAAGCGAATCTTTGGAAGAATTTATCTTTTTTAAAGTTACTTCTTCTACATCTCCTCCTTTATTGTTTACTTTTATACGGAGTAAATCATTTTCTATGGTAGTGGTTTCTTCTTTGGCAGAAGGAAGTCCGGCAGAATAAGCAAAAGCGCCTAACTCTTTTTGTTTTTGTGCTAAAATTGTAGAATCTGCTACTGATTTTTCTGCAATCTGTTCTTCAAAATTAGTGGTGTCAGCAGAAGTTTCTGTGGTGTTTTCCGAAGTGGAAAAATCTGTTTCTTCTGTGGTTTGTTTATTTTCATCATTATCGGTTGCATCGCTCTGATTTGTGTTGAGCATATACAGAATAATTCCACCGATTAGTATAAAGCCTATTAGTGCATTAAAGTCAAACTTTTTCTTTTCTTCCATGTCTAAAAATAAAGAATGTGAATGGGATTTTTTATTTAAATAATCCCTTTTTATTTTCGGTTTGCAAAAGTCCGAAAAATATTAGCAATATCAATATTAATTAACGACATATTAATTCCTCTTTAAAAAAGAAGCAGAGTTTTTACTTGTTGTTTTTTGTCGCATAAGCTTTTGCAGCTTTTACAAAACTCACAAACAAAGGATGTGGGTTGGCTACTGTGCTTTTATATTCCGGATGATATTGAACTCCTATAAACCAAGGGTGTTTTGGTAATTCTATGACTTCCACCAAATTGGTTTCTGAATTTACTCCGGAACAAATCAGTCCGGCGTTTTCTATTTTATCTTTATAGTAATTGTTAAATTCATAGCGATGACGATGTCTTTCGCTGATTTTATTTTTACCGTAAATTTCTTGAATCAAAGAATTTTCAGCCAAATCACAATCCCAAGCTCCTAAACGCATGCTGCCAATTTTAAGCTGATTTTTTTGATTTTCCATCAAGTCAATAATCGGATTTTTTGTATTCGGATTCATTTCTACAGAATCTGCATCTTTAATGTTTAAAACATTTCTGGCAAATTCTATTACTGCTAATTGCATGCCTAAGCAAACGCCTAAAAACGGAATGTTGTTTTCTCTGGCATAGCGAATAGCTTCAATTTTCCCATCAACTCCTCTTTCCCCAAAACCGGGGGCAACAAGAATTCCATCCAATTTATCAGCATTGGTGGCAGACTGATCTGCTTCTATTGATTCTGAATGAATATTGATGATGTTTACTTTTACTTCGCAAACCGCTCCGGCATGAATAAAAGATTCAAGAATAGATTTGTAAGAATCTTGTAATTCGATGTATTTTCCTACTAAACCAATTTTTACTTCTGATTTAGGGTTTTGAATGCGTTCCAAGAAATTATTCCATTCTTTTAATTCCGGTTCTCTTTTTTCGGATAAGCCTAATTTTTTTAACGTAACCCTGTCTAAGCCTTCTTCCAACATGTGGTTAGGAACTTCATAAATAGTGGAAGCATCTAAACTTTCTATAACTTCTTCTTTTTTTACATTACAGAAAAGTGCTAATTTTTCTTTTAATTCCGAACCGAGATGGTGTTCAGTTCTGCAAACTAAAATATCAGCGCTCAATCCACTTTCCATCAAGGTTTTTATACTGTGTTGGGTGGGTTTTGTCTTGAGTTCTTTTGCAGCAGATAAATAAGGAATTAACGTTAAGTGAATAACTAAAGATCTTTTTTTTCCGAGTTCCCATTTCAGTTGACGAACTGCTTCAATATAAGGTAAAGACTCAATATCTCCTACTGTTCCGCCAATTTCGGTGATGACAATATCATAATCTCCGGTTTCTCCTAAGATTTGAATGCGTTCTTTTATTTCGTTGGTGATATGTGGAATCACCTGAACAGTTTTTCCGTTGTATTCTCCTCTTCGTTCTTTATTGATTACACTTTGGTAAACTTTTCCGGTGGTAACATTATTGGCTTGAGAGGTAGTAATATTTAAAAAGCGCTCATAATGACCTAAATCCAAATCGGTTTCTGCACCATCTTCGGTTACATAACATTCTCCGTGTTCATAAGGATTTAAAGTTCCCGGATCTATATTGATATAAGGATCAAATTTTTGGATAGTGATTTTATATCCACGTGCCTGAAGTAATTTGGCTAATGATGCAGCGATTATTCCTTTCCCGAGAGACGAAGAAACACCACCTGTTACAAAAATGTATTTTGTTTCGGTCATGATTAAGAGTTCTTTATTGTCTTTACGGGAGACAAAAATAGAAAATTATAATGGGAATTAAGTTTTATAACAGATAATATTACTTTTTTTGCGGATTCATCTTTCTGACTTTTCTCAATATAAATTCAATGCCATTTATTTTCATTTCAAAAACAGCTTGCATTTGTTGACCTAATTTTCCTTTTGGAAAACCTTTTTGTCGAAACCAGATATAATAGTTTTCAGGAAGATCAGAAAGGTATTGGTTTTTGTATTTTCCGAAAGGCATTTTAGCAAAAGCTAAATCTAAAAGTGCTTTATTATCGTTGGGAATATTTTTCAAATCAAAAGAAATTAATTGGAGATGTCTTTACTGTTAGCACTTCCTACTCCCACCACACGATCATAACGCGCGCCGGGTTCACGATAATAAGCTAAAATAGTGTATTGATTTTCTGTTACTTCAAAATTTCCGCTGATGAAACCTTCATCTATAGAGCCATCATTTTTCTTTAAAACATATTGGTA
>JAJYSY010000087.1 GCA_021793375.1 Bacteroidota bacterium | reverse complement strand
ATTAGACTTCATATCACTGATATTCAACTATATAAATATAAGAAATATCAATGGTTTTGCCATGAAAAACCTCAAGTAATTAACCGGAAAAATAAAAGTAGCTGTCTCTGGGTTTTGAGACAGCTACCTTTTTTTATAATCAGAAATATTATTGCAAATAAGTTGTATATTTGCAATATTTTTCTATATTGTCAGTTGTTAATTTAACACCTAAGCCATTATCGATATATGAGACAACTTAAAATTACTAAACAGGTTACTAACCGTGAGTCCAAATCCCTTGATAAATATCTGCAAGACATCAGTAAGGTAGATTTGATTACTGCAGAAGAAGAAGTGGAATTGGCACAACGTATTCGTGAAGGAGATCAAGTAGCTTTAGAAAAGCTTACCAATGCGAATCTTCGATTTGTGGTTTCTGTTGCAAAACAATACCAAAACCAAGGTTTAAAATTACCGGATTTGATAAATGAAGGAAATGTTGGTTTAGTTAAAGCGGCAAAACGTTTTGATGAAACCAGAGGATTTAAATTCATTTCTTATGCGGTTTGGTGGATTAGACAATCCATTTTGCAAGCTTTGGCAGAGCAATCCAGAGTGGTAAGATTACCATTAAACAAAATTGGAGTAATCAATAAAATCAACAAGGCTTTTTCTCATTTAGAGCAAGAGCTTCAGCGTCCTCCTTCTGCTGCAGAGATTGCACAAGAGTTGGATATGACGGTGCCTCAAGTAAAGGAAGCTTTAAAAAACGCGGGAAGACATCTGTCTATGGATGCGCCTTTTAAAGAAGGAGAAAACGATTCCAATCTTTATGATGTTTTAAGTTCTGGAGAGTCTCCAAATCCTGATGATGAATTGATGAGAGATTCTTTAAGCATTGAAATTAATCGTGCTTTAGATACACTTTCTGCCAGAGAAGCGGATGTGATCAGATTGAATTATGGAATTGGAAATCAGCCTGCGATGACTTTGCAGGAAATTGGAGATACTTTTGATTTAAGTCGTGAAAGAGTTCGTCAAATTAGAGAAAAAGGAATCAGACGTCTAAAACACGAATCTAAAAATAGAATGCTTAAAAAGTATTTAGGTTAGTAAATTGGTTTACCTGTTATAAATTTAAAAACTGTTGTTACTTTAATGTTTCAGCAGTTTTTTTATATCCAATAAAAAGCTCAAGATTTTATTTTCTTGAGCTTTTATATTTTAAGAATTTATAAATTTTATGAAGCAGCTTTTAATTGCTTTATAGAAGATTTATCCAGAGCATCGGCAGCATATTCTTTGGTGACAATCAATTCTGTTTCTCCGCTATCAGGCAGGTGAAACATAGCATCTGTCAGAATAGCTTCACACAGAGATCTCAAACCGCGTGCGCCTAAATCATATTCTAAAGCTTTTTCTACAATATAGTCTAAGCTTTCATCTGTCATTTTAAGTGCTATATCATCCATAGCAAACAGTTTAGTATATTGTTTTACCAAAGCGTTTTTAGGTTCGGTTAGAATAGCTCTTAAAGTTTTAGCATCCAAAGGGTTTAAATAAGTTAAAACCGGTAAACGACCGATGATTTCAGGAATCAATCCAAACTCTTTTAAATCTTTAGGTGTGACATATTGCAGAAGATTTTCTTCATCAAAATTTTCTTCAGCTTTAGCAACGCTATATCCTACAGCTTGCATATTTAAACGTTTAGAGATATTTCGTTGAATTCCGTCAAAAGCTCCTCCTGCAATAAAGAGAATATTGCTGGTGTCAACTTCAATAAACTTTTGATTAGGATGTTTTCTTCCTCCTTTCGGGGGAACATTTACTGTGGTTCCTTCCAAAAGTTTTAATAAAGCTTGTTGCACACCTTCTCCGCTCACATCACGGGTAATGGAAGGATTGTCGCTTTTTCGAGCAATTTTATCTATCTCATCTATAAAAATAATGCCTTGTTGTGCTTTTTCTAAATCATAATCAGCAGCTTGCATTAAACGAGTCAGAATGCTTTCTACATCTTCTCCTACATAACCTGCTTCTGTTAAAACTGTTGCATCTACAATAGCCAAAGGAACATTCAACATTTTAGAGATGGTTTGAGCCATCAAGGTTTTTCCTGTTCCGGTTTCTCCAACTAAGATGATATTACTTTTTTGAATTTGTACATCATCTTCATTATCGGGTTGAAGTAAACGTTTATAGTGATTATAAACAGCAACAGACATTACTTTTTTGGAGTATTCTTGTCCAATAACATAGCTGTCCAAAAACTCTTTAATAGCTTTTGGTTTTTTAAGCATTAACTCTTTGCTGAGTTCTTTTGTACTTTCTTGTTTAGATTCTTCTACTACAATTCCGTGTGCTTGTTCAATACAATTATCACAGATATGTGCATCTAATCCTGCGATTAATATGTTGGTTTCGGCTTTCTTTCTACCACAAAATGAACATTCTAAATCTTCTTTCGCCATAACAATATATTTTAATTAATCTCGAGATAAAACTTCATCAATCATGCCATATTCTTTAGCTGCTTCGGCTTTCATCCAGAAATCACGATCGGAATCTTCAAAAACTTTTTCAGTAGATTGTCTGGTGTGTTTGGCAATAATGGCATAAAGTTCATCTCTTAAGGTAACGATTTCTCTTGCAGTAATTTCAATATCACTTGCTTGTCCTTGTGCTCCGCCCATAGGTTGGTGAATCATCACACGAGAGTGAGGCAATCCACTGCGTTTTCCTTTTTGACCTGCACAAAGCAATACAGCAGCCATAGAAGCTGCCATTCCTGTACAGATTGTAGCTACATCAGGTTTTATGAACTGCATGGTGTCATAAATTCCTAATCCAGCATAAACACTACCTCCGGGAGAGTTGATATAAATTTGAATGTCTTTTGAGGAATCAGTGCTTTCTAAGAAAAGCAATTGAGCTTGAATGATATTTGCCACTTGATCATTAATGGCGGTTCCCAAAAAAATGATTCTATCCATCATCAAACGCGAGAAAACATCCATTGCAACGGCGTTCATTTTGCGTTCTTCAATAATGTTAGGAGTCATTCCGATCGGTAACATGCTGGTTATTATTTTATCATAATAATTCGCATTGATTCCTTGATCTTTGACAGCAAATTTTTCAAATTCTTTTTGGAAATTCATATAAGATTTATTTTTTATCCATCACTTCTTTGATGAAATCATCATAAGTAACTTCTTTTTCTTTCAAGTTAGCATTTTCTTTATAGAAATCTAAAAGTTTTTCATTTTTAACTTGATCAGAAAAGTTTCTTGCTTCTTGTTCGTTTGACAAAACACGTTGAGCAATGCTATTTAATTCTTCTTCAGAAGGATTCATTTGTCCGAATTGTGCCATTTGCATTTTGATGCGTTCTTTGGCAGAAGCTAAAACATCTTCCATTTCAACTTTGATGTCATTGGCTTTCATCAATTCATTTTCAATAAGTTGAAAACGCAAAGCTTTTTCAGAACGTTGATATTCTTCTTTAGCTTCTTCTTCTGTAAGTTCTTTTTCACCGCTTACTTGAATCCATTTTGTTAAGAATTCATCCGGCAAATCAAACTTGGTTTCTTCAAGTAAAGCTTCTGTAACATCATTGATCAGCTGTTGATTGCTTTGCTGCTCAAACTGTTTTTCGATGTCTTCTTTGATTTTATTTTGGAATTCTTCTTCAGACTTAACTTTGTCTTTTCCGAAAATCTTATCAAAGAAATCTTGATTTAACTCAGCGAGTTCCTGTTCGTTAATTTCTTTTATTTCAAAATTAACTTCAATGTTTAAATCTTTTCCTTCGTCGGTTTCTAATCCTAAATTAGCTTCTAAAAGATGAACTTCATCAAATAGGTTTTTAGTTTTAAAAGTTAAGGTATCTCCAACTTTGGAACCTAAGAATTTATTGAGGTTTCTTTTTCCTTTAATATTATCTAAAGAAAAAGTAGATTCTTTTTCAATTTCTTTTTCTTCGCTGGTAAAAACTCCGGTGATGTTATTTCCTTCTTCAACTTCGTTTTTAGAAATCATTTTTCCGTACTGTGTACGTAAATATTCTACTTGCTTGTCAATTGTTTCTTGATCAGCAATAATTTTATAAGAAGTAATAGGTTTTTTAGCTTTTACATCAACTTCGAATTCCGGTGCCAATCCAATTTCAAACTCAAAAGAGTAATCTTCTGTATCCCAAGAAAAGTTGTCTTGTGCTTTAGGAAGAGGATTACCTAATACATCGAGTTTTTCATCTACGATATATTTGTTTAAATTTTCTTGTAAAAGTTTGTTTACTTCATCTACCAAAACAGAATGTCCGTATTGTTTTTTAATCAATCCCATAGGGACATGTCCTTTTCTAAAACCTGGAATATTGGCGGTTTTTCTATAATCTTTTAAGATTTTTGTGACTTTTGGTTCGTAGTCTTCTTTTTTGATATCAACCTTTACAATTGCGTTGAGTTTGTCAATGTTTTCTCTACTAATGTTCATGGGAATTTTTCCTTCTAAATTTTGATTTGCAAAAATACAATTAATTTGATTGCTGACCAAGTATTATAAATTCAGATTTCTTTTATTTTTATCGAATGCTGCAAATAAAATTGATTGAAAAAAAGATAATAATAAGCTGAATAACAACGCCCACCAAAAACCATCTACTTTGAAGTTTTGGATTAATTCGCTGCAAAGCATAATCATAAAGGCATTGATGGCCAACAGAAAAAGCCCGAAGGTGAAAATGGTAACAGGAAGAGTTAAAACAATCAATAAAGGTTTGATGAAAAGATTGATTAATCCCAACACGATGGCTACCCAAATTCCGGTGGTATAACTGTCGATATGTGTGCCAGGCAAAAAATTAGAAAGCGCAACAACAATAAAAGCTGTTACCAAAAGGCGTATAATTATTTTCATTTTTAGATC
>JAJYSY010000034.1 GCA_021793375.1 Bacteroidota bacterium | reverse complement strand
TCTCAACTGCATTTTTTAAATGCGGGTGCAAACTTACTGCTCTTTTATTTAACCGCAAGCGAAATTTTAAAATATTTTTGAAATGTTTTTGAAAGCTTAAGGTAACTATTTTATTGTAAGCATTTTAAATAGAAAAATTTTTTCTTCCGGATTTAATAAATCTTGGTTTTTATTAATTAAGTTTGAGGTGAATTATTTAAAAATCTAAACTATCTGAGGGTCTATTATATATAAGGAAAGCTACTTTTAATTCTTTTATTTCCTTTCTTAATTGAAATCCGCGTGAGGGATGGAAGTGGCATCCTTTTTTTATAATAAGAAAGTTTGTGTGATTTTTTTCTTTTGCCTTAAATATAAAGTCGATTTGAAAATTGGAGATCCGTAAAAAAAGATATAGCGGACAGCCCGACCCCAAGTTTTTTATAAATAAACACTCCTTAATATCTTTTATGATCCCCAAAAAAACTTGGGGGCACGCCCAAATTATTATTATCTATGAGTTGAAGTAAAACTTATAAGAAGAAATCCCACACCAAACCAAAACGAATATTCCAATCTCTATAGGGTTCGTAAGGCGCGGCGTAGTGTCCGTTTCCATCAAAAAGGGTGGTGAAGTTTTCTACTTTAAAGAAAATTCTGGTTTGTCTGACACGTGCATTAAAGAAAAAATCCAATCTGCTGAAACCTTTCATCTTTTCGAAATCCTGCACATAAAATTCTGCGGTGATTGGATCATAAGCATCGGCTTTGTAGCCTGTGAAATAATTAAAGGTAAATCCGGTTTGGAGGTATAAATTGCGATCGAACCAATAATCTTTATAATAAAAAGAATTTCTGGTGATGAAATCTGCTACGCGAAAAACCTCTTCGCCTTCTAATACTTTTTGATATAAAACCGTATTGTCTAAAGAAAAGCGACCGAAATTAAATTCTCTATTGGCTTTAATTCTGATATAGTTGATATCTGAAGTGTGTTGATATGGAGTTATTAAAGAATCGACAGGGATTTGCGGATCTGTGTTGTCTTTTAATCCGAAGTAGGTATAATTATGAATTCGGGTGTAATCAAAATCGATGTTTGCTAACTTTTCTGATTTTAAACTAAAGTAAAACTGTTGTTTTTGTTCGTTTTTGAAGTCGTTGTACCAGTTATAATTTTGATAAGCGCTTTGAAAAAGCAGGAAATTATAATTCGGTTTGCGTGAATTTGTGTATAATCCGGCCTCTACTCTATTGTCTTGATTGAACTGATAAGCGGCTTTGGCTTTGATATAATTTCCATCAAAATCTCCTATGGTATTAAACATCGCATCTCCGGAAAGCTCAAATCCGCCGATTTGTTTTTGATATGCTGCGCCTAAAGAAACAATATCTCCTTTTAAACGATTGGGGATTTCTCCGGATTCGAGGTTTAATTTTCTTTTATATCCATAATTATAATCGGCGTGACGAATGCGAAATTGGAATTTTCCTAAAAGATTATTTTGATATTTTGCAGAAAATGTATTGGAGACTTCTTGAAATTCCGTCAAATCTCTAAGTTTATTGTTTTGATAAGAAAGTCCGTATAATTCGTAGGGATTTTCTTGATCGAAATAATATTCTTTATCAGTAAAATTAAAGCTGTGTCCGATTTGGACTTGGTTGTTGGCTTTTTCGCCTTCTCCTTTAATCAGGTTAAAATGATGATCTACAAAAAACCGCTTAGCACGCAAAAGTCTTTTGGCATCGGTATATTTTACATCCAGCACTGCTCTATCAGAATATTGACTGCTTTGCGAACCAAATTGATCGTTTGCTTGATCTGTCAATCCTCCATTTTGTTCTGCTTCTAAGAGTTGACTAATAAAATGGGTGTGTAATTGGTAACGTTCATTTTTTGTTTTATAACTAAATGTGGTGCGAAAACTTCCTTGTCCGGCTTTGAGGTGTCTGTATTTCCCTAAGGAGTGCAATCCTTTGTAAGCCACAGACATATTGATTTGCGGACTAATATTGGAAGTAATAAAAGCATCTAAAAGTTGTCCTTGTTCAAAAGTGGTTTTAAAAAATAATTGCGACCAAGGAGTGGGTACATTATAGTATTTAATGTCTTCTACTTCTAAAAAAGCAAAATGCGTTCCTCTTGCTCCAAATTCGGGCAGACTTGTAGGGCTATCAAACGATTTTGTCAATTCCGTATAAGAATGCCCCATATTGCTGAAAGGCAATAATCCGAAGTTATCTTTTCTTAAATAGTTGAAGTTATAATCTTTTCGGATGGTTAAGGTGGTATCTACATGCGTGGTATCTCCTTTTAAAGAAAATATTTTATAATCGGTGATCGGTGGTTTTTCTTCTTTTTCTTGTTCTTTTTGATCCGGTTTTTCTTGTGGTTGCGAAGAAAATAGTTGATCCTGAGCAAATGTGCTTGCCGTGCTAAAGAAGATTAGATATATGAGCCAAAGTTTTTTCATCCATTCTTATAACTTGGGCAAAAATATCATTTTTTGATGAATACTTTGTTATTCTTAAAAAATATCCGTTTTAATTTTTAAGGTTTTCAAATCCTTTCTCTAAGAAATATTTATGTGTTTATGTTTATTTATCTTTTAAACTTATAATTATCTTTGATTTTTTCAGCAAAATAAATCGATTATGATGAAAGCAGTTATTTTTCAAGATTACGGAAATCCTTCTGTATTAGAAATTTCTCAATATGCAAAACCTCAACCCAAAGCAAATGAAGTGCTGATAAAAGTTGCTGCAACGGGAATGAATAGAGCAGATTTGGCACAACGCAAAGGAAATTATCCGGCTCCAAAAGGATGTGTTGAAAATATTTTAGGATTAGAGGTTTCCGGAATAGTTGAAGAAGTAGGCGATGCGGTTTCTTCTTGGAAAAAAGGCGATGAAGTTTGTGCACTTTTACCCGGAGGAGGATATGCGGAATATGTGACTGTGGATTCCGGGAGCTGTTTGCCGATTCCTAAAGGTTTTTCTTTGGTGGAGGCTGCAGGATTGCCGGAAGTTTTATTGACAGTTTGGCAAAATATTTTTCAGATTGGAAAACTTCAACCTAAAGAAAACGTATTGATTTATGGAGGTTCAGGAGGGATTGGTTCTATGGCCATCCAATTGGTTTCCGGTTTTGGTGCAAAAGCTTGGACTTTGGCGAGTACAGCAGAAAAAATAGAATATTGTCAGTCTTTGGGAGCTGAAAAAGTGATTAATTATCGCACTCAAGATTTGATTGAAGAATTTGGAAAGAATTCAGTGGATTTAATTTTGGATTCTGTCGGCGGAAAATATTTAGATAAAAATATTGATTTGCTTAATGAAGAAGGAAGGTTGGTGTACATCAATGCGATGGAAGGAAAAGGAGAGTTGAACATTTTTAAAATGATGCAAAAAAGAATTCATTTAACCGGAAGCACTTTGCGTTCTCGTAGCTTAGCTCATAAAAAACAATTGGTAGAAGAAGCCATTGAAAAAGCTTATCCTATTCTTGAAAGCAATCGTTTTAAATCGATTAACACGAAGAAATTTGCTATTGATGATGTGATAAAAGCGCATGAGTTAATGGAATCCAGAGATTTTATGGGGAAGATTTTACTTTGTTTTTAGGTTTTACGGGGTTATTTTGTTATTGCTGTTAAGATCATTTTGATTGCAGAAATTTATAATCTCACTTAATTATAAAAATAGAATTCATAGTTTTGCAAAACAATATCATCTTATGCTTTTATCGAAGTTCAGTGATTTTTCTTTAGAGTGTGGGACAGATGAAGCCGGACGTGGTTGTTTGGCCGGACCTGTTACTGCGGCGGCTGTTATTTTAAAGCCGGATTTTAAAAGTGATTTACTGAACGACTCTAAACAAGTAAGTGAAAAAAACAGAAATATTCTGCGTAAAAAAATTGAAGAGGAAGCACTTTGCTTTAAGGTTGTGCATATTATGATGGATAAAATTGATGAGCTTAATATTCTTCACGCATCAATTTTTGGAATGCATGAAGCCATAAAAGGTTTATCTTCTACTCCGGAATTTATAGCTGTTGATGGAAATAAATTCAAACCTTTTTACCTCAATAAATCAAAAAATCAAGTTATTCCCCACGAATGTGTTGTTAAAGGTGATGCGAAATATCTGAATATTGCGGCAGCATCGATTTTAGCAAAAACACATCGCGATGAATTTATGGCTAAAATTCACGAAGAATTTCCGCATTACAACTGGAAAAGCAATAAAGGATATCCTACTCGCGAACACCGCAATGCTATTCGAGAATTCGGTTCTTCTGCTTATCATCGCAAAAGTTTTAAACTCTTACCTGAACAGCTGAAAATGAAGTTTTAAACTAAAGATATTTTTTGTTTTTTATTGCCTAAGGATGTTGAGTTGTTTTAAAATGATTTTCAAAACAATCAACAAGGATTTTTATAACATTAAATAGCTGTCATAAATCGGATTAATTTTACTTGCTCATCATAAAACAACTATTATGAAAAAAATAATCTTAAGTATTGTATTGATAGCTTTCTTAGTGCCGATAAGTTTAACTTCTTGTAAAGATAATAGGAAAACTGATCGTCAAGACACAGAAAACCGTCAAAATATGGATCGACATGACAGAAATAATTCCGACAAAAGAGATAATACTCGAAATAACCCTGAAGAAGATAGTGACTCTTGGAATAAAGTAAAAGAAAAAACTGATCGAGTTGTTGGAGATTATGAAGCTGCTTTAGAAAGAGCAAAACAACGTATAAAAAACGCAGAAGAAAATGAGCGGGAAGCTATTCGTGAAGGCGATGAACGAAAAGCCGAAAGAGCCCGAAAAGAAAAACAAAATGCGGAAAAAGAAGTTAGAGATTTAGAAGAAAAAATAAGAGAAGAAAATCGAAACCGCTAATAGTAATATCAATGCTCCAAAGGTGTATAAGGTTTAATAAAATTATTCCTAATTAAGTTGACTTTCTTTGGAGCATTGTTTTATAAAAAATTCCGTTTGTGATTTGAATTCACGTTTTAAAAATTGATGGTAGAGATGAGTATGCATTTTTTGTTAATGAATCTAAAGCTAATCAAGAATTAAACTCTTTATCCAATATTATTGAATTCCTAGAATATAAATATCTTAATTCTAATGCTAAAGAAACATCAAAAAAGACTAAACGTAAAGTAACCATTGACGAAACATATTATGCTCCTAATTATAAAATTAAAGAACATAAATCATCTTCTTCAAAAAGAAAAAAATATTCCATGCATTATAAAGACAATTTATCAAGAGAGTTTTATCTTGAAAAAAGTAGTAAAAAAGTTTTTATTCAAGTAAAACCAGAAGGGTATTGGCTAAAAATAAAGTGCTTTTATGATAATAAAAAAAATGCATAAATGCTCTGCATTATTTTTTGAAAAATGGTGACGTTTTTAAAGGTAAGGGATTCATCGAATTATATTGAGAAATTCTGCTAACATAAACTTTTTTTTAAAAAACAAATTTCCAGACAAATCAATCATCATCCTATAAAAACTCCATTTTTAATACAGCCAAATACTTGTTTTAAAATCTTATATTGAATATATAGATGTATTGTTGCAAACTGCCGATAAATGAAAACTTGGCAAACAACAACTTTATAAACATTCATAAAACAAGAAATTGAACAGAAATTTCCTCAATTGATTTCAAGAAAAAATTGAGTATTTTTATTTTGAAAAGTTTAGCTAATCATAAAGAAATTATAAACACTTTTCTCAAGGAAATTATACGTAAATTTGCAAAATTTAAAAATCTGAATTGTATTCAATTCTACTCAATATTTTAAATTGGAAACAACTGCACTTCAACAAACTAATAAAACCTTAAAACTCGCTTATCCTGTTATTTTAGGACAATTAGCGCAAATGTTTTTAGGTATCATAGATATGGCTATGGTGGGCGCTGTGGGTTATAAAGAGTTGGCCGCTGCTGCTTTAGTAAACAGTGTGATCAATATTCCTTTTGTGCTGGGTATGGGAATTACAATTTCCGTTTCACAATTGGTCAGTATGGCAAACGGACAAAGAAATGGCGCTTTGGTGAGTCATTATTTGTTTAATGGATTTATTCTATCCGGAATTACAGCAATTATCATCGCTTTGGGATTAGCTTTTGGAAAAAACATTTTATTCCATATGGGGCAAGATCCGGAGGTGGCAGAGTTAGCTGCGCCTTATCTTCAATTGGTGAGTTGGTCCATCATCCCGATGATGTTGTTTATGGCTTTAAAACAATTTACTGATGGATTAGAGTACACCAAAACAGCTATGATTATTTCGCTTTCTGCAATTCCCATCAACTTTTTATTGAATTGGGTTTTAATTTTCGGGCATTTCGGATTTCCAAGATTGGAATTAGTTGGTGCCGGAATTGGAACTTTAATCAGTAGAATCATCATTTTTATCGCTTTATTGATGGTAGTCTTGAGACACAAAATCTTTAGACGTTATATCATCATCGGAAAAAAACAATGGTTTTTACAAAAGAAAACTTGGAAAGATTTATTACATATCGGAATTCCCAGTAGTTTACAAGTAGGTATGGAATCCGGAGCTTTTGCAGTTTCTGCTATTTTAATAGGAACCATTGGAGCAAGAGAACAAGCCGCACATCAAATTGCAATTTCTGTAGTTGCTCTGACTTTTATGGTTTCCATGGGATTATCACAAGCAGGATCTATCAGAGTGAGCAACACTTTTGGAAGAAAAGATTTTCCTTTATTGCGCTTAATCGGAAAAACAACTTTTATTACCGCCCTTATTTATGGTGCTGCTTGTGCCGTTTTAATTTTCCTGCTTAAAGATTATATTCCTTTTATATTTACAGATGATTTATCTGTAATAGAAATTGCCACCGGTTTATTGTTACTCGCCGGAATTTTTCAAATTTCCGATAGTACACAAGCTATTAGTTCAGGTTTATTAAGAGGAATTAAAGATGTAAAAATCCCCACAATTTATATTGCTATTGCTTATTGGGCTGTAGGATTGCCGGTGGGAAGTTTACTCACTTTTTATTTTGATATGGGAGCTGCCGGAATTTGGATTGGTTTTATTGTCGGATTAACAATTTCTGCTATTCTTTTGAGTTTAAGATTTAAAAACATCTCCAAAAGTAAAAATTTAAAATCCCGATATTTCAACTAATATTTTAATCGATTATTTTTTCAATCATCGCAGTTTTCACTTCATGTTTTCCTTCAAAAGGAATTATTTCTATGCGTTCTTTTCCAAATAAATATTCAGCAAAAACTTGTTCTTTTTTTAATTTTTCTGCTGTGATAAAAGGATCTTTGTTTCCATAAATTATTTTCACTTTAGTTTTCTTCAAATAAGAAAAATCCGAAGGTTTTAATTCCTTGGGAATACTTCCGGCATAAATCACCAAAATATCCGGTTCTATTTTTCTGGAAGCCAGCCAACGCGTGCTTACAGAAACACCTTGTGAAAATCCAAAAACAATAAATTTTTTATCTGTCGATATTTTTTCTTCTGCAAAAACAGCATCTAAATAAGTCAAAACATTTTTAGTTTCTGCTTTGGTATTTTCTTTGGTCAACCAACTTGCTCCCACATATTTAAAATCACTGCTTTGGTAATATTTTGAAGGAGCTTGAGGAGCAATTATATAATTTTCTTTCGGATTTAAAATTTTAAAATAAGTGATAAAAAATCGACTTAAATATCCTAATCCATGACAAACCAACCAAACATTTTTGGTTTGAGATGATAATTTATTTAAAGTAGAATAAGTATTCGATGTTTGATAAAATACCTGCTTTTCTTGTTTAATCATTCAACTTTGAATTTGTATTTTTACAAACTTAAATAAATACGGATGAAAACAACAGAAAAAGAAATTTTAGAAAAATTAAATTCCTTAGGAAAAAACACACTTTTAGAAACTTTAGCTATTGAATTTACCGCTTTAGGAGATAATTTTGTGGAAGCAAAAATGCCTGTTACTCCAAGAGTTCATCAACCGGATGGAGTCCTACACGGTGGCGCAACTGTTGCTTTGGCAGAAACTGTGGGCAGTGTTGCTTCTGCTTATTTATTGGATAGAGAAAAGTTTTTTGTACGTGGAATTGAAATAAATGCCAATCACGTAAGAAGTATTTCAAAAGGATTTGTTTATGCCCGTGCAGAATATCTTCACAAAGGAAAAACCACACAGGTTTGGGATATTAAAATCAGAGATGAAGAAGGGAATTTAATTTCTGCTTCTAAACTCACCACAATTTCTTTACCCAGAAAAAAGTAAAATAAATCCCACTTTTTTGTTTATATACCGCTATGAAAACACAAGATTTCTTTAATAAAGTTCAGCTTTCCTTACAAAACAAACTTCCTTTTGTATTATATAGAAAACCTACTGCTCCGGAAAATTCTGAGTTTCTTATCAAAAGTTTTTTTCAAAAAAATAAACAACTTTATGTTGCTGAAAACTACACAGAATCTGGTTTTGTAATGGCTCCTTTTGATTTAAATGCACAAAAATCTCCTTTAATTCCTACAAAAAAATCAGAACAAATAAATATTAGCCTACACACTTCTGATTTATCTTTTGCTGAAAATCAAAACCCTTTAGATAAAAATATTCAAGAAACAGATAAGCAAAATCATCTTGATTTGGTAGAACGCGGAATTCAAGAAATCAAAAAAGGAAAATTAAAAAAAGTAGTTTTATCAAGAAAAATAAACAAAACTATTCATCCGGATATTCCGGCTATTTTTAAACGTCTGCTTCTCACTTATCCCACTGCTTTTGTGTATTGTTGGTATCATCCTGAAATTGGTTTATGGATGGGCGCTACGCCGGAAACTTTATTAAAAATAAACAAAGAAAATTTAACCACTATGGCGTTGGCTTCTACCAAACCGGTTGAAGGAAAAAAACCACCTCAGTGGACAAGCAAAGAAATTCAAGAACAACAGTTTGTTACTGATTTTATTACCGATACTTTAAAAGAAGAGGTTACCCAACTAAAAGTAGGGAAAGTTGAAAATATTCGCGCCGGAAAACTTTGGCATTTAAAGTGTGATATTTCTGCAAAGATGAAATCTCCGGAAAATTTAAAACAAATTTTAAAAGATCTCCACCCTACTCCCGCCGTTTGTGGAATGCCAAAATTAGCTTCAAAAGATTTTATCATTGATGAAGAATCTTATAATCGAGAGTTTTACACCGGATTTTTAGGCGAATTGAATCTTGAAAATAAAAGCGAATTATTTGTAAATCTACGCTGTATGCAACTCCACTCAAATTATTGTGAAATATATGTGGGCGGAGGAATTGTAATGGACAGTATTCCTGAAAGTGAATGGGAAGAAACTGTAAATAAATCTCAAACCATGCTGGATATTGTAGAATAATTTAGATTTGAAATCTTCTGAAATTCTATTTAAGACTTCTCCACTCTACGCTGTAAGTCGGCGCCATATTATTTAAATTTTGCACTACTTCATCAAGATTTACTTCCGGGCCACCGTTGAATATAGCTGAAATTTCTCCTGCTTTTGCATCGAAAAAGGAACGAATTAATAAAGTATTGGGACGGGTTCGATTTACATTATTCAGCAATCCAATTGCTTCTACAATATTATTTTTTCCTTCTTCAAGATCTTCATGCATAACATCTAATCCTAAACGATGATATTGATATAAAGCTTCATGAAATTCTCTGTAATTTGAAGAATTCAACTGAGCGTTTAATTCATATCTCGAATTTTGTCCTGATCCGGATCCCCAACCTGAGCTTCCTCCTTGCTGAGCAAGATTAGCAATTTGATCTGCTTGTGCAAAATACCCTCCTCCTCCTTCCGGCAAGAAAGTATCTGCATCCAATCCTAAAATCACATACATATAAAAACTTAGGGTAGAAACCAGATTGTTTTCAAAAGAATTCGGATTGAAATTTAAAGGTTGGTGTTCTTCATAAGTAAAATTAAACTGATCATCTTTAAAGTTAAAAACCGGTGTTACCATAGCAGAACCATAAACCGGTCTTGATGATTGCACCTGAATAGAAGCTCTGAAATTATTAGAAGAATAAGACTTTACTGTGATAAAAAAACTGGCGTCAACTCGTTGTTCTCGAGGTAGGTTTTCGTCTCCCCATTCTGAGCTGTTTAAAAATTCCTCTAATGCTCCTTCTAAAGTTTTAAAAACAGAAAGCTGAGTTCTTCCTGTTTGTTGCGCATCTATAGTAATATTGGCGTTTACCATTTGAGCCGACAAATTTTGCCCGACAAAACATATCAAAAGAAGGAAAATATATTTTTTCATGTATTTTTAATATTAAATCAACTTTTAAAGATAAAAGATTTTACGTATTTACTTTATTGATAAACGTAAATTAGTACATTTATTGTAAGATTTTCTATTTTTCCAACGTTAATTGTTTACTTATTTCTGCTATAATATCTTGGGCTACTGCTGTTTTAGATTTTAAATTAAAAGTTTGGGTTTCTTTTTCACTGATAATTTTCACTTTATTAGTATCTGTGGCAAAACCTGCTCCTTTATCTCTCAAGGAATTTAAAACGATAAAATTTAAGTTCTTTTTTCTTAATTTTCCTAAAGCATTTTCTTCTTCGTTTTCAGTTTCTAAAGCAAAACCAACTACAAATTGGTGTTGTTTTCGTTTTCCTGCTTCTAAAAGAATATCTTTAGTTTTTTTGAGATTTATCTGTAAGTTATTTCCTGATTTTTTAATTTTTTCTTCAGCAATTTCTGTGGGGGTATAATCAGCAACAGCAGCGGCAGAAATAAACACATCACAGTTTTTATATTCTTGCATTACGGCGTTATACATTTCTTCTGCACTCACCACATTTTGGACTTTAATTCCTTTTTCTTCAATTTTTAAAGCTGTAGGTCCGGAAATTAAAATCACTTCTGCCCCATTTTTGGCAGCAGCTTCTGCAATGGCATATCCCATTTTTCCGCTGGAATGATTTCCGATAAATCTAACCGGGTCTATAGCTTCATAAGTGGGTCCGGCAGTGATTAATACTTTTTTACCGTTTAGCATAAGATTTTTTTTAAGATCTTTTTCTATAAAATCAAGAATATTTTCCGGTTCTGCCATTCTTCCCTCACCAACAAGTCCGCTGGCTAATTCTCCGGATTCTGCGGGAATAATAATATTTCCGTAGGATTTTAGTTTTTCTATGTTTTGATGAGTTGTAGGATGCTGATACATATCTAAATCCATAGCCGGAGCAATATAAACCGGGCAATCAGCAGAAAGGTAGGTAGCCATAAAGAAATTATCGCTATGTCCGCTCACCATTTTTGCCAAAGTATTGGCTGTAGCCGGAGCAATACAGATAAAATCCGCCCATTTTCCCAATTCTACATGATTGTTCCAGAGTTCATCTTCTCCTTCTACAAAATCTGAGAAAACAGGATTTTTTGATAAGGTAGATAAAGATAATGGTGTGACAAAATCTTTGGCTTCCTTTGTCATCATTACCTTTACATTGGCATTTGCTTTTATAAAATGCCGGACTAAATAAGTAATTTTATAAGCGGCAATACCTCCGGTAACCCCTACAAGAATGTTTTTGCCGCTTAAAATCATAATTACTTATCTTCTGAAATTTTTGTATTTCTGTAGTAAATTTTATCGTCTAACCACTCCTCTATTGCCAAGGCATGAGGTTTTGGTAAACTCTCATAAAATTTAGAAACTTCAATTTGCTCTCTGTTTTCAAAAACTTCATCTAAACTTTCTGTATAAGTAGCAAATTCATCAAGTTTTTCTAACAATTCTTTTTTCATTTCTGCATTGATTTGCACCGTACGCTTAGAAATGATTGAGATGGCCTCATAAAGATTTCCGGTTGGCGCATCAATTTTATTTTTATCAATTGTTTCTGTATCAACCGGAGCCTTACTATGTCTATATTCTATACTCATTGTTTAAAATTAATTAAATTCTTTTAATCGTTCTTTAATATCTTCTTCTGCAGTTCTTACTTTTTCAGAAAATTCACCTTCCGGAAAGTATTTTAAATAGTCTTCAGAATATTTTTTTGATTTTTCTAATCTTTCTTTCATCACATTCTTATAGCTTTTTATAGCATAAGAATATTGTGCATCCATTTTATAATAATATGCTTTTTCGCGATATTCAGATCCGGGATTATCATTAATGAAGTTTTCCATCGCTGCTATAGCTGATCTGTAATCGTCTTGATGATAATAAAGTTGAGCTATTTCAAAAGATTTCTTTTCTAATTTATCTCTTAATTTACTCACCAAAGTATTTGCTTTTCCTATATGTTCTCCTGATGGATATTTAGAAATATACTCTTGCAATTTCAGCAAAGCTTTTTCTGTATCTTGCTGATCTAAAGTATGAACAGGAGAAATTTCATAATAACTTTTTGCACTTTTATAAGCTGCTTCTTCTGCTTTATCACTGTCTGGATATGCTTTGGTAAAACGCTCAAATTGATATCCTGCACTAAAGAAATCCCCTAACTTATAATAACTGTCTGAAAGTGCATAAGCTATAGGTTCGCCTTGAGGTTTTCCTCTATATTGCGGAGCAATTTGTTCATAAAGTCGAATCGCTCTTTTAAACTTATATTTTTGTCCTGACTCCAAAGCTTCGTTATAATACTTATTTGCCAGATCAAATTTCGGTTTGATATCATCATTTTTTAATGTTTTTTGAAATGGTCCGCAAGACCCCATCAAAATCATTAAAACGAATACGAATAATATGTTTGTTTTTTTTCTTAAAAGCATTCTGCAAAAATACTGATTTCTATGTAATTATAAAAATATGATTTCAATGATTTTTTATATGTGTTTTGAAGTTAAATGTTTTTAAACAAAAATCTAACCAACTAATTATCAATACAGTAAAAACAACTATGATTTATAAAACTCTTTTGTAAAAGAATTTATACGATTTCTTAAATCCTCAGAAACCGGAGTTAAAGGCAATCTTACTGACAATTCTGCTAAGTTCAGTTGATTGAAAACTGTTTTTATTCCTGATGGATTTCCTTCTTCAAAAATCATATCTATCGCAGGCGCTATGCGATAATGAATTTGATAAGCTTCTTTTACTTTATGTTCCAAGCCTAATTTTATCATCTTAGAAAACGATTTGGGAAAACCTTCTCCAATTACAGAAATCACCCCATCTCCCCCGGCTAAAACCATGGGTAAAGCCAACATGTCTTCTCCTGATATCACTAAAAAATCATCCGGAGTTTGATCGATCATTTTCATGGCTTGAACCATATCTCCTGCTGCTTCTTTTATGCCGATGATATTCTCAAAATCAAGAGCCAAACGCGCAATGGTTTCCGGTAAAATATTAGAGGAGGTTCGTCCGGGAACATTATAAACAATCAATGGCAAAGGCGTGTTTTCTGACAAAACTTTATAATGTTGATAAATTCCTTCTTGAGAAGGTTTATTATAATAGGGAGAAACACTCAAAATGGCATCAAATCCAGAGCTGTCTTCAGTTTGTAATTGCTCAGCTACAGCTGCAGTGTTGTTTCCGCCAATTCCTAAAACCAAAGGTAATTTCCCTGCATTTTCTTCAATAATAGTTGATTTAACGATTTCGCGTTCTTCTGAAGTTAGCGTAGCATACTCCCCTGTTGTTCCTAATACTATAAGATAATCTGTATTGTTTTTGATTTGGAATTGAACAATTTTTTTTAACGCTTCAACATCAATACTTTTATCTTTTTTAAAAGGAGTAATCAACGCCACTCCCATACCTTTTAAGTTTGTCATCTCTCTTTTGTTTAAATGTTTTTCTATTAATATAGAAATTATTTCAAAAGTAAGAGGTTTTTATATAGTCCGCAAATAGATTACACAGTTTTAAAAAATCAAAACATAAAAAAAGGGAAGTTAAAAAACTTCCCTTTTTTATAAATCAAAAATTGCTTTCTTTTATTCTACTACAATTTTTTGTGTTTTAATAGCACCTCTTTCATTTTGAATACGCACTAAATATATTTGTGTAGAAAGATTGGAAACATCAACTTTATTAATTCCACTTTCTAATTTAAGCGTATTAAATTTCTGTCCTAATAAATTATAAATTTCAATTTGAGCAGGCTCTTGTGTTTTAATGTTTAACTCTCCGTTTTTAACTACAGTGTTTAAAATTTGAACTCCAAAATTTTCATGTTTATCAACAGAAAGTTCCGGTTCATAAATATAAGTGAAAGCTACTTTATCTAAAACAATACTTCCTGTTTCGTCAACTCGTTGAAATTCAAAATCAACTACAATTGGTTCTTCAGGGCTTTCTCCTTCTTCTTTTTTGTTCCAAATATGATTTGCTGCATCTCCTGTTCCCCCTGAATTAGACTCTCCGGCTTCAATCGTTTCATAACCTGTAGGATCTCCAGGAAAAGGATAAGTCTCTCCTCCTACAATTTGATAATAACACTGTCCTCCTAAACAAGCTTCAAACTCAGTTCCATCTGTGTTTGACATAGAAACCACCATTAAACGCATATGAATATCATTATCAGATTCATTTGTAATCACATAATTCATGCTGGAATCTTCTTTTTCTGTAGTATTAAATTCAAATACTTTTCCATCTTCAATATCTCCAAAATTTGAAGTAATTGAAAAATCCTCTTGTGCAAATCCTATAATTCCTATCAACAGGGCAGTTAATAAAACTGTAATTTTCTTCATTCTTCTTTCCTTTAAAATTAGTATTTACAAATTTAAATATTTAATTTTTAATTTCAAACCATATTTGTTACGGATATTTAATAAAAAATGCGTTCAGAATTTTCCAAACGCATTTTTTTGTTTTAGTTGGTTGATAATTTACTTATTTAACAATCAAATGTTTTACCATTGAACCTTTTGCTGTAGCGAAAGAAATCAAATATTCTCCGGTTGCAAGATGATCTACATTTACACTTATTTCTTCTCCGGCTTTTACCTCTTTAAAGTTTTGTGTTTTTACAACTTTTCCATTTAAGTTATAAATGTTCATTTCAACTTCTCCGTTAATGGTTTCATTAAATGTAGCGTTTACTACATCAGAAGCCGGGTTTGGATAAAGTTTAAAGTTATCTACTATATTTTTATCCAATCCTAATTCATAAGGAATTGGCTCTTCTGCTGCGTTTAAAATTTCTCCTGTTTCTTGATCTATTAACAAAGCAACAAAAGACATTTTTTGAGGATTCATTCCTTCAGGATGTGTATAAGTGAATTCATAAGAATGAATGTCTCCTTCTGAAACTTCTGTTGGAATACTTCCACTTTCTCCATTAAAACCTCCGATAAGTGCTCTCGCAACACGATCATATTCAAAGTCAGTAACTGTTCCTGGTAAGTTTTCCCAACCATCCATAGGTCCGGCTGTTCCTCCTGCATAATAATTAGTTTGTCCCCAACCTGCGCCAGTTCCTGTTACACCATCTTCAATCACTACTACAGATATTTTAAACTCCGTGTTTTCTATATCCATAAAAAACTCTGTGTTTACATTAATTGTTGCAAATCTTTCTGATTTATCATAATCAACTTCAAGACTCAATTCAAAAGGTTTTATATTATCTTTTAATTGAGCATATGCTCCTGCCCAGTTAGTTATACCTACTTCAATTTCTTTAAGCACTCTATTGATATGGCTCCCCGGAAATCCGGTTAAACCTAATCCGCTATCATATTCTTGTACTGCCATAGGATCTCCGTTGTGCACCCCAATACCTATAAAGTTTGGAAATTGATCCGGATTATCGTACATATAATCCATAGCTACAAAACCTCTTGGACACCATCCACACCAAGTTCCGGTTCCTTCTTCGATAACTACTTTTTGTTCAGCTCCATCATTATAAACAAATATAAATCCTGAAACTTCGTTATTTTCAGGGTTATCATCCACATTCCCGTTAACATCCATTGCTGTGATGGTAATTTCTCTTTGACCACTTGATGAATAATTTAATGCCGTGCTTAAATTAAGCTCTGTATGCTCTAAAGTTGTTAAGTTCAAATCTGTATATTCTTCTGTATAAATATCTTCTCCATCTGTCCATTCTATATCAACACTTGATACAGTATTAATTCCCACATTTCTTAAAGTAACTTCTATTTCTATATCCTCTCCGGGAGCATTATATCTTTCTACTACAAGATCTTTTAATTGAACGTCATAATTTTCTAATACAGAAACCATAATTTCTCCAAGTATTAATACATGTCCATTATCACTTATATTTCGAAAAGCGATATAAACATCTTCTCCTGCATAGTCTTCCAAAGAAACTTTTTTCCAATTAAAATCATTCCCTGCTGAAACTACTTCTGTAAGAATAGGTGCATCCGTAAAATCTTCAACTTCAGGTCCTGTTGTAGAAACCAAGACTTCATATTCATCAAGCTGTTGATCATTATAAGCCAATGTTTTAAAAGTTAAATATGCCTCTTCATTAGGAAGATTAATTTGCGGAGTAACCATCCAACGATCTGCTTGTCCATCATCTTCTAAAAGAGAAGAGCTTACCGCTACTCTTCCTATATCGGTAAAATCAACAACATTCCAAGCTTGTGTCAATAACTGATTGAAGTTTCCATCATTTACAGGTGTTAAACTATCTTGATTGTGTAGTGTCCAATCTGATGGTAAACTTCCTATTCCATTCGGAGCAAACTGTGCATTCTCGAAGTTTTCTTCAAAAATAGGATCTTGAGCTCTTACCACAAAAAATGCCATAAAAGCAAATCCTAATAAAGTAATTCGTTTTATCATATTAATAAGTTTTAATTGTAAGACTTCAAAATTATATATTCTTTAACTTACATACAAGTTAATCCTGAATTTTTCCTTTGAAATGATAAAATCATTTAGAAATCTTCCTAAACTTTAACTAAGAATATAGAGTTTAAAACTGTTACTTTTATAGTAATTTTAATAATAAATGCTTAGAAAATTTCACCATTAAAGTTGATTTATATTATATTTTTGTAAATCAACTTAAAAATCAGAAAATGAATTCAGTCAAGTTTTGTGTAATTAGTTTAATTTTCTTGCTTTTTTCCACGCTCTCTTTTGCTCAAAAAGCAACTCACCCCAATTCTAAATTTGATAAACATCAAGCTTTTAGTCCATTGTTTTTCAATGAAATGGCCAACTCTTTTCATAGTGCAACCGGAGAACCCGGCCCGGATTATTGGCAAAACAAAGCAGATTATAAAATTCAAGCTACTTTAGATACTGTCGATCATAAAGTAATTGGAAAAATGACTTTGACCTATACCAATAACAGTCCTTACGATTTGGATTTTATTTGGCTGCAAATGGATCAAAATGCGTTTAGAGAAGATTCGCGAAGCAAAGCTTTATATCCTGCTGAAGACAGAAATGGCGTAAGAACTCCCACCCAAGGTTATGAACTCAGCAAAGTTGAAATCGGTAAAAATAAAGCAGATTATATTATCGATGACACCCGCATGCAAATCCGTTTGGATAAACCTTTAAAATCAGGTAAAAAAACAAATATTTCTATAGCTTATGCTTTTGAAATTCCCACACATGGAAAAGACAGAATGGGTCGTGTAGAAACAGAAAACGGTTGGATTTACACCATCGCACAATGGTTTCCAAGAATGGCTGTTTTTGATGAAGTAGAAGGTTGGAATACTATTCCTTATTTAGGTTCCGGAGAATTTTATTTGGAATACGGAGATTATGACGTAGAAATCACAGCTCCTGAAAACATGGTTGTTGTCGGATCAGGTGTTTTACAAAATCCTAAAAAAGTGTTGACAAAAACTCAACAAAATCGTTTGGATAAAGCCAAAGAAAGTGAAGAAACTGTAATGATTTTGACCAAAGAAGAAATGCTGGAAGGAAATCATCATAAAAAATCGAAAAACGGAATGCTCACTTGGCGTTTTAAAATGGAAAATTCCAGAGATTTTGCTTGGGCTGCTTCCAATGCTTTTATTTGGGATGCGGCAAAAATGAATTTACCCAACGGAAAAACGGGTTTGGCACAATCGGTTTATCCTGCTGAAAATTCCGGACAAGACGGATATGCACGTTCTACAGAATACACAAAACGCGCGGTAGAAATTTACTCAGAAGATTGGTTCCCCTACCCTTATGAAGTAGCCACAAATGTAGGAGCTCACGAAGGTGGAATGGAATATCCCGGAATTGTTTTTTGTAGTTATAAAAGTAAAAATGACGATTTATGGGGCGTAATTAATCATGAATTTGGACATATTTGGTTTCCGATGATTGTAGGTTCAAACGAAAGAGTTTATGCTTGGTTAGATGAAGGTTTAAACACTTTTATCAATGATATTGCTACAGAAAAATTCAATAATGGCGAATATCACAGAGCACAAAAACAACAAAGTTTGGGTGGTTTTCTTTTCAACGAAGCTTGGAATCCTCTTTTTACCAGAGCTGATGTTATTCACAATCAACAAAACTTAGGGATTGAAGCTTATTACAAACCTGCTGCAGCTTTACATTTATTAAGAGAAGTTATTTTAGGAAAAGATAGATTTGATTATGCCTTGCAAACTTATATTGACAGATGGAAACACAAACATCCACAACCTTGGGATTTTTTCAACACAATGAGCAATGCTTCCGGAGAAGATTTAGGTTGGTTTTTTAAAGGTTGGTTTATAGAAAATTGGAGCATTGATCAATCTGTGGAAAGTATTGATTATGTAAATGATGATTATAAACAAGGCGCAGCCATCACTTTGTTAAATCGTGGAGAAATGCCCATGCCGGTGGAATTGCAGATTAATTATACAGATGATTCTTCTGAAACCGTTAATCTTCCTGTTGAAATTTGGATGACAGGAGCAGAATATATTTATCATTTAGATTCTGATAAAAAAATAAAATCTGTTGAAATTGACCCTAAAGGATTGGTTCCTGATGATAATCCGACTAATAATAAGCTTAAAAAATTAGCTTCTGCCCCGGCAGAGGTAACCGCTGAAAAAATCATTGATGATTATTTAGAAGCTATCGGAGGATATGAAAATCTTAAAAACATTGAAGACATCACTTTTGAAATGGAAGCAATGATTCAAGGAACAGCTTTTTCTATTATTGATCGTATTAAAAATCCAAATAAATACAACAGAAAAATGGAAGTTTTCGGACAAAATATGTTGGATATTTTAATCAATAACGAAGAAGTTCACTTAAGCACTCAAGGTCGCGAACAAGATTTAGAAGAAACAGATAAAGCTTACCTAAGATCTTTAACACAAGAAAAATTTTTAGAATTTTGGACAAAAGAAAAAGATTTCCATACCCAACTTTTAGGAGTTGATGAGTTGGATGGAAAAGAAGTTTATGTAGTAGAAATCTCTACTCCTGCAAATTCTTTTAAAGTATATTATGACACCAAAACCAACTTAAAACTAAAAGAAGTGGACAGGGATAATTTTAATAAAGAATTTTCTGATTATAAAGAAGTAGGAGAATTCAAACTTCCACACAACATCACCGAAACACTTTTTGGTTTTGGACAAGATGTAAACATGAAAGTTAAAGACATAAAAATCAATACAGATTTAAAAGAGGAAGATTTTAAAGTAAATTAATATTGATGATTTTTTAAAGCTGATAAAAGTTTCTCAAGCTGAATTTCTAACTTTTCAATTAAACTTCTAATTTCTTTTGAAGTTAGAGATTCAGTCTGTTGAGATTCTAATTTTTCTAAAGGAGCAACTACTTTTTCAGCTTTAATTTGTCTTAACATCGGCAGCATTTTATGAGCGATAAAACCAACTTTATAAAAATCTTTTTCCTTCTCAGCTGCAATGATTTTCTGTAAATTTATTTCTGCGTTTTTAATTAAACTCTGTATAATACTTTTTAAAGCTTCTTGATCTTTATCAGTAAAAATCTCCAAATCCTGTAAATCATAATCCGCAGAAGAAGATTCTTTGTGAGCTATTTTATTTACAGTTTCTGTTTTCATTTCTAAATTCAAAGCTTTTGCAATAGCTTTTAATAAAGCATTAATCGTGTAGGGTTTTATTAAATAATTGGCAAAACCCAATGCTAAATATTCTTCCAGCTTTTTATCGGTCATTCCCGATAAAGCAATCACCGGAATTTCTTTTGTTTTTGGATTTTTACGAAGATTTTTCAACAATTCAAATCCTCCCATTTCTGGCATTTGAATATCTGTAAAAACTGCATCAAAAGTGTTTTCCTTTGCTTTTTTTAAAGCTTCTACCCCATTTTTTGCTGTACTTATTTTAAATCCTGAAGTTTTTAATATTTCAGAAATCAAATCCAACTGCGTTTGTTCATCATCAACAACTAAAACTTTTTTTCCTGCAGCATTTAATAATTTTATATTTTCAACTTGTTTCGTCGTTTTTTTCTTGCTGATTTCCACAGGGATTTTTATAGAAAAAGTAGTTCCTTTTCCTAATTCACTTTCCACATCAATTTCTCCATTCAGTAATTCTATCATTTTTTTACTGATGGTTAATCCCAAACCAAAACCACCATATTTTTTTTCTGTACTTGATTCTGCTTGAGAAAATTCTTCGAAAATAGATTTTAATCTATCTTTTGAAATTCCTATTCCGGTATCTTTTATTTTAATGATTAAATACTTGTTTTCTAAAAGTTTTCCGATGATTTTAATTTCTCCTTCTTCTGTAAATTTATAAGCATTCCCGATTAGGTTTGCTAAAATTTGTTGTAATCTGAAAGGATCACTTATCAAGTTTTCTTTTAAGTTTTTATCCAATTCCAGTTTAACCTCAATATTTTTTGTATTAAAAGAAGGAATATTGGTATCCACCACATCTTTTATCAATTGTTCGGGAACAAACGGAAATTTTTCAATGCTGATATTTCCTGATTCCAATCTGGATAAATCCAATAAATCGTTGACCAATTTCATCGTAAAATCCGAGGATTTTCTAAGCTGATTTAAATAGTTTTTTTGTTTTGAATCAAGATTAGTTTTTTCAATTAAATCTGCATATCCTAAAATACTGCTCAACGGAGATCTCAAATCATGAGTCACAGTTGCCATGATTTGTTCACGACTGCCCAATAATTGTTCTGCATAAACTTTTGCTTCTTCCAGTTCTTTTCTATAAAGACGACTTTTATTGTTGTCTTTAATAATAATCATTCCAAAAATCAATATAGTAATCAAACAAGCCACTCCAAAAACAATCATAATAAGATAAGTTTGATCCATTGTTTTTTGTCCGGATGCTATTCTTTCCAAAGATTTTTGAAATTCTTCTTGTTCAATTTTTATTCTGATTTTCTGCAATCGATCAGAAATTTTCAAATCATTGACCAAGAGTTTATTTTCTTTTTCTTCAATTCTTTTTTGGTATTCATGCTCTTGCATTTCTAAAGAAAGCAAAACCTGTTTTGTGGTGCTGATTAACTCTTCTGCTGTTCTATAACTTAGCTGATCTGCTTTATCTTCTTCTCCATACTGCAAATAATCTACAATTACTTTTTGTTGATAAGGCTCCAAATCTTTAACCATTTCTTCATAATCTGTACTTCCAAAAAGATAATCTGCTTTTTCCAAACGTTTTAAAACCCGATCATAATAATTATCTGAAGCATTTTCTGCTCTAAATTCCAATAATTCTATAAGGTTTTCTTCTTTTAAAGTCAATAATTTTCCAATACTATCCAATTCACTCTGTGTGGTTTCTGTAGTATAAAGTGTTTTCAGAGAATCTATCACCATAGAAATTGTGTCTATAGATTTTCTAAAATCATCTAATTCTGTGGTATCTTTATTTTGAATAATATTTCTGCTGATTCCCTCTGTGGTATAAAGACGTGTGGCAGCTTGACCTATTAAAGCCATTTTTTGTCCGCTCTCATTTGGTTTTTCAGAAAAATTCAACTTGATAACTTTGCTATAAATAAACCAAATCGTCAATGCGCCAAATACACTCAACAAGATATATCCGAATAAAACTTTAAAAGGAATAGAAAACTTTGATTTTGTCACAAAACTTAATTTGAATTTTAAAATTCAAAAATATCGATTCTTATTGGAATTATCCGTAAAAAGTTTAATTTTGCCGCATATCTCAAAGGGGTGTCCGTTTTTTAACAAAAATTAGGACTGAGATCATACCCAAAAAACCTGATCTGGATAATGCCAGCGTAGGGAAAAGAGTTAGGTATTCCTGTATGAACCCTTTTGATTGGATTCTACAGGATTTTTTATTTTTAATTAATTTTTTAACCAAGTGGATAATCACCCCTTTTATTCGTAAATTTTTATACGGATGAAACGATTATTGTTTATCTCAACTTTTTTATTATTTACTTTTTCAACCTTTGCACAAACTTTTACCTTAAAAGGAAAAGTTTTTAAAGATGAACTTCCCCTCCCGGGAACAAGCGTAAAAATCAGTGGAACAGATGAAATTACTTATACTGATTTAGAAGGAAATTACGAACTCAAACTTTCTGAAGGAAAACATCAAATTATTTTTACATACGGAAATCAAAAAACAGTAGAAATCAACATGACTTCTGATCAAGTTTTAGAAGTAGATATGACTGATGTTGTAGAAAGTTTAAATGAAATTCTCATTGCTGCTTTTAGAGTCGATGCCGACTCCCCTATTACCCACAGTAATTTGAGCCAAGAAGAAATTCGAAAAAGAAATTTAGGACAAGATGTTCCTATTTTAATGAATTATTTACCCAACGTGGTAACCACAAGTGATGCCGGCGCAGGAATTGGCTACACCGGAATGAGAGTTCGCGGAAGCGATTCCAACCGAATCAATGTAACCATCAACGGAATTCCTATAAACGATGCGGAAAGCCAAGGAACTTTCTGGGTGAATTTAGGAGATTTCACCTCTTCTATTCAAGATTTGCAATTACAGAGAGGTGTGGGAACTTCTACCAACGGTGCCGGAGCTTTTGGAGCGAGTTTAAATGTATTGACAGAAGAAATCAAAGAAAAACCGGCTGCGCAAATCACCAATACTTTTGGTTCTTTTAATACCAGAAAACATCAAATTGAATTTAATACCGGAGCGATTAATGATTATTTTTCTTTTTCCGGAAATTTCTCTAAATCAAAAAGTGATGGATATAGAGATCGAGCTTTTTCTGATATGAATTCTTATTTCTTACAAGGAGTTTATCAAAAAAATAACACCTCTATCAAAGCTTTAAGTTTCGGTGGAAAACAGCAAACTTATCAAGCTTATTATGGAATTTCTAAAGAAGAAATGAAAGAAAATAGAAGATATAATCCCGCAGGAATGTACACTGATGCTGAAGGAAATATTCAGTTTTACGACAACCAAACGGATAATTATGATCAAAATCATTTGCAGCTTTTATGGAATCAAAAATATGATCAAAACTGGTCTTCTAACTTAAGTTTTCATTACACAGCAGGAAAAGGATATTATGAAAGTTATCATGAAAATGCTGATTTAGAAAGTTATGGTTTACCTGTTTTTGAAAACAACAACCAAGAAATTACTACCTCTGATTTAGTAAATGAAAAATGGTTGGATAATTATTTTTATGGAAGTGTTTTTAATTTAACTTATAAAAACGAAAAAATAGAAAGTATTTTTGGAGGAGGTTGGAATTATTATTCCGGAGATCATTTCGGAAAAGTAATTTATACTGAATTTGCTGAAAACCCTACTCCTTTTTCTAAATATTATGATAACGTAGGAACCAAAAAAGATATGAATTTATATGCTAAATTAACTTGGAATTTAAGTGATAAATTCACAGCTTTTACAGATCTTCAATGGAGAAATACAGTTTATAAAACTGATGGACCTTATGAAAATCAAAATTTTAAACTCAAAGATGAATTTAATTTCTTTAATCCAAAACTTGGATTGACTTATAAATTATCTGATAAAGATCAGCTTTATTTTTCTTATGCTCGCGCCAATAAAGAACCCAACCGATCAGATTATAAATCTGCCGTTTTAGATAATGAAGATCCGGAATATCCTAAAGCTGAAGAACTTAATGACTTTGAGTTGGGATGGAGATTAAATTCTTCCAATTTGATTTTAAATACAAATCTTTATTTTATGTATTATGAAAATCAATTGGTTTTAACAGGAGAAATCGATCCTGAAGGAAGAAGCATCAGAAAAAACTCCGGAAAAAGTTATAGAGCAGGAATTGAAATTGATGCAGATATTAAAATTTCTGATCAACTTCATATTTTGCCAAACCTTGCTTTAAGCAAAAACCAAAACAAGAATTTTAAAGCTTTGGTCGATGATGAAATGATTAATTATGGAAATACTAAAATCTCTTTTTCTCCTGAAATTGTAGCCGGAAATCAAATTCAATATGCTCCAATTGAAAATTTACAATTCAACTTACTTTCTAAATTTATCGGCGAACAATATATGAGTAATACAGAAGAAGAAATTTCTAAATTATCAAGTTATTTTTTAAGTGATTTTAATATTCAATATACTTTACAAAAAGTTAAACCTTTTGATAAAATCATTTTCTCGGGATTAATCAATAATATATTTGACAAAAAATATGTTTCCAACGGATATTATTCTCCGGGATATGATCCACTTTATTATCCACAAGCCGGAATTAATTTTCTTGGTGGAGTTACTTTAGCTTTTTAAGAAAAAATTCTTATTAAAACAAAAAAGCAAAGTTTGAGTTTTCAAGCTTTGCTTTTTTGTTTTCTAATTTATTTTTAAAAGTTTATAAAGCTTTCCTCACAGCATAAATAAACTCTTGTTGTTTTTTAGCAAGCTCTTCAGAAGAAGCTTCCGGCCATGCAGCTACTTGTGCTATCACTAAATTTTCTTTAGGATTGATATAAACCATTTGCCCGAAAATCCCATGAGCAGCATAGCTTCCATCAGAATTTTTCCACCATAAATATCCATATCCTCCTCCTTGATCATTAACTTGATATAATAATGAAGTAGCATTGGCCAACCACTCTTCATCCAATAAACTTTCTTCGCCAATTTTTCCGTCTTTCAACATCAAAACTCCCAATCTTGCATAATCTCTCAGACTGGCAGATAATCCACTTCCGCCTAAATTCATATTACTGCATTCATCGGCCAACCAAAAAGCACAATCTTGCATTCCCCAAGGTTTCCAGATTTTTTCTGAAAGATAAGTCGATAGATTTTTCCCGGTTGCTTTTTGAATTAAAATTCCAACTAAATCTGTTTCTCCTGTACTGTAATTCCATTTTTCACCGGGTTTATGTTTAAATTCAAGAGATTTCATATACGTCAAAATATGTGCTTCTTCTCCTTCACAAGGTTGAAGATACATTTGTGCCACATCAGAATTAGAATCTGCATAATCTTCATTCCATTCAATTCCGGAAGTCATAGTTAAAAGCTGACGAACACTTACTTTTCCATAATCCTCTCCTTTTAATTCCGGAATATATTTTTCTAATTTATCATCAAGACTTGAAATATCTCCTTCTTTTAAAGCTACTCCCACCAACATAGAAGAAATAGATTTTGCCACAGAATAAGAAGTCCAAAGTGTGTTTTGATTTACTCCTTCTCCATAAGCTTCTAATTTTATTTCATCATTTTGCACTGCAATAACGCCTCCTATATGATTTTCTTTTATATAAGACTCTAAAGTTGTTTCCTCTTTCCATTTTGGCGAAATATGTTTTTTTTCTGCTAATTCATAAGTTTTTTTCCCTGCTGTCACCACCGTACTCGGAAAAATACTTTGCATTATAGAAAATCTTCTTTCTTTTTCTTCTTGTGTCCAAAAAAGTAAACTTTCCAATTTTTGCCCCATAGTTTCTCCTTGAATATTTTCGGGTAAATCCCTGGAATCTTTTATTATAACAGGCTCACAGTCAGTTTTTTCTTGCGCTTGAACAAACAGAAAATTAAAACTGAAAACAAGAATTAAAAAACGATATATATAAGTATTCATAACTAATTTATTTTAATTTTTAACGGTTAAAGTTCCATCTCCATTAGCGATTACCTGATAAGGTTTCATAGTATATTCAAAACTATCTCCATCGCTTTTACTTTCAATAGCTGTTCCGGTGATTAAGTTATAAGTATTTTTATCACTACATTCACAAACTCCTTCAATTCCATCGATTTCTACTGTAGAACAACTTTCCACCGGGTGATTAGGATCTGCAGCATCAAAAGCAATATAATTTCCTGATCCGGTGTTGGTAATAATTACCCCTCCGTTTCCATATCCATCAACAAAAACAGGATTCATAGAAAACTTTAAAGGATTGAATTGCGGCAAATCCGTATTTACCGTAAAATACACAGAAACATTTAATAAATTTGGATTGTTATAAGTATGATTATCACTACTGCAAGAAGAAAATATCAGCAGTGAAAACAAGCTTATAAAGAAAAGATTAATTCTCATAAACATTAGATTTTTAGGAAGCAAGATACTAACATTCCTAAGTTTGAAAAATAATTATTATATTTGTTTTATCTACTCCTGCATTAGCGGGATTATTTTTTGATAGACTATAACAAATTAACGAAAAAATCATGTCAAAAGTATCATATTATACAGCAGAAGGATTGCAAAAATTGAGAGATGAGCTCAATTATTTGAAAGATGTTGAGCGTCCTAAAGCTTCTCAAGCTATAGGTGAAGCAAGAGATAAAGGTGATTTAAGCGAAAACGTAGAATACGACGCTGCCAAAGAAGCCCAGGGAATGCTGGAAATGAGAATTGCAAAATTAGAAGAGATTGTTGCTAATGCAAGAATCATCAATGAATCTAAAATAGATACTTCTAAAGCTTTAATTCATAGTACTGTAAAAATAAAAAATGAAGCCAACGGACAAGAAATGACTTATAAATTGGTTTCTCCAACTGAAGCAAATCTAAAAGAAGGAAAAATTTCTGTTGATTCTCCTATCGGAAAAGGATTATTGGGTAAAGAAGTTGGTGAAAAAGCAGCGATAGAAGTTCCGAATGGAAAAATTACTTTTGAGATTTTAGAAATTTCAAGAAGTTAATTTATTATTTATACCTCATATAAGAAGCTGTCTCATAACTGGGGCAGCTTTTTTCTTTTTCTAAGATTAATTATTAGGAGAAATCGTAGAGATTTAGTATCTTCATGCTTTGAAAATCAATGAGATGAAGATAAAATTCAAGGATTA
>JAJYSY010000033.1 GCA_021793375.1 Bacteroidota bacterium | reverse complement strand
CATTAAGCTTGTTTCTCTCATTGTTGTAGCAACCATGAAAAAGAACAACAACATAAAAACAATATCAGGCAATGAAGCCGTAGATATTGGTGGTAATTCTCCACTTTTTTTCTTACTGAATTTTGCCATTAAAATATATTTAATTTACTCTTTCAGGTTTAGCTTCCGAAATATTTAACGGATAAAGCTTTCTGATTTGGTCTATTTTTTGTTTTACTTCTTCTTTTTGAACATCATTTGATGCTTTATTCAGCTCTTCTTGAAGTTCAGAAAACGGAACTCCAAATTCACTTTGAGAAACACGATCTCTCAAATGATTAAAAGCCCCCATCAACTCATTTTGCACTGCTATATATTTCCCGTACTTCGTTTGGCGGTCATACTCTAATGCAATAATTGCTTTTTTAGGGTTTTCTGATAAATCATCGGCTTGTGGACCTTGACAGTACGTACAAGCGGCTGAGCCTGTTCCTCCTCCATTATCGATAAAATCAATAGCAGCTTCTCTTAAATCCTCTATATCCATTGGTTTATCTTTTACCAACAGTTCACCACCTCTACTTAAAACCACTTCAAAAACGTTTCTCTCTTTATGAATTGATTCAGCTGGTTCTGACTCATCTTCTATAGGAGGTAATTTTCGAGTGATTCCTTTATCACTTTCAATAGTTGTGGTAACGAGGAAGAATATCAACAATAAAAATGCGATATCTGCCATCGACCCTGCATTAATTTCCGGAGAACTACGTCTTGCCATATCTTTTAGATTCTAAAAGTTAATTTTTTCAATGATGAAATCAACAAAGTCAAAACAGCTACTACCGCAAGGATATAAAACATATACAATCCGGTATCTACCCATTTTGATAATTGTCCTGACACTTGTGTTCCGTTAGGAAGTCTGTAATCATCTGAACTTGCTGACACATAAGAAATCAAAAAAACTGCTATAAAAGCTCCGATAGATATTAATATATTTTTAATATTTCCGGAGAATAGTTTCAGGATTACAAAAACTAATACAGATAAGACAGCAACTCCTATTACTACCCAAGTTAGAATCAAAAACGAATTCAATATACTATCTTGTAGTTCAGGAGAAGCTATAATCGCATCGTCTCCTTTTGACAAAAGCCAAATGAATAACACTGCTCCTATTCCTCCTAACAAAAAAGATATATATTTTAATACTCTATATAACGTCATAACGCAAATATTCTAATTTAAAGATAACTTTCTATTTAACCAAGTTAAGTTATTACTTGGTTACATTTTTCTTTTTATAATCGAAAAGAATGTCCATCAAAGTAATAGAAGCATCTTCCATATCGTTTACTATACTGTCAATTTTCGCAACAATATAGTTATAAAATACTTGAAGAATAACTGCTACAATCAAACCAAATACTGTAGTCAAAAGTGCAATTTTAATACCTCCTGCTACCAAGCTTGGCTCCATATCTCCTGCTGCCTCAATTCTATCAAAAGCTTCAATCATACCGATTACCGTACCCATAAATCCGAGCATTGGTGCAAGTGCGATAAAGAGAGAAATCCAAGAAACATTCTTTTCCATTTGTCCCATTTGTACTCCTCCGTAAGAAACAACTGCTTTTTCTGCTGCTTCTAATCCTTCATCTGTTCGGTCTAAACCTTGATAATATATAGAAGCTACTGGTCCTCTTGTATTTCTGCAAACTTCTTTAGCTTCTTCTACACCACCGGTATTTAAAGCATCCTCAACTTTCTGTGCAAGTTTTTTGGTGTTGGTGGTTGACATATTTAAGAAAATTATACGCTCAATAGCTACTGCCAATCCAAGAATTAAACATAAAAGGATAATCCCCATAAATCCGGGTCCACCTTCAATAAAACGTTTTTTCAACTCTTGATTAAAGGATGTTGCCTCTCCACTTTCGGAAGTTGCAGCGTCCTCATCTTGTGCCACAAGCGTCACAATTTGTGTAATGTCATTTTGTTGTAAATTCGAAAGCCCTGTAGCTGCTTTAACATTTAGGCCTCCGAACATTAATATCATCGCAAGGCTCAAAACTGAAAGTACTCTTTTCATCTTTTGTGTCTTAATTTAATTAGTTTTTAAGTGGGTTAAAGATATAAAAATAAATTTTTAAAAAAAGAACATAATCCATTTATTATTGATTTTCAATAATAGATTTTGGTTTACAGTATAAAGTTTTACACAGAAAATTTCTTTTTATTTCCTTGTAAAACCTTCTTTTTTAAATCTTTACTTCATACACTTTAGCAGAGAGGAAGGGATTCGAACCCTCGATACATTGCTGTATACACGCGTTCCAGGCGTGCGCCTTCGACCGCTCGGCCACCTCTCTTCAAATATGAATTTGCTAATTAATAAAAAATATTTCAATCGCTCAAATAAACTGACGTTAAATTTTTATTCCATCTCTCCTCTGAGCGAAGTTTCAAATATAGTTTTAAATACTTTAGGCATTAAATTTTGTGGCAATAAATACATCATTTTTGTCACCGCCGCCTCTGTTGTCAAGTCTTTTCCGGAGATTACTCCTATTTCTTTTAAACGTGTACTGGTTTCGTATTTCCCCATGCTTACCCCTCCTCCATTGCATTGAGTTATATTTACAATAGGAATTCCTCTTTTTATAGTTTGCGCTAATATATTGATAAACCAATCTTCATTACTCGCATTTCCGGTTCCATAAGTTTCTAAAACTATTCCTTTTAAAGTTTTTATGGATAAAACTTGCTGAATAGTTTGCTCATTAATTCCCGGAAAAAGTTTTAACACCAAAATATTATCTTCTAATGTTTTATGAACAATTAAATCTTTTTTGACTTTAGATTTCTTTAGTAAGGGATAATTTACTTTTAAATTTATTCCGGAAATCACCAAGGGCGGATAATTTGGAGAATCAAATGCTTTGAAGTGTTCTGAATTTACTTTTGAACTGCGATTACCGCGATAAAGCTTGTATTCAAAATAAAGTCCCACTTCAGTAATCACCATTTTATTGTTTTGTTTTAATCCCGCCAATTGAATTGCAGTGATTAAGTTTTCTTTTGCATCTGTTCTTAAATCTCCGATAGGCAATTGAGAACCGGTTAAAATTACAGGTTTAGCAAGATTTTCTAACATAAAACTCAATGCTGATGCAGAATATGACATGGTATCACTGCCATGTAAAACTACAAAACCATCATATTTTTTATAATTTTCTTCTATAACTTCAGCTATTAATCTAAAATGTTTTGGATTCATGTTTGAAGAATCCATAGGTTTTTCAAAACTATAAGTATCTATATGATGCTCGAGTAATTTTAATTCGGGGACGTGTTTTAACAGATCATCAAAATCAAAAGCTTTGAGTGCTCCGGTTTCAAAATCTTTAATCATACCTATTGTTCCTCCGGTATAGATTAATAAAACATTTGACTTTTTAGACATAAGTAATTTTATTTTAAAAAATAATAACTGCGTTATATATTAAAAATCGCTTTGGCGTTTTGCGTTGTCTTTTTTGCAATTTCATCTAAAGGCAATTCATAAATAGAGGCGAGTTTTTCTGCAATATTAATCAAATAACTGCTTTCATTTCTTTTTCCTCTATGAGGAGTGGGGGCTAAATAAGGTGCATCGGTTTCTAAAACAATATGCTTTAATGGGATTTCATGTAAGAATTGATCTATTTTCCCGTTTTTAAAAGTCAACACACCGCCAATTCCCAATTTCATTCCCAAATCAATTGCTTTTTTCGCCTCTTCATAAGTTCCGGTGAAACAATGAAAAATTCCATATAAATCTTCGTCTTTTTCTTCTTCTAAAACTTCAAAAACTTCTTTAAAAGCTTTTCTGCAATGAATTACAATAGGTAATTTATGTTTTTTTGCTAATTGGATTTGCTTTTGAAAAACTTCTTTTTGAATTTCTACAGATTCAGGATACCAATGCAAATCAATTCCTATTTCTCCTATGGCGTAAAATTTTCTTTTTTCGAGTTCTTTCTCAATAAAGACCAATTCTTTTTCATAATCTATTTCAGGAACAGACACCGGATGCAAACCTGTCATCAAATACATATTTTCCGGAAAAGCAGCTGCTAAAGCATACATATCTTCTGTATTTCGAGAATCTATTGCCGGCAAGAAAAATTTATCAACTCCGGATTTTATGGCGCGCTGCACCACTTCTTCTCGGTCTTGATCAAACTGTTCTACATAAAGATGGGTATGAGTATCTATAAAATTCATAGTTATAGGAAAAATAAATAGTGTTTTTATTTTGAAAAATCAAAGATTATAAAAATGCTTAAGACTGATTTACAAAAGTAATTTAAATTCTTATTCTATATTTGCCAAAATTATTGAGATGCCGAGTTTACGTCAATTTTTATTAGGAAAAAAATACCATCGTATAAAATTAAAAACTACTCCTACAAACCACCTTACTTTAAAAGTAAGCATTAATGGTGTGGAAGGTGATTTTATTTTAGACACCGGAGCTTCAAATTCTTGTGTAGGAAATGAAGAAGCTGAACATTTTAATCTTTTTTCAGAAGACAGTGATATTCGTGCTGCAGGTGCAGGTGCTTCTAATATGTTGACACGAATATCTTCTGATAATGTTTTGGAAATTGGAGATTGGAAAAAGAAAAAGATCGAGCTTGTTTTGTTTAATTTGAGTCATGTTAATCAAGCTTTGCTCAATCACGATGCAGAAGTTGTGCATGGTATAATTGGAGCAGATATTCTTAAAAAAGGAAAAGCTGTTATTGATTATAATCGTAAATGTTTATACTTAAAATAAAAGAAAGCTTCAGTTTTGCTGAAGCCTTCAAAAAATGAGTTGTTTTTTCTTTTAAGAAAGATGTTTGGCTCTAAAGTCTTCTATTTCTTCAACAGAAGAAATTAATCCATTTCCTAAAAGACGATTTCCTTCTTTAGTGATGAGCAAATCATCCTCTATTCGGATTCCTCCAAAATCACGGTATTGTTCAACTTTATCATAATTGATAAAATCTTTCAATCTGTTTTCTGCTTTCCACATATCGATCAGTTGTGGAATAAAATAAATTCCCGGCTCTATAGTAACCACAAAACCTTCTTTTAAAGGTTTTCCTAAGCGCAATGATTTCCATCCAAAAGTTTGGGTGTCTTTCGGGTCTTCTTGTGTATATCCTACATATTGTTCTCCTAAGTCTTCCATATCATGCACATCTAATCCCATCATATGCCCTAATCCGGTTTGGAAAAATAAAGTATGTGCATTGTTTTTTACCGCTTCTTCCGCAGTTCCTTTTACTAATCCTAAATCAATTAATCCTTGCGCAATAATTAAAGCTGCTTTTTTATGCACTTCTTTAAAAGCTAATCCAGGTTTTAATAAGCTTTTTGTTTGCTCAAATGCAGTATGGACAATTTGGTAAATTTCTTTTTGCTGAGGAGTAAATTTTTTATCTACCGGAAAAGTTCTTGTCAAGTCTCCGGCATATTTCATTTTGTTTTCTGCTCCGGAATCATTTAAAACCAGATCGCCGGATTTTAAAGTATTTCCATAATAATGATTATGCAGGATTTGCCCATCAATTGTAATAATAGGCGGATAAGCTAAAGTGGATTCTTCGTCTGCTGCCAATTTCTTTATCGCACTCACCAATTCATATTCTTTCATTCCCGGTTTGGCAATTTGCATGGCCAACAAGTGCATTTTATTAGAAGTCTCTACCGTATTTTCAATTTGAATGATTTCTTGCTCTTCCTTTATTTCTCTTTGCGCTACTATGGCTTTTATCAACTCTACAGAAGGTTTTAAATCTGAAATTTTAACCTCTAATAATTTGCTGAGGGTGATTTTGTTTTCTGCTTGATAAGGAGGAAGAATATGTATTTTTCGTCCTGTGGATTTAGCTTTTTGAATATAATCTGCTAATTGAGAAAAAGCTTGTGTTTTCTCAACTCCACTTTTATTAGCTTTTGCTTTGATGGTTTCTTGAATTCCCATCCAAACAATTTCATCTATACTCAACTCATCTCCAAAAATTATTGTTTCTTCTTGATCAACATCAATTATTGCTGCAAGTTTGGGTTGTTGGATTCCAAAATAATATAAAAAAGAGCTGTCTTGACGAAAAGGAAAAGGATTATCCGGAAAATTAATCGGACTTTCTGTATTTCCCATCAAAAGGATTACGCCTTCTGTTATATTATTTATGAGTTTTTTACGTCTATTTTGATAAGTTTGTTTTGAAAACATAGTTTTGATAATATTTTTCTCAAAGGTCGAAAAAAAATAAACATATCGCTTTTATTAAGAAGTATTTTAAAGGTATTTATCTAAAAGCGTTTTTTATTCTTTTTAAAAAGCATTGAAAACAAAATCAATTTGCTGCATAAAAAAACCTCAAATCATAAAATGAAATGAGGTTTTCATGTTTTTATTAATCTTTAAAATTATAATTCTAAAGCTTTTTCTATATCTCCGTCCATTAATAATTCTTCCGGATTTTCAAGCGCATTTTTAACTTCTACCAAGAAGCTAACAGATTCTTTTCCGTCAATAATTCTGTGGTCGTAAGAAAGTGCAACAAACATGATGGGTCTGATTTCTACTTTTCCATCAATTGCCACCGGTCTTTCTACTATATTATGCATTCCTAAAATAGCACTTTGCGGTGGATTGATAATTGGAGTTGACAACATTGAACCGAAAACCCCTCCGTTAGTAATGGTGAAATTTCCTCCGGTCATCTCATCAACGCTTAATTTTCCATCACGTGCTTTTACAGCTAAACGTTTTACTTCAGATTCTACTCCTCTAAAACTCAAGTTTTCAGCATTTCTGATCACCGGAACCATCAGTCCTCTTGGTCCTGACACGGCAATACTGATATCTGCAAAATCAAAAGTAATCATTTCTTTACCATCGATCATTGCTCCTACTGAAGGATAAATTTCTAATGCTCTCACACAAGCTAAAGTAAAGAAAGACATAAAACCAAGATTTACGCCATGTTTTGCTCTAAACTTTTCTTTATACTTATTTCTCAACTCGAATATAGGCGACATATCCACTTCGTTAAAAGTAGTCAACATCGCTGTTTCGTTGGTAGATTGCACTAAACGTTCAGCAGTTTTACGACGCATCATCGACATACGCTGACGTTTTTCTCCTCGTGAACCCAATCCCGGAGTTCCCATAGCAGGTTTTGCTTTTACTGCATCTTCTTTGGTAATTCTCCCTGATTTTCCTGTTCCTGAAACTGTTGAAGGATCTATTCCTTTTTCGTCAAGTTGTTTTTTTGCTGCCGGAGAAGGTGTTCCGCTGGCATAGGTTTTTTCTTCTTTTTTTGCAGGAGCCGGATCTGGTTTTTGTTCTTCCTTTTTAGGCTCTTCTTCTTTCTTTTCTTCTTTTTCAGTTTCTCCGCCTGCCGGTTTTTCAGCGTCTGTATCAATCAAACAAACCACTTCTCCTACTGCTACTTCATCTCCTTCTTCAGCTTTTAGTGTAATAATACCACTGGCTTCAGCCGGAAGCTCGAGAGTGGCTTTATCACTATCTACTTCGGCAATTGCCTGATCTTTTTCGACATAGTCGCCGTCTTCTACCAGCCACTGTGCAATTTCTACTTCTGTTATAGATTCTCCCGGTGAAGGGACTTTCATTTCTAAGGCCATAATATTAAATTATTTCAATATGGTATTTTATTTATTTTTTTGGTGTGTCAAAAACACTTTTTATAACTTCTTTGTGTCTGAGCTTAAATCTTTCGCTGCTTCCGGATGCCGGAGCTGCATAAATATTTCTGCTACAAACTCTAAATTTCTCTATTCCTTTAAGTTGTAATAACAGGTGCGTATATGCTCCCATATTTTTGGGTTCTTCTTGTGCCCAAACAAGGTCATGTGCATTTTTATAACGCTTGATGATTTTGTCGATTTCTTTTTCCGGCAATGGGAAAAGTTGTTCTAATCTAACTAAAGCAACATCATCTCTGTTATTTTCTTCTTTTTCTGCTAAAAGATCGTAATAGAATTTTCCGCTACAGAAAACTACACTTTTTACCTCTTTTACTTTTGCTTTCGGATCGTCGATTACCATTTGGAAACTTCCGTTAGCTAATTCTTCTTTAGAAGATTTTGCTCTCGGATGACGCAATAAACTTTTTGGCGTAAATACAACTAAAGGTTTTCTGTAATCAATTTTTACTTGTTTACGCAATAAGTGGAAGAAGTTTGCCGGAGTGGTACAATTTGCTACAAACATATTGTCTTCTGCACAAAGTTGTAGGTATCTTTCCATTCTGGCGGAGGAATGCTCAGCTCCTTGTCCTTCATATCCATGAGGAAGCAATAAAACCAAACCGTTTCTCAGCATCCATTTTTCTTCTGCAGCCGATAGATATTGGTCTATTATTATTTGCGCTCCATTGCTGAAATCTCCAAATTGCGCTTCCCAAATATTTAAGGTATTTGGACTCGCCATAGCATATCCATATTCGAATCCCATTACCGCATATTCAGACAATAAGGAATTATAAATATAAAATTTGCTGTGGTCTTTTTCCATTTGCTTTAATAGAACTACATCTTCTTCTCCCTCTTCTGTTACTAAAACAGCATGACGATGTGAGAAAGTTCCACGTTCAGAATCTTGTCCGGAAATACGAATATCGTGTTCTTCTGCCAACAACGTTCCGTATGCTAAAGTTTCTGCCATTCCCCAATCCAGTTCATTTTTATCAAAATACATCTTTTTACGTTGTTTGATAATTCTATGAACTTTTCTTATAAACTGTAAATCTTCAGGAAGCGTAGTTACTTTTTCTGCAATTTCATCTAATTCTTTTAAGTCAAAACCAGTATCTACTGTTTTCAACATATCTTCTTTAGTTCCAAAAGTATAATCTTTCCAAACATCCTCCATGATAGGAGTTATTTTTGCTGTTTTTATTTTTTGGGAACTTTCAAGATCTTTTTCTAATTTATCTTTATAAGCTTTTTCTATTTCTTTGAGATATTCTGCATTGATTACCCCTTCTTTTTTCAGCTTTTCAGCATAAGTATCTCTTGCATTTTTATGTTTTGCAATAGATTTATAAAGTTTTGGCTGTGTAAATCTTGGTTCATCTCCTTCGTTGTGGCCGTATTTTCTATAACCCAATAAATCTATAAACACATCGTGTTTAAAATGCATTCTGAAGTTAAGTGCGAAAAGCATTCCATGCACTACTGCTTCAGGATTATCTGCATTGATATGTAAGATAGGAGAATCTGTCAATTTTCCAACATCTGTACAATAAGTAGAAGAACGTCCATCTGTGTAATTGGTCGTAAATCCAATCTGATTATTGATCACAATGTGGATTGTTCCTTGTGTGGTGTATCCATCCAACTGAGACATTTGAACGGTTTCATAAACCACTCCCTGTCCTGATATGGCAGCATCTCCATGCACAACAATAGGCAAAACGCTTTGCGGGTTTTCTCTATAGAAGTCATCTTGTTTTGCACGAGCCATTCCTTGCACAAGTGGAGCTACTGCTTCTAAATGTGAAGGATTGGGAGCTAAATTCAGATTTATTTCCTTGCCGCTTTCTGTTTTTCGAGTTGCGGTCCACCCCAGATGATATTTCACATCACCTTCCAACATTTTATCCTCATAATCTTTTCCTTCAAACTCTAAGAAAATCTCTTTAGGGCTTTTACCAAAGATATGTGTCAAGGTGTTTAGCCTTCCTCTATGAGCCATTCCCATGATAAACTCATTTACTCCTTTTTCTGCAGCTGCTTCTACTAAAGCATCCAACCCCGGAATCAATGATTCATTACCTTCTATTGAAAATCTTTTTTGACCCACATATTTTGTATTCAAAAAGCTTTCAAAGGAAATCGCTTCGTTTAGTTTTTCTAAAATTCGTTTTTTACGCTTCTCAGAAAAGTTAGGTTTATTTTCATTTTGACTTAAATACACCTGAATCCAATTTACCATCTCCGGTCTTTGGATGTGTTTATATTCTGCTCCTATATACCTGCAATATATATTGGTGAGGTAGTCAATAATTTTTCTTAACGATACTTTTCCCAGTCGTAAAATTTGCCCTGCTTCAAACTCTGTGTCTAAATCAGATGTTGACAGTCCAAAATTTTCAATATCTAAAGTGGGTTCGTAAACCCTTCTTGAACGGACCGGGTTTGTTTCTGTAAACAAATGTCCGCGAGTGCGATAAGCATTTATAAGTTGTACGACTTGAAATTCTTTCATAAACCGTTCGGGAATCCCCTCTGACCCGTAAGAATTTGTCTGTCTGTTATTTGCTTGCTGAGTTGTTTCTTCTGCGGCTTGTTGCGGCACTGCTTTTCCGGTTAATTCTTCTACCAATTCAGCATCTCCGTAAGAAGATTGGGCAAAATCAAAACCTTGAAAAAATGCGCGCCAGCTTGGCTCTATACTATCCGGATATTGAAGATACTGATCATATAATTCAGCTAAATATCCAATATCCAAGGCATTGAGAAACGAAAATCTATCCATAATTTTTTGAAATCTTTCTCTCTACTTTTATTGTTTCGACAAAATTACAATATTTACAAGACAAAACACTTTTATCTCTATAAATTTAAAAAAAGAGAGACGGAGCTAATTTTTTACTCCTTAATATATATAGTCTATTATTATTACTTTTTAACTCTACAGTTATTAATGTAAATTTAAGAATTAGGTTTAAAGACAAAAGCACTTCTGTAATCTTTTTTTATTTTCAGAAAAACACGATCCGCTGCAAGCCTGCTGGTAAAATCTCCTACCCAAACCTTATAATTTGGTGATTCATATAATAATTGAACCGGAAAATTCGGATTTTTCTTCTCAAATTTATCTTTTAGCTCTTCTGCTTTTTTTATTGAAGCAAAAGATCCGATTTGAATTTTATATCGATTTCCGATTTTATTATTTTTAATCATCTCTGCTTGCAAAGACAAAAGCTCTGCTAACATTTCATCTTGTTTGGCATTTAAAGTTTGATCTTGAGCTCTACTTTTATGAGAGATCAGCAATAAACAAGCGCTTAAAACAAAAATTAATTTCTTCATATTCTTTCTGTATTACTCGACAAATATAGAATTAAAACGACAAACAATATCTCTTATTTTATTTAGAAAGATTATAAATTACCCATTAACAGCGCTATAACATTTACAAAATCGAAATGATATCTTATTTTTGCCTGAGCTATATCAGAGTTTTATCACGAAAAACGAGATAACTTATTCATTATAAATTTGATACCATTAAAAGGCGTTAATTAAAACAAAATATGAAAAAGCAGAACTTCAATTTTTCAATTATAAAAGGGCTACTTATTTTAGTAGCTATTCTGTTTTCTTATTCCCAACCAACATTTGCTCAAGACAATGAAGGTGAATCCACAGAAGAGGTAGAAGAATCTTCTGACAGCGATTCCAGCTCGGACTTGGGTGATGCTGACCGAGGAAAGGAACTATTTCAAGCTAACTGTGCAGCTTGTCACCAACGTTATAAAAGATCAACCGGTCCGGCTTTATTCGGAAGCTTAGACAGAGCTCCAAGCCGTCAATGGTTGTATGACTGGATTCATAACAGTGCCGAACTAATTAAATCCGGAGATAGCTATGCAAATAAAATATTTGAGGAATACAATCAATCTCCGATGACGCACTTCCCACAATTATCAGAAGACGACATCGATGATATTTTAGCTTATACTGAGCAACCTAAACCTGAGCCGACTGTAGCAGATTCTTCTGACGGATCTTCAAGCTCAGCTCAATCAGGAGGTGGCGGAGTTTCTAACTCTGTGATCTTAGGATTACTTGCTTTAATGTTGCTTTTATTAGTGATTGTATTAGGCTTAGTAAACAAAACTTTATCTCGTTTTGCTGAAGAAAAAGGAATTCCGATATATAAAGATGATAAACCAAAACAAAAACCATTATGGCAAATGATTGTAGAAAATCAATTTATTGTCATTATGTTTTCTGTAGCTATCATGTTAGTAGGAAGCTACTGGGCTTACTTCTTCTTAATGCAGGTTGGAGTTGACCAAGGGTATGAACCGGTGCAGCCTATTCATTACTCTCATAAAATTCACGCAGGAGACAATGAGATTGACTGTAAATACTGTCACTACTCTGCTCGTCAGTCTGAAACTGCAGGAATCCCTTCTTTAAATACTTGTATGAACTGTCATATGGCTATTTCAGAAGTATCTGAAGAAACAGCTACAGAAGAACACTCTAAAGAGTTTTATGATGGAGAAATTGCTAAACTATATGATGCTGTAGGATGGGATCCTGAAACGTTCCAATATACAGGAGAAACCAAACCTGTAAAGTGGGTTCGTATTCACAACCTTCCTGACCTTGCTTATTTCAATCACGCTCAACACGTAGAGGTCGGACAAATTGATTGTCAGCAATGCCACGGAACTGTAGAAGAAATGGAAGTAGTAAGACAAGAAGAAAAACTAACTATGGGATGGTGTATTGAATGTCACCGAACCACAGATGTGAAAATGGAAGGAAATAAGTATTATGAAAAAATTCATAAACAATTATCGAAGAAGTATGGCGTAGAGAAATTGACCGAAGCGCAAATGGGAGGTCTGGAATGTGGTAGATGCCATTACTAATTTAATAATTAAAGGGTTTAAACATTATGTCATCAAACAATAAAAAATACTGGAGTACAATTGAAGAACTTGAAGGCAATGAAGCCATAAACAAAGTTCTTCAACAAAGAGAATTTGCTGAAGAAATCCCAATCGAAGATTTCTTAAGCGATAAAAAAACATTGGACAGCAGCAAAACAACAAGACGTGATTTCTTGAAGTTTGTAGGATTTAGTACTGCCGCTGCTTCTTTAGCAGCTTGTGAGGGTCCTGTTATCAAATCAGTTCCTTACGTTGTTCAACCTGAAAATATAGTACCGGGAATAGCTAATTATTATGCTACTACAATAGCAGACGGGTTTGATTTCTCTCACGTGTTGGTTAAAACCAGAGAAGCACGTCCAATCCGTATAGATAAAAACAAAATGAGCGGAAACAAAAGTGGAACCAATGCTCGTGTTCTTGCTTCTGTTTTATCTTTATATGATTTTCAACGCTTACAACAACCCAAAGTTGACGGATCTGAAACTTCTTGGAGCTCTTTAGATGAAAAAATCAAAGACGATTTATCTAAAACTTCCGGAGAAATTGTTTTGCTAACGCAAACTTTTGCCAGTCCGACTACAGATAAAATCATCAGAGAGTTCTCTGAAAAATATAACGCTCGTCACGTTGTTTATGACACTATTTCTGAAGATGCCACACTAAATGCTTTCCAAGCAAAATATGGCAGACGCGCACTTCCTTCTTATAATTTTGCAAATGCAAAAACCATTGTTTCCATAGGTGCTGATATCGTTGGCGACTGGCAAGGAGGAGGCCATAACGCAAGTTATGCTGCAAGCAGAAACCCTGAAAATGGCGACATGTCAAGACATATTCAATTTGAAGCTAATATGTCTTTAACCGGTGCCAATGCAGACAAAAGAATATTAACTAAACCTTCTGAGCAGAAACAAGTTTTAGTAGCACTTTACAACAATATCGTTAAAGGCTCTACAAACAGCGGCGATTTATCTTCACAATTAGAAGATGCTGTTGTCAAAGCTGCTTCTCAATTAAAATCAGCAGGAAAAAATGCTATCCTGGTAACAGGAATCCAAGAAACAGAAGCACAGCTTTTAGCTTTAGCTATTAATGAAGCTTTAGGAAGTAAAATTATAGACACTGATAATCCTCGTTTAACTCGTCAAGGAAACAATGAGGAAGTTCAGCAGTTAGTAAAAGATATGAATGCAGGAAAAATTGGCGCTTTATTAATCGCCGGTGTAAACCCTGCTTACAGTTTACCTAATGCTCAAGAATTTATCGAGGGATTAGAAAAAGTTGACTGTAGTGTTTCTTTCTCTATGAAAGAAGATGAAACTGCAGAAAAATGTAAATATATTGCCACTACTCCACACTTTTTAGAAAGCTGGGGAGATGTTCAATTTACAGATAAAGATTACAGCTTAATTCAGCCTACAATCCAAACCCTGTTTAACACGCGTCAATTTCAAGAATCGCTTTTAGCTTGGACAGAAAATGACACGAAATTCTATGATTTTCTAAAAGAAAACTGGGAAGAAAATATTTTAGGAGGAAGCTCTTGGAATACTGCTTTACATGACGGATTGTTTGAATCTTCTGTTGCTGAATCCTCTGATGAAAACAATGACAATGAGGAAGAAGAAACAGAATCCATAAATGTTGACAGCGCTGCTCAAAAGTTATTAAACGCTGAGAAACCCAAAGGTTTTGAATTAACGCTATATACTTCTACCGCAATAGGAGACGGACAGCAAGCCAACAACCCTTGGTTACAAGAATTACCAGACCCTATCACACGTTCTACTTGGGATAACTTTATCTCTATGTCTAAAGCAGATGCAGATAAGTTAGGCGTAAAAAACTGGAATGTTTCTAACGGAGCATTAAACGGTAGCTATGTAAATCTTAAAGCCGGCGATGTAAGCATCGAAAAAGTTCCGGTAATGATTCAACCCGGTCAAGCTCCGGGAACCATCGGATTAGCTTTAGGATATGGAAGAAAAGCAGGAATGCAAGAAGAAATGCAAACAGGTATCAATACCTACCCGCTTTACAAAGACTTTAAAAACTTCCAAGATGTTTCTTTAGAGTTGACCAAAGGCGAACACGAATTTGCTTTAGTTCAGCTTCAAAACACAATGGTAGGAAGAAACATTATTCAAGAAGTTTCTTTAGAAGATTTCATCAATAAACCTCAAGACGACTGGAACCCTGTTCCGGTTACAGATCACGACCATGAAAATGTATCTGTACGAAGCGATAAAGTTGATCTTTGGACATCTTTTGATGACACTTTAGGGCATCACTTTAATATGTCTATCGACTTAAACGCCTGTACAGGCTGTGGAGCTTGTGTAATTGCATGTCATGCAGAAAACAACGTTCCTGTAGTTGGTAAAACCGAAGTGAGAAAGTTTAGAGATATGCACTGGCTGCGTATCGATAGATATTACGCTTCTGAAGATACTTTTGAGGAAGAAAAACAAGCGCTTAAAGACTTACCGGCTTTCAAACCTTACACATCAATCGAAACCCCTTCTTATGAAAATCCGGAAGTGGCTTTCCAACCGGTTATGTGTCAGCACTGTAATCACGCTCCTTGTGAAACAGTTTGTCCGGTAGCAGCGATTACTCACGGACGTCAAGGACAAAACCAAATGGTTTATAATCGTTGTGTTGGTACACGTTACTGTGCAAACAACTGCCCTTATAAAGTTCGTCGTTTCAACTGGTTTGAATACAAAGAAAATGATGAGTTTGATTACAACATGAACAACGATTTAGGTCGTATGGTATTAAACCCGGATGTTACTGTTCGTTCTCGAGGAGTTATGGAGAAATGTTCATTATGTATTCAAATGACACAAGCAACTATTTTAGAAGCTAAAAAAGATGGAAGAGCAATTGAAGATGGAGAATTCCACACGGCTTGCTCTATTGCTTGTGAACCAGGGGCAATTACCTTTGGAGATGTGAATATCGAAGGTTCAGAGATTTCTGAAAAGCGTAAAAATAAGCGTATGTATAGATTACTGGAGTCATTAGGAACTAAACCTAATGTGATGTATCAAACAAAAGTAAAGAATTTAAAAGACGCATAAATATATAATTGTATAACAGGTTAAACCATTATTAATAAAATAATATGTCGTTACACCATTACGAAGCACCAATTAGAGAGCCACTTGTTTTAGGCGAAAAAAGTTATCATGATGTTACGGAAGACATTGTCGCTCCTATACTTGGAAAAGCTAATAAATCTTGGTGGGCTATTTTCACTATAGCCCTGATTGCCTTTGTCTGGGGACTTGGGTGTATAGTATATCTCATATCTACAGGAATTGGTACCTGGGGACTAAACAAAACCATTGGTTGGGCCTGGGATATTACCAACTTTGTTTGGTGGGTAGGGATTGGTCACGCAGGAACACTTATTTCTGCCGTACTTTTGCTCTTCCGCCAAAAATGGCGTATGGGAGTAAACAGATCTGCAGAGGCTATGACCATTTTTGCAGTAGTTCAAGCAGGATTATTCCCGCTTATCCATATGGGACGTATATGGTTGGCGTATTGGGTTCTTCCAATACCAAACCAATTCGGTTCTCTTTGGATTAACTTTAACTCCCCCCTACTTTGGGACGTATTTGCAATTGCAACTTACCTCTCTATTTCCTTGGTGTTTTGGTACACCGGTCTTTTACCGGACTTTGCAATGGTTAGAGACAGAACCAAAAATGAATTCCAAAGAAAAATATATGGTATTCTAAGCTTTGGATGGAGCGGACGTGTCAAAGACTGGCAACGTTGGGAAGAAGTACACTTGGTTTTAGCAGGTTTAGCAACTCCGCTTGTACTTTCTGTTCACACCACAGTATCGTTTGACTTCGCAACTTCAGTTGTACCGGGATGGCACAGTAACATTTATCCGCCTTACTTCGTTGCAGGAGCTGTTTTCTCAGGTTTTGCAATGGTACAAACATTACTTATCGTTATGCGTAAAGTTCTTCATATGGAAGAATACATTACTATGCTTCATATCGAATATATGAACAAAGTAATCTTAGTTGTAGGTGGAATTGTTTCTGTTGCTTATGCTACCGAATATTTCATCGCTTGGTATTCAGGAAGTGAATATGAAAACTACACTTATTTATCTTTTGGAGCTGCAACAGGTCCTTATTGGTGGGCGTTCTGGTCACTGATTATTTGCAACAGTATTGCTCCGCTATTTTTCTTTATTAAAAAAGTCAGAAGAAATATATTTATCACTTATATCATCGCATTGCTTATTAACATCGGAATGTGGTTTGAGCGTTTCAACATTATTGTTGTTAACTTAAGTCACGACCGTTTACCATCAGGTTGGGCAATGTTCTCTCCTACTTTTGTTGATATTGGAGTATTTATCGGAACCATAGGATTCTTCTCTGTATTATTCTTATTATACGCAAGAACCTTCCCGGTAATTCCACAAGCTGAGATTAAATCAATCTTAAAAAGCTCCGGAGAATATTACAAAGCAAGAAGAGCTGTTGAAGGAGATGGTGCAATGGTTTTAAACCCGGGAACTGAACTTCCTGAAAAATATAAAGTTGGCCAAAACGTATCTGATAAAACAGAAGTAAAAGCCATTGAAGAGATTTTAAATCGTATTGGAGCTTATAATCCAGAGGTGGATACTCCGGACGATTTACAAAAAATCACAGGTCTTGGTTCTATTATAGAAAAAGATTTAAACAAATTGGGTATTCATACTTACGATCAAGTATCTAAATTAGAAGAGCAAGATTATTTGGTTATAGAAGCTTTAATTCCAGCTTTCTCTGCCGAAACTGCTAAAACTGAAAACTGGGCCGGTCAAGCCCTTAACTTAAAAAATAATAAACTGTAATTATGTCAAAAGTAATTCACGCATTTTATACAGATGATGACCTTGTTTTAGAAGCGGTAAAAGAAGCCCGCTCTGCAAACTATAAGGTTAGAGAAGTTTTTTGTCCCTTCCCTGTTCACGGATTGGACAAAGCAATGGGCTTAAAACCAACTCGTCTTGCTATTACCTCATTCTTATATGGCTTAGCCGGATTAGCTTTTGCTATTTGGATGACAAACTATATGATGATTGTTGATTGGCCTCAAAACATTGGAGGAAAACCAAGTTTCTCTTGGTGGCAAAATATGCCTTCATTTGTGGTTGTTATGTTCGAGCTTACCGTATTTTTTGCCGGACACTTTATGGTTATAACCTTCTATCTGAGAAGTAGAATTTGGCCTTTCAAAAAAGCTGAAAACCCAGATCCAAGAACTACTGACGACCACTTCTTGATGGAAGTAGAGTTAGAAGGAGACCACGATACAGAAGAAATCACTAAATTCTTAAGCAGTACTGGTGCTGTAGAAATTAATATTTTAAATGAATAGTAATCTCATGAAGTATATATATAAATCCATATTAGTAATCTTTTTGGCTTTTACGGCTACTGCTTGTTTCAACAAAAAGAAAGGGCCTAATTACCAATATTTCCCTGATATGTATGAATCTCCGAGCTATGAAACTTACGGAGAATATGAAATTTTCCCCGATGGGCAATCTGCATTATCTCCTGCAGAAAATACCATTCCAAGAGGTTGGGAAGTTTATGAATATGCAAATGATAGAAATGGCCAAAAAGCTGCTGCTGAAAATCTGAAAAACCCTCTGCCTTTTACAGAAAGAAACGTAAATAAAGGAGGACAATTATATGATGTGTACTGTGCAATTTGTCATGGTTTTGGAGGAGATGGAAATGGCCCCTTGGCAGAAAGGGAAAAGTTTATGGGAATCCCTGGATTTGATGATCCAAACCGTGATATGAGCGAAGGAAATATTTTTCACGTAATGTATTATGGCCTTAATAATATGGGGTCTTACGCTCATCAAACCACCACCAAAGAACGTTGGCAAATTGTTCATTATGTCCAAACTCTAAAAGATGAATTAAACGGAGAGGACAAAAGAGAATTTGAAAAGGATACATTGCTCAATCGGGATAATTTTGATGTAGAGATCAATCCGAATCACAAAACCCGTATGGCTCTAAAAAACCAAAATTAAGTAAATATATAACCGCATTATAAATTCGAATATGTTTAAGCTACCAGGTAATTTGAAAGTTTTATCCCTCATCCTAATAGTGCTCGGTGCTATCGGAATCGCTTATGGTTTTATGACAACGCCAAGCAACACAGAAGAGGTGAAAGAAATTGTGGCTGCTCAACAAGCTAAAAGTAACGAACTCCGTCTTAATGAAGATCAAAAAATAGACGAACTTCATCAGTCCGGTTTTGCTGAAAAATCAAGACAATATAGTGATGAAGTAGATTTTACAAAAGATCAAAGTAAATTAGATAAAGCATTACACCAATTAAAAGCAAGACCCTGGGCGGCTACTTTTATAGGTGCTTTCTTCTTCTTTATGATTGCTTTAGGAGCCTTGGTCTTCCAAGCTATTCAGCATGTTTCTGAAGCCGGATGGTCTCCCCTGCTCTTTAGAGTTATGGAAGCCATTCACAAATATGTTTTACCTGGTTCTATAATTGTTGCAATCATCGTCTTATTGGTAGGAACTTACTTCTACCCTTGGATGAATCCAGACTTAGTGGCTCAAGATGAAGTCTTACAAGGAAAATCAGTGTACCTAAACAAACCCGGATTTATTGTTAGATTAGTAATCTACCTACTTATCTGGAACGTTTATCGTCATTTTATGACCAAAAACTCTTTGGCACAAAGTGATATGACAGATTACACATACACCAAGAAAAACTATAATATTTCAGTTGTGTTCTTAATCTTATTCGGACTTTCTGAATCTACTATGGTGTGGGATTGGTTTATGTCTATGCAACCACACTGGTATAGTGCAATGTATGCGTGGTACCTATTCGCGAGCTTATTCGTTTGTGGAATTACCGTAATCGCCATCACCACTATCTACCTAAAGAGAAAAGGACATTTAGACTTTATCAATGATAGCCATATCCACGATTTAGCAAAATATATCTTTGCTTTCAGTATTTTCTGGACTTATTTATGGTTCTCACAGTTTATGTTGATCTGGTATGCAAATATCCCGGAAGAAGCTTCTTACTTCGTTTTAAGATTACAAAACTATAAGCTCTCTTTCTTATTACCATTAATACTTAACTTTGTATTCCCAATACTCATCTTGATGAGTAGCGATTTCAAGAGAATCCCTTGGTTTACAGAATTCGTAGGAATTGTCTTGTTAATCGGACATTATATGAGCTTATACAATATGGTTGTTCCATCAACTGTTGGACTATATGGTTCATTCGGAATCCCGGAAATAGCAGGTTTAATCTTCTTCCTTGGATTATTCATCTTAATCGTAGGAACAGCATTAGGTAAAGTACCGCTAAAACCGGAAGGAAGTCCGTATATGAAAGAAAGTGAAAATTTTGAATATTAAGAAGAATTTGTTTAATAACTGAAGAAAATAAAAGATGACTGTATTTCTTATATTAATCGTTTTAGGTTTATTGGTGATAACTGCATGGCAGATATCAAAAATATTCCAACTTGCAAAAACAAAAAAATCTGAATCCTATGCCGGAGTTAATGACTCTCGAGACAATAGAATTCAGGGGTATTTAATGCTCACATTTGGAATTTTATTCTACGGATTTATGATTTTTAACTTCTGGGAATATTCCAAATTATATCCACCAAAAGCAGCTTCAGCAGAAGGAGTTGAATTAGATACTCTATTTTTTACTACAGCAATAGTAATTATGCTGGTGCAAGTATTAATGCAAGCTTTAATCTTCTACTTTTCTTACAAATACCACGGTAGAAAAGGATTGGTTGCAAAATTCTTCCCTGACCACGATAAATTAGAGTTTGCTTGGACAATTATCCCGGTTATCGTTTTAGCCATCTTAATTGTTTATGGACTTTTCACTTGGTCAGATATTATGAACGTATCTGAAGAAGATGACGATGTTATGGTGGTTGAGCTTTATGCATACCAATACGGATGGAAAGCTCGTTATGCAGGAGATGATAACACTCTTGGAAAAGCAAACGTCCGTTTTATTGAAGGAATCAACTCTTTAGGAGTAGATGAAAGCGACCCTTATTCAGAAGACGATATCGTTGTTTCTGAATTACACTTACCTGTCGGACAAAAAGTATTGTTTAAAATGCGTTCACAAGACGTAATTCACTCTGCTTATTTCCCTTTATTCAGAGCACAAATGAACGTTGTACCGGGAATGGTAACTCAATATGCTTTTACACCAACCATCACCACAGAAGAGATGAGAAAACGTCCTTATATGTTGGATAAAGTAGAAACCATCAATACTTACAGAAAAAAAGAAAGTGAGAAACTTGCAGCCGCAGGAGACGAACCTTTAGATGAATACGAATTTGACTACTTTGTTTTATGTAATAAAGTTTGTGGAACCAGCCATTACAATATGCAGATGAAAATCATTGTTGAAGAACAAGATGAGTTTGAAGAATGGCTTGCTGAACAACCTACGTTTGGAGAAACTATGGAGAAGAGCTAAAAGCAAACTAAAATAACCAAAACAATATCATATATTTGAACATCTAAAAAGCAGTGTTTTAAAAATTAAGATTTAATACACGTAAACTAAAAAACAAAAAATAGTAACCAGAATATGTCAGCAACAGCAAACGTAATGGCAGAAGGACAAGCGGAGCCTGAACACAAAGAGCACAAACAGTCTTTCATAACAAAATATGTTTTCAGTCAGGATCATAAAATAATTGGAAAGCAATTTATGATTACCGGTATGGCAATGGCCGTAATCGGAATCTTAATGTCCATTTTATTTAGAATCCAAATTGCTTGGCCAGAACAGTCACAAGCAATATTTTCAATGTTCTTAGGAGAAAAATGGGCTCCTGATGGAGTAATGACCCCTGATGCTTATTTAGGATTGGTCACCATGCACGGAACTATTATGGTTTTCTTTGTAATGACCGCAGGTCTATCAGGAACTTTTAGTAACATCTTAATCCCACTACAAATTGGAGCAAGAGATATGGCCTCAGGATTTATCAATATGTTATCCTCTTGGCTGTTTTTCATTTCTTGCTGTATTATGTTGAGCTCTTTGTTTGTACAAGGAGGACCACCAATGGGAGGTTGGACCGTTTACCCTCCATTAAGTGCTGTACCTGAAGCCGCTTCAGGATCAGGAACAGGAATGGCATTATGGATTATTGCAATGGTTTTCTTTATTGCACAGTCCTTATTAGGGTCTATTAACTATATTGTTACTATTATAAACATGAGAACAAAAGGAATGACAATGACACGTCTTCCGCTAACTATTTGGTCTTTCTTAATTACAGCTATTGTAGGAATATTGTCTTTCCCGGTATTACTTTCAGCTGCTTTATTATTGTTGATGGACCATAGTTTTGGAACTTCTTTCTTCTTGAGTGATATTTATATCCAAGGAGAAGTATTGGCACACGAAGGAGGTTCTCCGGTGCTTTTCCAACACTTGTTCTGGTTCTTAGGACACCCTGAGGTTTATATTGTTATTCTTCCGGCAATGGGAATTGTTTCTGAAGTGTTAGCTACAAATGCAAGAAAACCAATTTTCGGATATAGAGCGATGATTGCTTCTCTTTTAGCTATTGCATTCTTATCTACTTTAGTTTGGGGACACCACATGTTCGTTTCTGGAATGAACCCATTCTTAGGTTCTGTATTTACTTTTACAACACTACTGATTGCAATCCCTTCAGCAGTAAAAGCATTTAACTGGACCACCACAATATGGAAAGGAAATCTACAACTCAACCCGGCAATGCTCTTCTCTATCGGAATGGTATCTACCTTTATTTCAGGAGGATTAACCGGAATCGTTGTAGGAGACAGTACTTTAGATATTCACGTACACGACACTTATTTCGTAATTGCACACTTCCACTTGGTTATGGGTATTTCTGCTGCCTTTGGATTCTTTGCAGGAATTTACCACTGGTATCCGAAAATGTATGGGAAAATGATGAACAAAACTATGGGATATATCCACTTCTGGGTAACCATGGTTGGAGTTTATGGAGTTTTCTTCCCTATGCACTTCGTAGGTTTAGCAGGACTCCCTCGTAGATATTACACCAACTCAGCATTCCCTTATTTCGATGATTTGATTGATGCTAATATCTTGATGACTGTATTTGCCATAATCACCGGAGCAGTTCAGCTGGTATTCTTAGCTAACTTCTTCTACTCTATGATTTATGGCGCTAAAGCACCTAAAAACCCTTGGAAATCCAATACCCTGGAATGGACTACCCCTGTGGCAAGAATTCACGGAAACTGGCCCGGAGAAATCCCATCTGTTTACCGTTGGGCTTACGACTACAGTAAACTAAACAACGACGGAACAGACTATGTTATTCCGGGACAAGATTATATCCCTCAGAATTTACCGCAACACGACAATGAACCGGAACCTGAAATATAATCCGTAAAATCAATAACAATCTTATAAAGCCTTTTTCAATTTGGAAAAGGCTTTTTTCTTTATCTTTGTTTTTATGAATGATAATTTAGATCCTACTGACGAACATTTTTCTCAAGAAGAAAAAGACATCGAAAGAGCTTTAAGACCCTTGAGTTTTGATGATTTTGCCGGACAACAAAAAGTTTTGGAAAACCTGAAAATTTTTGTTGAAGCCGCAAAAATGAGAGATGAAGCATTAGATCATACCCTATTCCACGGCCCGCCGGGATTAGGAAAAACTACACTTGCTCATATCTTAGCCAATGAATTAGAGGTAGGGATTAAAGTAACTTCTGGTCCTGTTTTAGACAAACCCGGAGATTTAGCCGGATTATTGACCAATCTGGAAAATAAAGATGTACTTTTTATAGATGAAATCCATAGACTCAGTCCGATTGTAGAAGAATACCTCTACTCCGCTATGGAAGATTTCCGAATTGATATTATGATCGAATCCGGCCCAAATGCCAGAACGGTACAAATCAATTTAGATCCATTTACCTTAGTTGGCGCTACAACTCGCTCAGGTTTATTAACCGCTCCCATGCGCGCAAGATTTGGTATTTCTAACAGATTAGAATATTACAACACAGAATTATTAGCCGATATTGTTCAAAGAAGTGCTGATATTCTCAATGTTCCAATCAGTCTTGACGCCGCAATAGAAATTGCAGGAAGAAGTAGAGGAACTCCAAGAATTGCCAATGCACTTTTAAGAAGAATTAGAGATTTTGCCCAAATCAAAGGAAATGGAAGTATCGATATTAAAATCGCTAAATTCGGATTAAGTGCTTTAAATGTTGACCAACACGGATTAGATGAAATGGATAATAAAATCTTAAGCACCATCATCGATAAATTTAAAGGAGGCCCGGTTGGCTTAACCACTTTGGCAACAGCTGTAAGCGAAAACGCTGAAACCATAGAAGAAGTTTATGAACCTTTTCTCATTCAACAAGGTTTTATAAACAGAACTCCAAGAGGAAGAGAAGCAACAGATTTAGCCTATCAACACTTAGGAAGATTAAGAACAAAAAATCCTTTTGGCGGTCCACTTTTTGATTAATTTTACAATTCAAAAAATTAAATATAATTATGTTCGACGATAAAAATCCCTTAACTCCTTTATCTGAATTAGGAGAATTTGGTTTGATAGATCACCTGACAAAACACATTAAAATCAAACGAAAATCTACAAAATTAGGAGTTGGAGATGATGCTGCCATCCTCAATTATGAAAATGAAGATGTTTTAGTTTCCACTGATTTGTTGGCAGAAGGAATCCATTTTAATTTAGGATATATGCCATTAAAGCATTTGGGTTATAAAGCAGTTGTAGTCAATTTATCTGACATTTATGCCATGAATGCAGAAGCCACACAATTCACAGTTTCTCTTGCACTTTCCAGCAGATTTCCTGTAGAAGCTGTAGAAGAATTATACAGCGGAATGCTATTGGCTGCAAAAAATTATAATGTAGATTTAATCGGAGGAGACACCACTTCTTCAAAATCGGGTTTAATCATCAGCATCACCGCCTTAGGAAAAGCCAAAAGTGATGATATCGTAAAAAGAAGCGGCGCAAAACCCAATGATTTATTGGTGGTTTCCGGTGATTTAGGTGGAGCTTATATGGGCTTACAAGTTTTGGAAAGAGAAAACGAAGTTTTTAAAGTAAACCCCAATGCACAACCCGATCTTGAGCCATACAGTTATATTGTAGAACGTCAATTAAAACCCGAAGCAAGAAAAGATATTCCGCAGATTTTAAAAAAATTAGAAGTAAAACCCACTGCTATGATTGACATCAGCGATGGATTATCTTCAGAAATCATTCACTTGTGTAAAAACTCTAAAACCGGAATGAATCTTTTTGAAGAAAAACTCCCTCTCGATCCTGCTGTGATCACAGTTTGTGAAGAATTTAATTTAGACAGCACTACAGTTTTGCTCAACGGTGGAGAAGATTATGAATTGCTTTTCACGATTGATCAAAAAGATTATAATAAAATAAAAGGAAATCCCAACCTGACGGTAATCGGTCATGTTACTGATGCCAATGAAGGAATCCACCTCATCACAAGAGGAGGAGAAAAAATTGAACTCATCGCCCGCGGTTGGAATAACATCAAAGAGGAAGAAGAATAACTTTTTAGGATTTCAATAATTTAAGCAACTTTTCAAGATCTTTTTCTGTGTTATAATAATGTAATCCCACACGGATTCCCTCTCCTCTTTGGGAACACAAAACAGCATTTTCTTCCAGCTTTTCAAAAATTTGTTGACCTGCTTTTAAATTAAAAATAGAAGAATGCTGCGAACGCCGAATTACTGTATTTTCTAAAAGACCGAGATCTTGAAAAGCTGTTTGAGCTAATTTGCTCAAACTTTTTACCTTATTTTCTATTTTAGCAATTCCGATTTTTTGTTGAAAATTTAAAGCTGTTTTTATGCTTCCAATATTAGCCGGATCCAAATGACTACCTTCAAACTTTCCGATTAAAGTATTTCCCTCTTCTTTATATTTTCCTAATGTTGAACCAAATCCTAAGTTTTTAGGCTGAAGAATTTCCTCCACCTCAGGTTTAAACATGAAAAAACCATTTCCTAAACCTGCGCCCAACCATTTATAAGCACTTGCCCCTAAAATATCTATTCCCGAATTATTAAAATCAAATGCTTCAGTTCCTAAATACTGCGTTCCATCTGCAATAAATAAAGTATCCGGATATTCTTTTTTTAACTGATTTACAAAAGAAAAATCTATTTTTATACCATTCAAATACTGAACTTGGCTGAAAATAAAAACTTCAGGACGTTCTTCTAAGAATTTTTCCGCAATATTTTCTTCCATATTTTCATTGATTTCCGCATAAGAAATTTTAAAATCCCTTGCTTCTACCGCAAAGTTTATAGAAGGATAATCATCTTTTAACAACAAAATTTTTAATCCGGGTTTCAAGCCTTCAAGAATTGCATTAAATCCAAAAGAAAAAGCAGGATGCAAAGAAATATAAGCCGGATTTGCATGATAAACCTCAGCGATTTTTTCTCTTACTTCAGAAAAAACCACTGCATTATTCATCATCATTTCACTTCCGGTTTGAAAAAGTTCTTCATATCTGTTTTTTCTATATTCATAAACATCTTTAGAAATAAGCCCAATTCCGGGAGTGTTGAAATAAGTATAATTTTGAATTGTGGGAAAGTATTCTTTTATCGTCTGCATAAATAAGGCTTTTGATGATAAAAATACTAAATTTGACCTTACTGAAATAAGATTTAATTTTTTAAATAATAATTTTATGATTATCTCAATGGTTGCCGCTGCCGGCGAAAATAATGCTTTAGGAAAAGATGGAAAACTTCTTTGGCATCTTCCTCACGATATAAAGAGATTTAAAAAAATTACTATGGGAAATCCGGTAATTATGGGAAGAAAAACTTTTGAAACTCTTCCTAATCCCCTACCAGGAAGAAAAAATATCATCTTAACTAAAAACAAAGATTATAAAGCAGAAAATTGCATTATTGCCCACAACCTTGAAGAAGCCATTGAAAAAGCAAAAGAAGTTGCACAAGGAAATGAAATCTGTATTGTGGGTGGTGGAGAAATCTATAAACAAGGTTTGCCTTTCAGCAATAAAATTGAGTTGACAAGAATTCATCACGATTTTAATGATGGAGATGCTTTTTTTCCGGAAATAGATTCTAAAAACTGGAAATTACAATCTGATTTTTTTCATTCTGCAGATAAATACCATAAACATTCTTTTTCGTATTTAACTTATATCAGAAAATAAAATATCATCCAACAGCTTCTTCAAAAAATAGCGGAAAAAGAAAAGCTTACACTTCAAGGTTTTTCTGCCTTGCAAGGTGGAGACATTAATGATGTTTTTCTTTTAAAAACTACAATCGGAAATAAAGTTGTCAAGATTAATTTCACTTCTCGATTTCCAAAAATGTTTGAAAAAGAAGCTGATGGTTTAAAAAGATTAGCTGAAACAAAATCTTTTAAAATCCCTAAAATCATCGGTTTTGGAGAAATCTCTACTTATAGTTATTTGCTTTTAGAATACATTTCACCCGGAGAAAAACAAAAAGATTTCTGGGTGAATTTTGCAAAAAACTTAGCTATTCTCCATCAAAACTCCTCTCCTACTTTTGGATTGGATACAGATAATTATATCGGTAGTCTTCCTCAATACAATAAAAGCGAAATTAAAAATCCGGTTGATTTTTATATAGAAAAACGCTTACAACCTCAATTTGAATTAGGTACTCGCCGGGATGCGACAG
>JAJYSY010000086.1 GCA_021793375.1 Bacteroidota bacterium | reverse complement strand
TGAAGTGACAGTGTTTAAGGGAGCTATAAAATATATTATTTAAGAGAGTATTTATTGTTAAAAGAAGAGTGACTTAATTTTGTAGAGTCACTCTTCTTTTCTAACTAGTTTTTTGTTTGTTTTTTTTAAATATTTTTCTAAATAGGATAATTAATCCAGCTAAAGCCGTGCCAGTTATAATTACTTTTCTGTTTTCAAATCTGTCGATGCAAAACTAGTAGACGGTAAAATTATTCCAAAAACAAAAGCAAGAACTAAAGCAGAAAGAAACCTCTTTTTCATTTTAAATCCTCCTAAAGCAGGAAGAACGAAAGAAAAGCCAGGAGCTTTCGTTTTAGAATTAAATTTACTTTATTTGTCATTAACTAATTCTATTTATATTTTTTTGAAAATGATAATATTTTTGAAAGTTTTGTGGTATATTAAGGACAGATTAAATAGATAAAAACATACCGATTAAGAAGATGATTACTATACCTATATTTTTATACGCGGTTTTATAGTCTTTGATTTTAATATTTTTGATACTTCTTCTTAAGAAAATAATTGCAGTTATTACAAAAATAATTGGAAAAATTCTTTCGTAAAATAGACTTATAACTGCAAAAAATAGTCCAATTATTATTAAAATCGATTCACCTTTTTCACGATTTTTATTTTTGGATTCTTGATTTTTCACTAGGTTTCACTTCCTTTATTTTTTAGCAATAATAAAAATTTATATATTAGGAGTTGATTTAAAATTATGGGAAAAAAGCTTTTGTTTTCATTCTTAACGATATTACTAACTTTGTCTACTGTAACACCATTAAACGTGGATGCTTCTAATCTATCTACAACTGAATCAATTGTTGTTGATGGAGAAGAGATTTTATTTGAACGAGAAGTTAAGGATGAAGTTAGTAAAGTAATAGTAAAGAATGGTAAAGGAGAAATTCTTTCCGAAGCATCTTTGAACTTAAAAACAAATGAAGCTATATTAGATGGAGTCAAATTATCAGATGAGCAGTATAAAGATATTGTGGAGTTAGGTAAAGAAGAACTTGAGAATCATAATAGTAAAAATTCAATAGACAGTGCACTAGTGCCCAATTCAACAAAATCAAATGAAGTTTCTTTAATGGGAGCAAATTCTTGTGCATATAAAAAGATCGGTAGTACTCGTTATAGATCTACATGGATTCCAAAAACAGGAGTCGCTGCAGTAGCTGCTGCAATAGCAGTCGCTGTACCAGGAGTAGGTGCATCTGCTGCTTGGTCTGTAGCAAGTGTTATAGCTGGTTCTACAAATACTTTATATTACACTGTTAAGGAGTACAGCTGTACTAAAAATGGCACCTATTATCTAAAAACAACAAGATCTTTTTATAAGAATAGCAATTATACAGGACATATAGGTACTTTCTCTGTTTATGGAAGTCGGAGATAAAAACACTTTTTTTAGATTTGTAAACTTTATTTAAAATATAAGGGTAACATCTCTGATTTACCCTTAACGGTGAAAGGCAAACGATTGATCGTTTTTTCTGGTCTTTTCAAAGAAGCTAGAAAAAGTTTGAAGATGGCGACCTGGACCAGTACAAAGAAAAGGATTTAACAAAATACGTTTATGCAATCATGTACAACTGGGGTCAGAAAAACTACATAGAGCAGGAAAAACGGTTGCTGACGGAAGAAGAGCAAAAGGAAATCAACGGGCAGTTGCTCGATGAAAAGGACGTGGAATAAAATGATGATCTCAAGAGAAGACGAAGCCAATTTTCCCGATTTCAATAGCATTGAAGAAGCTAGAGATTATTTTGTAGAACGTTATGGCGATAAATACAATTTCGGTGAACGTGAATACATTGGCGATAGAGAAGGAATGAAAGAAATGTACGGTGATCATATGTACTTTGATGATGTGTACGGGCAACCCGTTCAGATTGGAGAGAACGGGCGCGTTCATGTGGTTTATTAAGAGGGTGGCTGTAGCCACTCTTTTTTTATGGCAAATTGCAAATAAAAATAAGAGTGCTAGCTATGGCGGTTGTCAATGTCTTGGAGCGGTACCGGAATGAGCGCAGCGAATGAGGATAAGGAGCGGAAAGGCGTTGACAACCTTGCCACACCCGAACCCTCTTGGCTTGTCGAAAAACACTTTTTTCGACCTGCCTACCGGCGAGGGAGCCCCCCAAGTTATTGGGGGGTTGGGGGGTTGATATTGTTTGTCCAGATTTTCAAAATCTGGCGGGGTTTGGGCGAGTAGCCCAAGGTCTTTGTCGGCTGTGCCGACCGCACACTTTACAGGGTAAAGTATAGTGCGTTATACTTTACATGGAAGTTACGCCGGAATGATTCCCCGAAATGGAGCTGATTTTTTTGAGTTATGCGGTGGTTCGAATGGCAAAAATGAAGTCGCATGATTTGAAAGGAATTCAATTTCACAACCAAAGAGAGCGGGAGAGTAAAACGAATCCTGACATTGATAAAGAGCGTTCTCATGAAAATTATGATTTGGTGAATGGAAAAAATATTGATTATAACAAACGAGTGAAGGAAATTATTGAATCGCAAAAAACAAGCACAAGGAAAACGCGGAAAGACGCGGTGCTTGTAAATGAGTTGATGATAACATCGGACAGAGAATTTTTTGACCGATTAGATCCAGACGAACAAAAACGATTTTTTGAAGAAAGTTATGACTTACTCGCTGAACGCTATGGTGAGCAAAATATCGCTTATGCCGTCGTTCATAACGACGAAAAAACGCCTCACATGCATCTTGGTGTTGTGCCGATGCGTGACGGTAGGTTGCAAAGTAAAAACGTGTTTAACCGGCAAGAATTGCTTTGGTTACAAGATAATTTTCCTAAGCACATGCAGGAGCAAGGCTTTGAGTTAGAGCGTGGCGAAAAAGGTTCAACTCGGGAGCATCTCGAAACGAGGGAATTTAAAAAGCAGGCACTCGAAAAAGAGATTGATTCTCTAGAAAAAAATCTCAAGGAAAAGAAAAGTGAATTGCAGGCTTTGAATGAAAAAGTGCCGGATGACGTAAAAGTCCAAGCTAAAAGGGAATTTAAGCAAGTGGAAGTAAAGAGCGAAGAAAAGAATTTTTTAGGGATACCGAAAAAAGAGATACAAAAGAAACCGACTGGAAATGTGATTCTTTCGGAACAGCAATTTAAAGAAATGGTTCGTGCTGCGAAAGAAAATAAACGGTTAAAAGGCAGTTTGGAAAAATTATTGAACACCGATCTAGCGAAGGAAAATAAAGATTTGGGTCAAAAACTGAATATCGTTTATAAGGAGTGGCAAACAGTTTCCAGCAAAAATAAAGAATTAAGACAGGAAAATATGCAGTTGTTACGAGAGAATAGCGGATTAAGAAGCCAAATAAGCGATTTACAGCGTGATATTCGTTTAATTTATCAAAGTACTAGAGAATTCCTAAAGGAGCGTACAAACGGCTTAAAAGCCTTTAAAAACGTTTTTAAGGGGCTTGTAGACAAAGTTAAGGATAAAACCTCTCAAACGCAGGAGAAATTGAATTTAGAGCCTAAAATGAACGAATTTGAAAAGGTTCATAAGCAGGAAATGAATAAAGAGCGGGACCGAGGTTTGGAACTATAAAAAAGCACCTTTCCAGGTGCTTTTTTGTGGTTTTGAGCGGAGCGAGAAACCAATTCTTTCTATTCTTGATACATATAGAAATAACATCATTTTTATTTTATGACTAAATATAGTGTTCAAAGCATTGATATGTAAGGGTTTTGCGAATCTATTTATCTATTAAAATCCTTGAATATAAAAATCCCATCTGTTAGATTTAAGTTACCACACAAAAATCAAAATACAGATGGGGGTTCTTTATATATTATGTGCGATAATTATAGCATTTATTCGGACCAAAGTTCAAGGGTCTTGGTCGATAAGACAAAAAGTGGCAAGGAAAGACCTTGGCGAACTAAGAAACTATCAAACGTCAATTACTATGAGTTGCTTCACATTTTAGAATTCAAAAAGGCTGAACGGGTAAAAGAGTGTGGTACTGTTTTAGAGTTTAAAGCCGATGAAGATACAGGGCATTTAAAATTGTTTAAGACATGGTTTTGTAAATCTCGATTGTGTTCATTATGCAATTGGAGGAGAGCCATGAAACACAGCAGCCAAACGAAAAAAATCGTTGCCGAAGTGGTAAGGCGAAAACCAAAGGCAAGATGGGTATTTCTCACATTAACTGTTAAAAACGTTTATGATGGCGAAGAATTAAACAAAAGTTTATCGGATATGGCTCAAGGCTTTCGCCGAATGATGCAATATAAAAAAGTGGCTAAAAATTTAATTGGTTTTATGCGAGCGACAGAGGTAACGGTCAATCCTATTGATAATTCGTATAATCAACACATGCATGTGTTGTTATGTGTGGAAAGCACTTATTTTTACAACACAGAAAATTATATAAACCAAAAGCAATGGATTCAGTTTTGGAAACGTGCTATGAAATTGGATTATGACCCTAATGTTAAAGTGCAAATTGTGAAACCGAAAAATAAACATAAATCAGATATTCAATCTGCCGTTGATGAAACGGCAAAATATCCGATAAAAGATACAGACTATATGACAGATGATGAAGAGAAAAACTTACAGCGTGTCGCCGATCTGGAAGAAGGTTTGCATCGAAAACGACTGATTTCTTATGGTGGTTTGCTGAAAGAGATTCATAAAGAATTGAATCTTGATGATGCTGAAGATGGTGATCTGATACATACAGATGATGAAGAAGATGAAGCGAGCGAAAATGCTTATAGCATTGTTGCTATTTGGAATTGGGAGCGACGAAATTATTTTATAAAAGGTGATAGATAATGTCAGAAGAAAAAAGAAAATATGGATATATTCATAGAATTGGAGAAGAGATTTCTGTTTATTTTTTAGATGGAAAAGTATTACGAGGCAAATTACTTAAGGTGTTCACGTATGAAATTATTTTGGAAGTGGATAGAGAAGATAAACCGGTTGAAGTGACAGTGTTTAAGGGAGCTATAAAATATATTATTTAAGAGAGTATTTATTGTTAAAAGAAGAGTGACTTAATTTTGTAGAGTCACTCTTCTTTTCTAACTAGTTTTTTGTTTGTTTTTTTAAATA
>JAJYSY010000032.1 GCA_021793375.1 Bacteroidota bacterium | reverse complement strand
TTTCTTCTGTCTCCAAATCCTGTGCTTTAACAGCAGCAATTTTTAAAGATCCTCTTAATTTGTTTACAACTAAAGTTGCCAAAGCTTCTCCATCTACATCTTCTGCGATGATTAATAATGGTTTTCCGTTTTGTGCAACAGGTTCAAGAACCGGCATCAAATCTTTCATCGTAGAGATTTTCTTATCTACAATCAAGATATATGGATTTTCTAATTCTGTAACCATTTTTTCACTATCGGTTACAAAATAAGGAGATAAATATCCTCTATCGAATTGCATTCCTTCTACAACATCAACATAAGTTTCTGTTCCTTTTGCTTCTTCAACAGTGATAACTCCTTCTTTTCCAACTTTTGCAAAAGCTTGCGCAATCAAATCTCCGATTAACTCATCGTTATTGGCAGAAATAGAAGCAACTTGTTTTACTTGTTCTGAAGAGCTTCCTACTTCTTTAGCTTGTCTTTCAAGATCTGCTGTTAAAGCTTCTACTGCTTTATCAATTCCTTTTTTCAATTCCATCGGATTTGCTCCTGCAGCAACATTTTTCAATCCTTCTTTAACAATTGCTTGTGCCAAGACAGTTGCAGTAGTGGTTCCGTCTCCGGCTAAATCATTGGTTTTAGAAGCTACTTCTTTTACCATTTGAGCTCCCATATTTTCCAACTGATCTTCTAATTCGATTTCTTTAGCAACAGAAACCCCATCTTTAGTCACAGTTGGACCTCCGAAAGATTTGCTGATAATTACATTTCGCCCACGCGGACCAAGGGTAACTTTTACAGCATTTGCCAAAGCATCTACTCCACGTCTGATGCCATCACGTGCTTTTGTATCAAAAATTATATCTTTTGCCATTTTTATATTTTTATTTTAATTAATTCATTTAATTGATTAAAGTACTCCTAAAATTTCGTCTTCTCTCATAATTAGGTAGTCTTTCCCATCGAGCTTCAATTCTGTTCCGGAATATTTACCGTAAAGAACAGTATCCTTAACTTTCACTGTCATCTCGTGATCTTTGGTTCCTGCTCCTACTGCCACTACAGTTCCTTCTTGTGGTTTTTCTTTAGCAGTGTCAGGAATATAAATTCCGGATTCTGTTTTTGTCTCAGCGGCCTTAGGTTCTATCAGAACACGATCAGCCAAAGGTTTGAATTTCAATGCCATATTTTTATCAATTTTATGGTTATTAATTATTTTCAATTTCGCATTAGAATTGACCAAAACCGTGCCATTTGGTTTACGCTGTCAAAAACCAATAAAAAAGTGCCAACTTGTCATTTTTGACCTGTTGGCACTTTTATAATTTAATATTTTTTACTCTGCTTTTTACTCTACAGAATCTTCTTGTGTTGCTTCTGTATTAAAATCAGCAGCCGGTTCTTGTTGTCCTGCTTCATCAGAAGCTGGCGCAGTGGTGGGTGTTGTTCCATCCATCAATCTGGATTCTTGCACACCTGAGCTGTTCATTCCGGTAACATTATACAACAATATCAGCACTAATAATGCTGTGGCTAATGTCCACGTACTTTTATCAAGAAAGTCGCCTGTTTTTTTGACTCCTCCCATTTGCTGTTCTCCACCTCCTCCAAAAGAAGAAGACAATCCTCCTCCTTTAGGGTTTTGTACCATAATAACGACTACTAATAAAAAGCAGACAATTAGAATTAATGCTAAGATTATTACTGATGTATTCATTTGTTCTTAGTTTCTATAAGATTTTCAATTTCCTGAATTCGATCTGCAAATAAACCACTTTTTTTGGGATTTTTCAAAATTAATATCTTATAAGCTTGTATTGCTTTAGAATAATTTTTTTGTTTTGCATAAATTTCTGCCAAAGTCTCGGTCATTAAAGGGCTATCAGGCTGATAGTCTTTCATGGAAATTTTTTTGTTAAAATTTTTAGACGGCTTGATTTTGGGCTCGTTTTCTATAAATTTCTGAATAATTTCCTGCTCTTTGTTATGATTTGGTTTTAAATTCTGCGTTTCTTTCTCTCTTTCAATTGGTTTAGCTTTTGTTAATTTAAGCCATTCAGAGAAGGTTCTTTCTTCTTGCGCATCAAATTCAACAGGTTTTTCTTTGACTTTTTCTTCTTTTTCCGATTTTTCTTCTTCAATTATACTTTCTTCAAATAACTCTGGATCAAGGATTTTCTCTGCATCCTCTTTTGACATGAGTTCTGTTTCTTCTATTTCTTCTAAACGATCTTCTTCATGTCTTTTTTTAATTTTTTCTGAAATATAATGTTGTTGAAATTCCGCAGAAGTGATGTAATCAAATAAAACACTTCTGTCTGCGGTATAAACTGCTGTTTTTTTTAAAGCTGAATTATATAAAAAACTTTGATGCTGATATAATCCTTTCAGTTGTAGTGCTCGAGCTGCTTGAAAATAAGGATATTCTTCCACAATAATATCCAACTCTCGGGTTCTCGCTTGATCTAAAGCAGATGCTGAACTCAGAATTCTATTGAAGTTTTGTGGATTCATAGTTTTATTTTTTTTACCAGTTTGTCAATGAAGCATTAAATATTTCTTCTGTAATATTTTCAAATATTTCTTCTAATGCGGTATCTAAAATCGGTCCGGTTAATTGTTGTTCTCCCGGATAATCATAGTAAAAAGAAAATTGTTTTTCAAAATCTTTATCCGGATCCAGTTTGTTTGTAAATCTGACATTTACGCCGATAGTCAATCTGTTTTCTGCAGCTCTACTATCGCTTGTTGCTGTCATTGGAGAAATATAATATTGTACAATTTCTCCTTCATATACCAAATCTCCTCCATCGTTTGTTAATCCTAAACTGGTTTGATTTTGAATTAAATCTTGTAATTCAAGTGTAAAAGTTCTATCTATTCCCGGCTCTATAAGATCTGCGTTATTTTGAAATTGTCTAACTTGAAAAGTTTCTGCATCTCCGGTATCTGCTCCGGTGAAAGAATAAATTCCACAAGCTTGAAAACCTATAATCAATAAAAACACAAAGGTAAATCTCACAAGCAGCTCTACAATTCTTTTTCTTTTCATTTTTTCTGGTTTTACAAATCGTAAAGTTTGATTTTCCTATATAAAGTTCGTTCGCTGATTCCTAATTCTTCAGCAGTAGGTTTTCTTTTTCCTTTATTTCTTTCCAAAGCTTTTTTAATCAATTCGATTTCTTTTTCTTGAAGAGATAAAGTTTCTTCTTCCTCTACTTCTTCAGCATAATCATAAATATCTTTTTGAGGAGTGGATTTTGGCGTTGTTCGTTTTTCACTTTCTTCCGGAATTTGTAAAATCTCCAAACGATTTTGATATTCTTCTTCTGTAGTTCCTCTTTTATCTCCATAAATCTTTTGAATCAAGCCTTCATTTTCAGAACGAACTTCATCAGCATTACTGTTTTGCAACAATTCTAAGGTGAGTTTTTTAAGATCATTGATATCGTTTTTCATATCAAATAATACTTTATATAAAATCTCTCTTTCGTTGCTAAAACTTTCATGTTTTTTTTCAGCAGGAATTACAGCAGGTAAATTTGACGTATGATCAGGCAAATAACTCTGTAATGTTTTTGCATCTATCTGACGTTTTTTTTCTAAAACAGAAATTTGCTCTGTGATATTTCTCAACTGACGAATATTTCCTTCCCAACGATTTCTCAGTAAAAGTTCTTGTGCTTCTTCATCTAAACGAATGGTGGGCATTTTATATTTCAATCCAAAATCTGAAGCAAATTTCCTAAACAATAAGTGAATATCTTCACTTCTTTCTCGCAAAGGAGGCAAATGAATTTCTACTGTACTTAATCTATAATATAAGTCTTCTCGAAATTTATTTTTCTGAATTGCCTTTCTCATTTCTACATTTGTTGCAGCAACAATTCTAACATTTGTTTTTTGTACTTCAGAGGAACCTACTTTTATAAATTCTCCATTTTCTAAAACTCTTAATAATCTGACTTGGGTGGTTAAAGGCAATTCTCCTACTTCATCTAAAAAAATGGTTCCGCCGTCAGCTTCTTCAAAATACCCTTTACGTGTTTTTGTAGCTCCGGTAAAAGCTCCTTTTTCATGACCAAACAATTCACTATCAATTGTTCCTTCCGGAATTGCACCACAATTTACTGCAATATATTTATTGTGTTTTCTATGAGAATTAGAATGAATTATCTTTGGAATACTTTCTTTTCCCACTCCACTTTCTCCGGTTACCAGCACAGAAATATCTGTAGGAGCAACTTGCAGTGATTTTTCTATCGCCCTGTTAAGTCCGGGGTCATTCCCGATAATTTCAAATCTTTGTTTTATAGATTGTATTGATTCCATGTTTGTTTTTTCAACAAATTATTTTAATTATTCTTAGAATACCCTACAGCTTTACCGATTAAAGTTGCTGTGGTACAATCTAATATTTCAACATTTACAAAATCTCCTACTTTATAATTTTCTTTCGGAAAAACTACCATTGCATTTTGTGTATTTCTTCCGGACCATTCTTGATCAGATTTTTTAGATTCTTTTTCTATTAAAACTTCCACAGTTTTCCCTACATATTTTTCCGTGTTGTATTTTGAATACTTCTGTTGAAGCTCTATCACTTCTGATAATCTGCGTTTTTTTACTTTTTCCGGGACATCATCTTTCATTTTTCTGGCCGCTTGTGTTCCCGGTCTTTCAGAATAAGCAAACATATATCCAAAATCATATTTTACTCTTCTCATCAAGTCTAAAGTCTGCTCATGATCTTCTTCTGTTTCTCCTGAAAATCCGGTCATCATATCAAAAGAAATAGCACAATCCGGAATTCTTTTTCTGATATTATCAATCAACTCAAAATATTCTTCTCGCGTATGCTGACGATTCATTGCTTTCAGAATTTTATTACTTCCACTTTGCACCGGCAAGTGAATATATTTACAGATATTTTCATGTTTCGCCATAGTATCCACCACATCCATAGTCATATCTTGTGGATTTGAAGTAGAAAAACGAATTCTCATTTTTGGCTGAGCTATTGCCACCATTTCCAATAAATCAGCAAAATTAACTGCATTGGCTTTTTGCTCTGCTGTTGCTTTTTTGAAATCTTTTTTCAATCCTCCGCCATACCATAAATAACTATCCACATTTTGCCCCAACAAAGTGATTTCTTTATATCCTTTTGCTGCCAAATCATTTACTTCTCTCACAATACTTTCGGGAGCTCTGCTGCGCTCTCTTCCTCTGGTAAAAGGAACCACGCAAAACGTACACATATTATCACAACCTCTGGTAATGGAAACAAATGCCGTAACTCCATTGCTTTGCAAACGAACCGGAGAAATATCTCCATAGGTTTCATCTTTTGATAAAATTACGTTTATAGCATCTCTCCCGTCATCGATTTCTCTTACAAGATTCGGCAGATCTTTATATGCATCCGGACCAGCAACTAAATCTACAATATGTTCTTCTTCTAAAAGTTTAGTTTTTAAACGTTCAGCCATACAACCTAAAACCCCAACTTTCATGCTTGGATTTTTTTCTCGTTTTACTGCGTTGTATTTTTCTAAGCGTTTTCTAACCGTGTCTTCTGCTTTTTCACGAATTGCACAAGTGTTGACAAACACCAAATCAGCTTCTTCCAGTTTATCAGTCAATCCGAAACCTTCTTTTGCCATAATGGAAGCCACAATTTCACTATCATTAAAGTTCATTGCACATCCATAGCTTTCTATATAAAATTTTCTGTCAAAGTTTGCTGAGTTTTCAACAGATTTAGTTTTTTCTTTTACCAACGCTTCTCCTTGTCTTCGCTCGTCATGTATTTTAAAGATACTTTTCATACTTCCCTCAATTATTCATTTCAAAATAGTATGCAAAGATATTAAATTCAGCTCAATGACAAACTGTCAGTTAGATGTTTTTATAAATTTATTTTTCATTTTAGAAAAAATGCTAATTCAAGTTTTTATTTAAAATATTTCTATCTTTCTTGAAACGCTCAAAACTTACAGTATGACTATCTTTCAAAGGTTTTCAAAAACCTTTATATATAGTTATAAGAGAAGGTTTGAAAAATAAGTAAAAAAAAACTCTTACTTTTGCAAGCAAAACAAAGAGATTTATGGCAGAGAATTTAGTAATTGTGGAGTCCCCTGCGAAAGCTAAAACGATTGAAAAGTTCTTAGGAAAGGATTATACAGTCAAGTCAAGTTTTGGGCATATTGCTGATTTACCAACAAAAGAACTGGGCGTAGATGTTGAAAAAAACTTCAAACCTAAATACCAGGTTAGTAAAGATAAAAAGAAAATTGTAAACGAATTAAGATCATTAGCAAAAAAGTCAAAAACGGTTTGGCTGGCAAGTGATGAAGACCGCGAAGGAGAAGCTATTGCGTGGCATTTAGCAGAAGAATTAAAACTAAAAGACCAAGACGTTAAAAGAATTGTTTTTCATGAAATTACAAAGTCTGCAATTCAAAAAGCGATAAAAAATCCACGAGATATAGATCAAAATCTGGTGGATGCACAACAAGCCAGAAGAATTTTAGACCGATTGGTTGGATATGAAATTTCTCCAATTTTATGGAGAAAGGTAAAAGGAGGGCTTTCCGCCGGAAGAGTTCAATCTGTAGCTGTGCGTTTAATTGTAGAACGCGAACGCGAAATTTTAGATTTCAAACCAAAAGCTTCTTTTAGAGTAGATGCAGAATTTACCACTGAAGAAGGAAAAACATTTAAGGCAAAACTCCTCAGAAATATAAAAACCAAAAAGGAAGCAGAGGAGTTTTTAAACCAAAATATTGAAGCGAAGTTTAAAGTTGAAGAACTTACCAAAAAACCCGCTAAAAAAACACCAGCTCCTCCATTTACCACTTCTACTTTACAACAGGAAGCTGCAAGAAAATTATATTTCCCCGTTGGAAAAACAATGATGTTAGCACAACGTTTATATGAAGCCGGGCACATTACCTATATGAGAACAGATAGTGTTAACCTCTCTGAAGAAGCCAAAAGAGGAGCAGCAAAAGAAATTAAAACTGCTTATGGTGAAAAATATGCAAAAACGAGAAATTACACTTCTAAATCTAAAGGCGCACAAGAAGCACACGAAGCAATTAGACCTACAGATTTCTCAAAGCACACCATCAGCGGAAATTATGATCAGCAAAGATTATACGAACTGATTTGGAAACGAGGAATAGCTTCGCAAATGAGCGACGCAAAACTGGAGCGAACCAATGTAAGAATCAGCGCAGATAAACACGATAAATTATTTAGCGCAAAAGGAGAAATCATCACTTTCGACGGATTTCTAAAAGTTTATTTAGAAGGTAGTGATGATGAAAATATAGAAGAACAAAGTGGATTACTCCCTATGATGAAAGTTGGAGATCCTCTTGAAAATAAATTCATCTCCGCAACTGAGCGTTTCACCAGAGCTCCTGCAAGATATACAGAAGCTTCTTTGGTAAAACAATTAGAAGCCTTAGGAATTGGCCGTCCTTCAACTTATGCCCCTACTATTTCCACAATTCAAAACAGAAAATATATTGAAAAAGGAAGTATTGAAGGAAAAGAACGCAAATATGCTTTCTTGGAGTTAAAAGCAAATAAGCTCAACCAAAAAACCAAAACAGAAAAAGTTGGCAGCGACAAAGGAAAATTAATTCCAACAGACACCGGAATGGTAGTTACTGATTTTTTAGTCAAACATTTCGGATCTATTTTAGATTATAATTTCACTGCTAAAGTAGAAGAAAATTTCGACAAAATTGCTGCAGGAAATGAAAACTGGACACAAATGATGTCTGATTTTTATGATAAATTTCACCCTGTGGTCAAAGACGTAGAAAAAAATGCCAAACGCGAAGTAGGAGAACGTATTTTAGGGGAGGACCCTAAAACAGGAAAGCCCGTTAGCGCACGTTTAGGAAGATTTGGCCCTATGGTACAATTAGGTTCTGTAGAAGATGAGGAAAAACCTAAGTTTGCCAGCATTCCTAAAGACAGAAGCATCGGAACCATCACTTTTGAAGAAGCGATGGATTTGTTTAAACTCCCTAAAGAATTAGGTGAATATAAAGGCGAAAAAGTAGTCACCAACAATGGTCGTTATGGCCCTTACGTCAGATATGGAAATAAATTTGTTTCCTTGGCAAAAGACGAAGAACCTTTAGATGTAGATTTAGACCGAGCGATTGAATTGATTAAAGCCAAAGAAAAAGCTGATGCTCCTATATACGAATATGAAGGAAAACCCGTTCAAAAAGGAGTAGGTAGATTTGGCCCTTATATTAAGTGGAATGAAATGTTCATCAACGTGAACAAAAAATATAATTTCGACAATCTTTCCGAAGAAGATATCATTGAATTAATAGAAGATAAAAAGCGAAAAGAACGCGAAAAAATCATTCATAATTGGGAAGAAGAAGGAATTCTTGTAGAAAAAACACGTTGGAAACGCAGTAAAATCACAAAGGGAAAAATCAAGATAGAATTACCCAAAGAGGTTGATGCAAAAGCGTTGACTTTAGAAGAGGTAAAGAAGATTATCGAAGATCATAAACCTGCTTCAAAAAGAAAAAAAACAAAGAAGAAAGCAAAGAAAAAAACAACCAAAAAGAAATCAGGAAAAAAGAAATAAAGCCTTATGAATTTTGATTTTTTGAATCCTGTGGAGGAAGAGGTGTTAGAATTTTTGCACACCTCTCATCCTTCTTGTATTGGTAAAAATATACTTATTCACACTTCAGATTCTTTTCCTGAGCTCGAACATGCAAAAATTGCAATTTTTGGAGTTCTTGAAAACAGAAGAGAACAAAACAGAATAAGAGATAATTTTGATTTTAATTCCGTTAGAAAAGCTTTTTACAGTCTTTTTCCCGGAAATTGGGAAGAAAACATTGCCGATTTAGGCGATATTTATCCCGGAGAATCTGTAGAAGACACAGAATACGCCATTCACGAAGTAGTAAAACAACTGATAGAGAAAAACATCATTCCTGTTATTCTCGGCGGAAGTCAAGATTTAACCTATGCACAATATCGCGCTTACGATTATCGTAAAAACATGGTTAATGTTGTCAATATAGACGCTAAATTCGATATTGGAAACACCGATTCCACTATTGATGACAATTCTTATATTGGAAAAATGATTGTAAACCCACCTTACAATCTATTTAATTATGTTAATTTAGGTTATCAGACTTATTTGAATCCTCCTGAAGAAATTGACTTAATAGATAAATTATTTTTTGAAGCTTATCGATTAGGAAGCATAACAGAAGATATTAGCTTAGCAGAACCTATTTTACGCGATGCAGATATTGTAAGCTTAGATATTAACGCCATTTCTGCCGAGGCAAGTCAAAACCTGAAAGATCAGCCCAACGGCTTTAATGGACGTGAAATCTGCGCTTTAATTCGTTATGCAGGAATTAGTGACAAAGTAAGTTCTTTGGGATTATACAACTTACAAAACCTTAATATTGACGAAAACAATAACGCTTTATTACCGGCAGAAATAATTTGGTATTTTATAGAAGGAATTAATTTTAGGAAAAATGAAAAAAATATTTCCTCTTCTAATAACTTCTTAAAATACAGCGTTCCGCTTGATAATGAAGTGTTAACTTTTTACAAAAGCATTATTTCAGAACGTTGGTGGATAGAAATCCCTACTTATGTTAACAATAAACTAAAGAAGCCTACGTTCTTACCTTGTAGTCATAAGGATTATTTAGAGGCTTGCAATCAAGAAATACCTGATAGATGGTACAAAGCAAGACGTAAAAATGAAATATAGACAAAAATAAAACTTAATTTTTTAATAATTATTTATTGGTTATTTGGAAATAATTAAATAGGTTTACGCCTTCCAAATAAAATCGACATAGTTCAACAGTTAAAATTATGAAGAAAATTGTAACCATTATCGCCGTAATCGCCTTGTTTGTCAGCTGTGGAAAAGGAGATCAAGGGCAATTGGTCGGAGCAAAAGGAAAAAAATGGCATCCTGTAAAACCTAAAGGGATGGTATTAATTCCTGGCGGATCGTTTGTCATGGGTAAATCTGACTTTGATATTGCCGGCCTAAACAATGCACCAACTTTAACGGCCACTGTCCGTTCATTCTATATGGATGAAGCTGAAATCACAAACTCTCAATACAGACAATTCATTCATTGGGTTCGTGATTCTGTAACTCGACAAAAATTAGCGGAAGAAGCAGAGTTCTCCGGCGGTGGAGATGGTGACGGAGGCGGATCTATACAAGATTTTGCATTTAAAAACTTCGGAGATGATGAGGATGACCAAACTCCTTATCAACAATATTCCATGCATTATGACCCTATCAATCAAGCATTAAATTGGGATCCTAAAATAATCTGGAATAAAAATAAATACCCTGATGAAGGCTATGTTAGAGTAATGGATGAAATGTTTTTACCGGACGATGAATCTCCAACAGGAGATAGAATGATGGATGTAACACAACTCGTATATGAATACGCCACTATGGATGTTGAAGGAGCAGCGAGAGAAGGTGGAAAAAGAAGCGACTTCGTTCAAAGACATACAGTAGAAATTTATCCGGACACCACCGTTTGGATTAAAGATTTCAACTATTCTTACAACGAACCAATGCACAACAGCTATTTTTGGCACGCAGCTTATGATGACTACCCGGTTGTAGGAGTAAACTGGCACCAAGCAAAAGCTTTTGCTGATTGGCGTACGCTTTATCATAATGCATACAGAAAAAAGAAAAAATTAGCAGCTGTTCCAAACTACAGACTTCCTTCAGAAGCTGAGTGGGAGTACGCAGCACGCGGTGGACTTGATGGAGCCACTTATCCTTGGGGAGGACCTTACACCAAAAACGACAGAGGTTGTTTCTTAGCAAACTTTAAACCAATGAGAGGAGATTACGCAGCTGATCAATCTCTTTATACAGTTGAAGCTAAGTCATACGAACCAAACGGATACGGACTTTACAATATGGCAGGAAACGTATCAGAATGGGTAGATTCCTCTTATGATGCAGATGCTTATAACTTCTACTCTTCTATGAACCCGAATGCCAATCAAAAGTACATCAGCCGAAAAGTAGTTCGCGGTGGTTCTTGGAAAGACGTGGCTTATTACTTACAAGTAAGCTCTCGTGACTATGAGTATGCAGACTCTGCAAGAAGTTATATCGGATTTAGAACAGTTGAAGATTATGTAGGTACTTCCAGTACTTCTAATCTAAACAGACCACCACAATAACAAAACATAAACGAGTAAATAAATTTTAATTCAAACCTTTATTAATTAACTAAATTTTAATCAACAAAACCTAAAGTTATGGCAAAAAAACAATCAAGAGCATTTGACAAATTCATCAACATGTGTTACGGATTAGGAGCATCTGTTGTAATTATTGGAGCTTTATTTAAGATTCAACATTATAGCATAGGCCCTATCACAGGAGGTGTAATGCTTACGCTTGGACTATTAGTAGAAGCGTTTATTTTCGCGGTTTCCGCTTTTGAACCGCTACAACCCAAATATGACTGGGCTGCAGTTTATCCTGAATTGACAGGCGCCGAAGGCAGTTCAAGAAAAATGATGGGAGGTCAAAAAGAAACTCCGGATGAAATCGAAGCTTCTCTATCTAAGAAATTAGACAAAATGCTTAAAGAAGCTAAAATCGATAGTCAATTAATGGACAGCTTAGGCAACAGTATCAAAAACTTTGAAGGAGCTGCCAAAACAATTGCTCCAACTGCAGAATCAATGGCTTCACAGAAAAAATACAGTGAAGAAATGAGCCGTGCTGCATTAAATATGGAGAATTTAAACAACCTTTATAAAGTTCAACTTGAGTCTTATAACAAACAAACTTCTGCTAATGAAGCTATGGCTCAAAATGCACAACAATTACAGAAACAAATGGAATCGCTTACACAAAACATCACCAGCTTAAACGGAGTTTATGGTGGAATGTTAACTGCTATGCGTCCTTCTAAATAATTGTTAGAAGTAAAAGTCAAGTAAATAAAAAACTTTATAAATTTTAAACTAATAGTAGGAATATGGCATCCATACAAGAATTAGACGGTAGGCAACGGATGATTAACATGATGTATATCATCTTTATCGCTATGCAAGCACTTAATATGTCCAAAGAAGTTTTAACTGCTTTTGGAGATGTTAACTTCAGCCTTACCACTAATATCGAACAGAACACAAAACAAAATGAGCTTTTAATGGCAGGATTAGCCGCAAAAGCTGAAGAACAACCGGAAAAATATAAACCGCTTCAAGAAAAAGCGATTGAAATAGATAAAATCGGTAGTGACTTGGTTTCTTTCATCGATGGAGTAAAATCTGATTTGATGACTGATGTACCAAGAGATGAAGACGGAGATCCATTATATGAATCAATGGATTCTAATGACGAAATCAATCAAAAATTCTTTGCAAATGATCAACTTACTGATGATGCTAAAGAATTACAACAAAAAATTGAAGATTTCCGTGAACAATCAGCAGCACTTGCTGAAGAAAGTGGAAACAGCAAATTAGCTGAAGATATTAGAGCTAAATTTGATACCAGCCCAACAAAAACTAAAGATGCGGGTACTTTAGATTATATGAATTATAATTTTGAAGGATTCCCTCTCATTGCTGGTATTACTAAATTAACTAATATTCAAGCTAATGCTAAGCAAGTACAATCTGACTTATTATCAAGCATGGTAAGCGGACAGATGGAAAGTGATGTTTCTATGACTAACTACACCGCTATTGTAGTTCCTGACAAAACAGCTTTCTTCTCCGGAGAAGATTTCACCGGAAAAGTTGTACTTGGACGTTTTGACAGCACTTTAAATTTCCACGATGTAACAATCAACGGAAATAAAGTTGAAGACATCGAATCCGGTCAAGTAAATCTTAAGTTTCCTGCAGGAAATGTTGGAGACCAAAAAATTGAAGGGGAACTTCACTTTAAAGAAGGAGATTCTATTGTTCCTATTCCGGTGAAAAGCAGCTATACTGTAATTCCTAAACCGAATGCAGCTGTTATTTCTGCCGATAAGATGAACGTAGTTTACAGAGGAGTAGAAAACCCAATGACAATCTCTATTCCGGGAGTTAGTGATGCGCAAGCTTCTGCTCCGGGATTAACCAAGAAAAGCGGATCAAGCTATGTGATGAAACCGGGATCAGGTCGTGAAGTAAAAATCAACGTAACCGGGAAATTAGCTAACGGAGAATCTGTTTCTGACAGTCAAACTTTCAGAATTAAAGATATTCCTTCGCCAGTTGGAACTGTTCGTGGACAAGAAGGTTCAGGAGGACCGATCAAAATGCAAAAGAATGGTCTTAAGATTTCAACAGTTGGTGCAGTTATCCCAGACTTTGATTTCGACTTAAACTTAAATATTTCCGGATTCAAATTACAAGTACCGGGTAAACCAGTAGTAGTTGTACAAGGGCAAAAACTAAATGCTCAAGCTCAACAAGCTGTTGATGCAGCAAAACGTGGTTCAACCGTTATGATTTTTGATATCCAAGCAAGTATTGCTGGTAATTCAGCTTATAAGCTTAAGCAAGTTACTCCTATTTTAGTGGAGTTGACAAACTAAAAAGAACACTTAAAAATAATTTCTCATGAAATTGAAAAGTTTATTAGCAGTAGCATTTATATTTATTTTTGGCTATAGTTTTGGCCAAAGCAACCTTCTGAATGCAACAACCGCAGATGAATTGTACGAAAAATCTGAAGGGGAGCTAAGTGCTGAAGAAGAAGATAAACCTTTGGCATATGGTTATATCAATAATAGAGATATACTTTGGGCTAAAACTGTTTGGGAATACATAGATTTAAACCAAAGAGTTAACTTCCCACTGCTCTATCCTATTGATACTGGTCAGATTGGACAAGACAGAAAATCTCTTTATAATGTTTTAGTAGATAACGTAAAAAACGGTAATATCAAAAACATTTATGCAGACTCTTATTTCTCTCGAAAAAGAAGCTTCGAAGAATTAGAAGCAACTCTTCACCGTAGAGATACGCTTGATATTGGTTATGAACAAATCAACGCAGGAGAAGAGTTGAGTGATGAGTATGTTGACCGCATTGACGTTGATGGAAACGATGTTCAAGGTTTCAGAATCAAAGGATATTGGTATTTCGATAAACGCCAAGGAGATTTGCGCTACAGAATCTTAGGATTAGCTCCTATGGTTTATGACGCAACAGCAAAATCTATGGGCACAGAAGACGCAGAACCTGTTGAATTATTCTGGATTTTCTATCCGGAAGCAAGAGAAGTTCTGTATAAAGCTCAAGTTTATAATGCTGACAATACTGCACAACCTTTCAATTTTGATCAAATCTTAAACGCTCGAAGATTCACCGCATATATCTATAAAGAAGATAATGATTATGGAGATCGAGAAGTTAATGATTACATCACAGAAAGCTCTTTAAAACGTCTTCTTGAAGCTGAACGCATCAAAGATGAAATAAGAGAGTTTGAATCTAATATGTGGAATTATTAAACTTAATAAGTAATATATTTAACAGCGTCCTTACTCGTTTAAGGACGCTTTTTTTTTAAAACAATCTATGAAAGATTACCTAATTGTAGGATTTGGATTAGCAGGAATTCATATCGCCCAACAACTCCAAAAAAGAAATAAAAGTTTTATCATCTTTGATAAAAACTCTACCAATGCTTCTTTAGTTGCCGGAGGAGTTTGCAATCCTTTAATTTTAAAAAGATTTACAAAAGCTTGGAAAGTAGATGAATTTCTTCCGCACTCACAAAAAGCTTATCTACAATTTGAAAAAGATTTAAAGATCAAACTGATAAAACCAATTCCATTATATCGAAAAATTTATGCTGCAGAAGAACAGAATAATTGGTTTGTAGCACAAGATAAGCCCGGATTAAGCAAATATATGGATGATAAAATCCATCAGCTTCCTCAAATTAAATCAGAATTCGGATTTGGAAAAGTCTTACAAGCAAGCTTAATAAATGTTGAGAAATTACACTCTTCTTATAAAGAAAAATTAACTCAACAAAACAGTTTTTTACAAACTCATTTTGAGTATGATCAACTTAAATTTCAAGAAGATTATTTAAGCTATAAAGACATCAAAGCTAAAAAAATCATCTTTTGTGAAGGTCATCATCTACTAAAAAACCCTTTTTTTAAAAACCTTCCGCTCATCGGCAATAAAGGAGAATATTTAGTAGTTAAAATTCCGGATTTAAAATTAGACGCAATTATAAAATCTGCTTATACTTTAATCCCTTTAGGAAATGATTTTTACAAATTTGGCGCAACCTATTCCAGGGATTTTGAAGATGAGAAGTCAGAAAAATCTACACAAACTCATCTGATTAAAAAGTTTGAAGAATTAATTGACCTCCCCTACACGCTTATAAAAACAGATGTTGGAATTCGTCCTACAATTTTAGACAGAAGACCATTTTTAGGCTGTCATCCTATTCACAAAAATATATTACTCTGTAACGGTTTAGGAACACACGGAATTATGATGGCATCAACAATGGCAGAAAAGCTATTAGATTTTGACCTTCAAGATGAACCACTTCCAAAACAAATAAACATCAAAAGATATTTAGATAAAAAATAACTTAATTTGAAATTCTTTTCTTATTTAAAATTATATTTTTAGTTTTTACAGCTTATAATCCACTACTACAATGATTAATATACACAACCTCAGTATTTCTTTTTCCGGTGAAGATCTTTTCAGAGAAATCACCTTTCGTCTTGGTGCCGGAGATCGCGTTGGTTTAATAGGAAAAAACGGCGCAGGAAAATCTACTTTATTAAAAATTATTTCAGGAAATTTAGAACCTACAAGTGGAGATCTGGCTTTCGAAAAAAACTTAAAAGTAGGATTACTGAGTCAAGATATAGATTTTGAAAATGGTTTTACCGTTCTTGAAGAAACCTATAAAGCTTTTGAAAAAATCAAAGCTATAGAAAAACGTTTAGAACAAACCAACACTGCTTTAGCAGAACGAACAGATTATGAAAGCGAGGAATACAATCAGCTGATGATTGATGTAAATGAACTACAACATCAATACGAAATATTAGGCGGATATAATTATCAAGGCGAAACAGAACGCATCTTAAAAGGTTTGGGATTTCTTGAACAGGATTTTGAAAAAATCACAGATACTTTTTCCGGAGGTTGGCGAATGAGAATTGAATTGGCCAAACTTTTATTACAAAACAATGATGTAATCCTCCTGGATGAGCCCACCAACCATTTAGATATTGAAAGCATAATTTGGTTAGAAGATTTTCTCAGAAATTATGCCGGTTGTGTGGTGATTGTTTCTCACGATAAAATGTTTTTAAACAATGTGACCAACAGAACCATAGAAATTTCATTAGGTAAAATATATGATTACAATAAACCCTATTCTGAATTTTTAGCGCATCGCAAAGAAATCAGAACTCAACAAATTGCTGCTCAAAAAAACCAGGAAAAACAAATTGAACAAACAGAAAAACTAATAGATCGTTTTAGGGCAAAAGCCTCCAAAGCTTCTATGGCACAATCTCTGATAAAAAAGCTGGATAAAATAGAGCGAATTGAAGTAGATGAAGAAGACACTGCTGTAATGAGCATAGATTTTCCTATTTCCATAAATCCGGGGAAAGTTATTTTTGAATTACAAAACATTTCTAAAAGCTATGGAAATAATAAAGTACTGAATAACATCGACTTAATTGTCAACAGAAACACCAAAACCGCTTTTGTAGGGCAAAACGGACAAGGAAAATCTACTTTAGCAAAAATATTAGTCAACGAAATTGATTATCAAGGAAATTTAAAAATCGGACATAATGTTCAGATTGGATACTTCGCCCAAAATCAAGCAGATTATCTCGATGGAGAAAAAACTGTTTTAGACACCATGTTGGATGTCGCAGATGAAAAAACCCGTAAAAAAGTAAGAGATATTTTAGGTGCTTTTCTGTTTAGAGGAGATGATGTTGAAAAATATGTAAAAGTACTTTCCGGAGGAGAAAGAAATCGATTGGCTTTGGCAAAATTATTGTTGCAACCTCTCAATGTTTTGGTGATGGACGAACCCACCAACCACTTAGATATTCAATCTAAAAATGTTTTAAAAGAAGCTTTAAAAAACTTTGAAGGAACTTTAATTTTAGTTTCTCACGACCGTGATTTTTTACAAGGTTTAACCTCTATTGTCTATGAATTTAAAGATCACAAAATCAAAGAATACTTAGGAGATATTGATTATTACCTTGAAAGCAGAGCTTTAGAAAACATGCGAGAAGTAGAAAAAACTATTCCTAAAAAAACTGCTTCCAAACCTAAAAAAAACACCGGAAAGTTAAGCTACGAACAACAAAAACAACGAAAAACTTTAAAAAATAAAATCAATAAAATCGAAGTAAAAATCAACAAGCTTGAAGAAAAAATAGAGAAAAAAGATTTAGCTTTAGCCGAAGATTTTGAAAAAACCTCTACTCAACCTGATTTCTTTAAAGATTATAAAAAAGACAAAGAAAATTTAGAAAAACTGATGTCAGACTGGGAAGAATTATCAGAAAAATATGAAGAAAACTTTTAAAATTTTTCTCTTCTAAAATTTTTTAAAAATATATTCTAAAATTTATCCAATTCCGCCGATTAATATTATAAAATCTAAGTTTTAAAACTTTCAAAATCTTAAAAATTATTCGATATTTGAGGAAACAATTTATTTATTATGCCGTTTTATCACAAACTCGGAAAAATTCCTCATAAACGTCACACGGTTTTTAAAAAACCTGAAGGCGGAATATATTACGAACAGCTTTTTGGCACAGAAGGTTTCAGCGGAATGGCTTCTTTGCTTTACCATTTACACCGACCCACACAAGTCAAAGCAATAAAAGGCAACAAAAATGTCAAACCCAATATTGCTATAGATGCCAATTTGCAATCTTTTCGTTTTGATGGTTTTAAAGTAAAACCTATTGCAGATTATTTAGAAAGCAGAATTCCTGTTATGGTCAATGATGATATTGAAATCATTCTTTCTGCTCCAAAAAAATCTACCGATGAGTATTTCTATAAAAATTCAGATTGTGATGAAGTAATTTTCATTCACAAAGGAACCGGAAAATTACGCACTCAATTTGGAAATTTAGATTTTAAATATGGTGATTATCTCGTAATTCCAAGAGGAACAATTTATAAATTAAATTTTGATGATGCTGACAACAGATTATTAATAGTAGAATCTCGTCAGCCTATTTATACGCCAAAAAGATATAGAAATAATTTTGGGCAATTGATGGAGCATTCTCCTTTCTGCGAAAGAGATATTCGTCAACCTCATGAATTAGAAACCCACGATGAAAAAGGAGAATTCTTGATGAAAATCAAAAAGCAAGGAAAACTTTTTGATATGATTTATGCCTCTCATCCTTTTGATGTGGTAGGCTATGATGGTTATAATTATCCTTATGCTTTTTCCATTCATGATTTTGAACCCATCACCGGACGCATTCATCAGCCCCCGCCAATACATCAAACTTTTGAAACCTCAGCAATGGTGATTTGCTCTTTTTGTCCTCGACTTTTTGATTACCATCCAGAGGCTATTCCTGCTCCTTACAATCACAGCAATATTGATAGTGATGAAGTATTGTATTATGTAGATGGAGAATTTATGAGTCGTCCTGAAATAGATATCGGAAACTTAACTTTACATCCGGCAGGAATTCCTCACGGACCTCAACCGGGAGCTACAGAAGCCAGTATTGGCAAAAAAGAAACCAAAGAATTAGCAGTAATGATCGATACTTTCCGACCGCTTAAAATCACCAAAGAAGGTTTAGAGTTAACAAACGGAAAATATTATAAATCTTGGTTAGAAGAAGAGGATAAATAATTTTTATTTAGCTGAAAACAACATTATTAAAAACAAAAAAGTAAATTATATAATTAAAACAACAACTATGAAAGATAACACTTCCTTAAAATTAGACAAAATAGTAGGTGATGCAGAAGATTTCCTGCCTATATTAGGAACAGATTATGTCGAATTTTACGTAAGTAATGCAAAACAAATCGCTCATTACTTTCAATCTGCTTGGGGTTTTCAACCCGTTGCTTACAAAGGATTAGAAACAGGTTCAAAAGATCAGGTTTCCTATGTTTTACAACAAGATAAAATTCGTTTTGTATTGACCAGCCCACTTCAAGAAGGAGGAGAAATCAACCGTCATATCGACAAACACGGAGATGGAGTTAAAGTGATGGCTTTATGGGTTGACGATGCAAAAAAATCTTGGGAAGAAACCACAAAAAGAGGAGCTAAATCATTTTTAGAACCCGAAACAATAGAAGATGACCACGGAACTGTTGTTCGCTCAGGAATCCATACTTACGGAGAAACCGTTCATATCTTTATAGAAAGAAAAAACTATAAAGGAGCTTTCTTACCGGGTTTCCAAGAGTGGAATCCTACTTACAGACCCAAACCGGCAGGATTAAAATATATTGACCACACGGTTGGAAATGTGGATTGGGGACAAATGAACAAATGGATTGAATTCTATAGAGATGTTCTCGGGTTTGGACAAATTATTTCTTTTGACGATAAAGACATTTCCACAGAGTACTCCGCATTGATGAGTAAAGTTATGGCGAATGGAAACGGAAGAATTAAATTCCCTATCAATGAGCCTGCTGAAGGAAAAAGAAAATCTCAAATTGAAGAATACATTGAATTCTATAATGGTGCAGGAGTTCAGCATTTAGCATTAGCCACAGATGATATCATCAAAACAGTTAGAGAATTGCAGAGTCGTGGTGTAGAATTCTTAACTATTCCCACTACTTATTATGATGATTTAATTGAACGCGTAGGTCCGATTGATGAAGATGTAGAATCTCTTAAAGAATTGGGAATTTTAGTAGATGTGGATGATGAAGGGTATTTATTACAACTTTTCACCAAGCCTTTAGGCGTTAGACCAACGATTTTTATCGAGATAATTCAGAGAAAAGGCGCTAAATCTTTTGGAAAAGGAACTTTTAAAGCTCTTTTTGAAGCCATCGAACGTGAACAAGCCTTAAGAGGAACGTTATAACAACCTGAAAATCACTAAACTAAACACAAACTTAACGCGTTGATAAATAAATCAGTAATTTATTTGCTCGTTCTATAAATTCATGTATCTTCGCGCCGCATTTCAGAGGTGGTTTTCTGAAGTGTTTTGAAATTTTTTTTCATAAGTTTAAGTTTTAGTTGGTTAATAAGCATAAAACCCTATCCGTAAAGGTAGGGTTTTATGTTTTTTAGTATATTTGGTTTAGAAATTGCATTGAATGAATAAGATAAATGTGATTTAATAACCAAGACTTATGACTATGAAAAAAATCCGTTATATTTTATTATTCTTTTCTCTTCTGTTATTTTATAATTCTCAAGCACAATCTCAAAGTTATCAAGCCGGAGAGTGGCTTAAACTGAGAATTCATTACGGATGGTTTAACGCTTCTTTTGCTACTTTAGAGGTTCAAGATAAAAAAATAGGAAACGCAAAAGTTCATCACGTCAAAGGACAAGGAAAATCTACAGGATTACTCCATGCTTTTTATAAAGTAGATGACACCTATGAGTCTTTCATCAATATAGACACCGGACTTCCCATTCAATTTATTCGCGATATAAATGAAGGTGGATATACCAAAAATAAAATCATTTGGTATAACCAAAATGCCAAGACAGCAAAAGTAAGAGATTTAAAGCGCAACACCACAGAAGAATATGAAACCAATCCGAATGTTCAAGATATGATTTCTTCTTTTTATTATGTACGAAATCAAATTGAGGGAAACTTAAACGAACCCGGAGATGAAATTGAGATAGATATGTTCTTCGATGAGGAAAATTATAAATTTAAAACCGTATATTTGGGTCGAGAAATAATTAAGACGAAATTTGGCAAAATAGAAACGCTTAAATTACGTCCACTTGTTCAATCAGGAAGAGTATTTGAAGAGAAGGAAAGTTTAACTGTGTGGATATCAGCAGACAAAAATAAAGTTCCGGTAAGAGTAAAGGCAAAATTAGCCGTCGGAAGTCTCACTGCTGATCTTGATGATTATAAAGGATTAAAATACCCTCTTGAAACGGTTGACTAACTATCATAAAATACGGATAAAAAAATGATAATTAACCTCATTAAAATAACAAACTTTTGAAAAGGATTTTCAAATTATTCGTTGTGTGTACTTGTGTCATGCTTTTATATGCTTGTAAAGATGACAAAAACAACGATAATAAAACCCAAGACGATTCCATAGAAACCGCAGAAGCAAAGAAACCTGCTCTAAAAAAACCCAAAGCCAAAATCGAATACGGTTTCAACTTAGAAGAATTTGAATTTCAATACGATACAATTCAAAACGGAGATAGCTTTGGAAAAATCATGGGCAAAAATGGATTTTCTCCCGGAGAAATTCATCATATCATTGAAGAAATAAAAGATGATTTTAATCCGGCTAAAATCGCTGCAGGAAAACCTTATATTCTTATCAACGATAAAGAAAACCCTGAAAAACCCACAGCTTTAATCTATCAGAATAATGTTGTGGATTATACAATTATCAATCTACAAGACAGTATTTCTGCTAAACAAGAAAAAAGACCGGTTTCTGTAAAAAGAAATATTATTTCAGGCAGCATCAGCTCTTCTTTGTCTCACGCAATGGACGAAGCCGGAGCAAGTGCAGCTTTAATCCACGAATTAGCTGCTTTATACCAATGGAAAATAGATTTTTTCAGATTGCAGAAAAACGATCAGTTTAAAGTGATTTTCTACGAAAAATATGTAAACGATAGTATTTACGCCGGAATAGACAAAATTGAAGCCGCTCAATTTACGCATCACGGTTCTCCCTATTATGCTTTTCATTATGGAGAAGATGGAACCGATGATTTTGAAAAATATTACGATGAAGAAGCAAATACTTTGCAAAGTTTTTTCCTTAAAGCCCCGGTGGAATACACTCGGATTTCTTCAAGATATTCTTTGAGAAGATATCACCCGGTTCAAAAACGTTGGAAAGGACATTTAGGAACAGATTATGCTGCTCCAACAGGAACACCTATACATTCCACAGCTGACGGTGTAGTTATTGCCTCTTCTTACACCAGATTTAACGGAAACTACGTAAAAGTAAAACACAACGCAAAATACACCACACAATATCTCCATATGTCTAAGCGTAAAGCCAAAGTCGGACAACGCGTAAAACAAGGAGAAGTAATCGGATATGTAGGACAAACCGGTTTAGCTACAGGTCCGCATGTATGTTACCGTTTTTGGGTTAATGGAGAACAAAAAGACCCTTACAGAGAAAAAATGCCGAGCTCTGATCCTTTAAAAGAGGAATTAAAACCAGATTACTTTGAGTATATCGCTCCGCTTAAAGAAGAATTAGACGAAATCGATATTGAAATCACAGAAGAAAAAGAGGAGAAAAAAACAGAAGAATCTGAAAACAAAAAACAATTGGCAAACTTATAATTCAATTATTTATAAATTTATTTTCAACTATTTTTAATTAATTTTTATGTACACAGGTTTACAACATTTGCATTCTTTTTGGGCTTATTTAGTCCTTATAATGTTAATTATCGCTGTAGTTAATGCTCTACTCGGTTTAGTAGGTAAAAGAACTTTCGGAGATAGAGATTTAAGAATACCACTATTTACTTTAATCGTTTCTCATATTCAATTATTAGTCGGTATAATTATCTTCTTTATCTCTCCTTTAATTCAATGGTTTAGCAAAAATGAAGAAGTTTCTTCTATTATGAAAAATGCTGATTTACGTTTGTATAATTTAGAACATCCTTTAATGATGATTATTGGAATTATCTTGATTACCATAGGATTTTCTAAACACAAAAAGAAAGATTCTTCTTCCGCTAAATTCAAAACAATTTTAATTTTTTACGGAATTGCATTAATCTTAATCTTAAGCAGAATTCCTTGGGATGCTTGGTTTTAAGATTTAAAAAAAGAAATTATTTAGCTGAATTAAATTGCAGCTAAAGCACCAGCCTTCTTAAAAAATACTTAAGAGTTTTCTTGCGGAGGCTAAAAATAAATTGCACTTTAGGGGATGAAATTAAATCATCCCCTTTTTTTATGTCTTTAGATGCTAAACAATCTACCGTTCTTCCTAAATCTACACCTGAAATATCTTTAGGAAAAGCTTTGATTCCCATCATCGCTTTGATTTTAATGTTAGCTTTTAACGTGCATATTTTCGGAGAAGATTCTTTAGCCGGTTCCAATCAATTTATTTTATTAATGGGCGCTTCTGTTGCTGCCGCTGTAGGATTTAACTTAAAAATAAGCTACCCCGATATGATGGGAGAAGTAGCCCGAAATGTAAGCGCTGTAACAGAACCCATCTTTATTTTATTGATGGTAGGTGCTTTAGCAGGAACCTGGATGATCAGCGGAATTATTCCTACCATGATATATTATGGTATGGAAATTTTAAACCCCACCATATTTTTAGCCGCAAGTTTAATTATTTGTGTAATCATTTCTTTAGCCACCGGAAGCAGCTGGACCACCTCTGCCACTGTTGGAATCGCTTTAATCGGTATTGCAAAAGCATTGGGGATTTCTACTGCAGTTACAGCCGGAGCTATACTTTCCGGAGCTTATTTTGGCGATAAAATGTCTCCGTTGAGCGACACTACAAACTTAGCGCCCGCAATGGCAGGAACAGATTTGTTTACGCATATTCGTTATATGACCATCACCACTGTGCCCACCATAATAATTACGCTAATAATTTTTATCATCATTGGATTAAGCATTGATGTCTCCGGAGCAACAAGTCCGGATGCTATTTTAAATGCTGTTGAAGAAAACTTTGTGGTCACTCCTTGGCTATTTGTTATTCCTGTTTTGGTCATTCTTTTAATCGTTAAAAAAACACCGCCTTTTATTGCGCTTATTGCCGGAACTTTATTTGGTGCTGTTGCCGCTTTAATCTTTCAACCGGAAGTGGTAAAAGAAATCGCCGGTGCGCAAAATTTAGACATCAACTCTGCTTATAAAGGAGTTTTGACAGCCATCACAACAGAGTCCGGCGTTTCTACAGGAGATGAATCTTTAAATGATTTATTTTCAGCCGGAGGTATGGCAGGAATGCTTCCCACGGTTTGGTTGATTTTATGTGCTATGGTTTTTGGAGGTGTTATGGAAAAAATCGGTGCTTTAGCAAAAATAAGTGAAGCCTTATTAAATCTTTTTCATACCACTTTCGGATTATTTGCCAGCACCGTAGCCAGTTGTATCACTTTAAATGCCACTGCTTCTGATCAATACCTCTCTTTGGTAGTTGCCGGAAAAATGTTTTCTAAAGCCTATAAAGAAAAAGGTTTAGCACCTGAAAACCTGAGCAGAACTTTAGAAGATTCCGGAACGGTAACTTCTGTTTTGTTTCCTTGGAATACCTGCGGAGCATATCATAGTGGAGTTTTAGGAGTTTCCACCGGACAATATTTCTTATATGCTTTTTTCAATTATTTAAGTCCGTTTATGACTTTACTCATTGCTGCAGTAGGTTTTAAAATTAAAAAACTAACCGCTCCTCCTAAAAAAGAACTTAAGAAAACAGTATAACTTCCTTTTATAAAATCCTGTGAAGGGATTCGCATACCAACGAAGGAAAGGATTCACATATTAGCAAAGAAGAATATATTATAATTTTTAGCTGTTCCGCGATTATATCGCAGACTTTAATAATTGAATGAAATAACTAAAAACTAAGGTTTTTTTGTTTTAAAAACGGTGTTGACAATAGAAAAAATAAAGTAAAGCTGTTTTAATATAAAATCTCCGGAAGGAATTCGCGTAGCAACAGAGGAAACTGAACAAAGATTTATTGAAAACGAAAAACATTATTCAAAATTCTGAAACAAGTTTAGGACGACAAAAAGAAATTAAGATACAAAACCCCGCGAAGGGATTCGCGTATCAACAAAGAAGAATATATTATAATTTTTAGCTGTTCCGCGATTATATCGCAGACTTTAATAATTGAATGAAATAACTAAAAACTAAGGTTTTTTTGTTTTAAAAACGGTATTGACAATAGAAAAAATAAAGTAAAAATGTTTTAATATAAAATCTCCGGAAGGAATTCGCGTAACAACGGAGGAAACTGAACAAAGATTTATTGAAAACGAAAAACATTATTCAAAATTCTGAAACAAGTTTAAAACGACAAAAAGAAATTAAGATACAAAACACAAGGAAAATGTTTTGTATATTTGTAGTGTATCATACTGAAAAAGTGTTTATTATGAAAAAGCCCAACACCTATATTGTCCACCCTAAAACCAAAGAGCAAGCTTCTGCGCTTAAAGCTTTTATGAAAGCGCTTAAGATAAAATTTGAAAAGTCTTATAAGGAAAATGATTTTGAACTTTCTGAAGTACAGAAAGACATATTGAACGAAAGACTAAAGGCAGATAAAAAAGATTTTATTCCTGCGAGAAAAGCATTAAATAAGCTTCGTCAAGACCATGGGCTATAAATTAGTTATTCTGAACCCTGCTCAGAAAGAATTAAGTGAAGCTTACGAATATTATGCAAAGATTTCTACCACAGTTCTTCAATCTTTTGATGATCAGTTAGAGCAAATTTATCAAGATTTAGAGATTAACCCTTTTTATCAATTCCGATATAAAAACTTGCGAGCCGTCCCCTTTCAATCTTTCCCTTATTTATTATTCTTTTCTATTAATGAACAAGAAAAAATCGTTTACATTTATTCGATTTTTAATACACATCAAAGTCCAAAAAAATACCCGAATTCTTGAAATCTAAAAATACTCTCCAAAAAGCATTATTGACCGAGTAGTCGATATCCAACAACTTTAGGAAAAAGAAAGAAAACACGTCTTTGCTCTCCTTGATGCTTTTAGTAAACAAACTAAATTGCAAGAGATTTTAGTAAGAATAAAAACCACCAAAAATAGCTTCAACCCATTATAGCCCCAGTTTTAAATCTCAGTAAATGGAAGAAGAAATGGCACATAAAAAGATCTGCTCGGAGCGTGAGGATATTTCACCTCTTGTCTTTTCTTAAAAATGTCCTTCCTTTTTTTAACTCTTCACGTTCTTTTACAGCAGGGTTATATTTATTATCTAAGTTTATCATTACCAACAAAATAATAGGTGCTCGGTAAATAATCTTATCAAATTCCTTTTCATTAGTAACTTCCATTAAATCTGATAGTAACACCTCATTATCATAACCTTGCTCCATCATTCTATTCAAAATTGACCCTTGTCTATAAATTAATTTACCCTGGTTATCTTTTGTATCTACTGAAACTTTGTATGGACATTGATTAAAAATTCCCTCATTAATGTAATATAAATTAAAATCAAACCCTTTATCTTCTGTCATATTTATAATATCTGTGTATTCTTTATTAAAATCAATGGTTTCAGACTGAATACTCCTAAATAAGTTCAAATAACTATGCTTATTACTTTCCTTTAACATTTTGGAACCCAACATTTTTTGTTCAATTTCCAATACAAAATCATAAAAATCAAATGGGTTCTTGTCAGATGATTCTAAATCCCCATTGGCTACGTTTACTACTTCGTTGACACATTCTTTTAACTTTTCCTCTATAATGTTATTATTTTGAGATTGACAGAATGAAAATACAATAAAAATTAAAAGACTAATAGAAGTTTTTTTGAGGTACATAAATTAATTTTTTAAAGTTTTTGGAGGGATTATGTAATTATATGTTGGGAAGTCTTGACGCATTCTTTTGTACAAATTAGCGCTATTAGATCGGTAAACTTGAATATCATAATCACCCATTCTGTTTTCTGTATCTGGATGATAAATTGCTCCTCTAACATTATCTTGTTGCGACCCAAATAAAGAACCTCCCCTTTGTCTTGTAGTAAAAGGAGTATTAGCAATCCCTACCCCAGTACTACTACCATCAAATGTGGCAGAACGATACATTGGGATATTGTAATAAACTTGAAAACTTCTATCTTCAGTTGTAGCAGTAGCCCAGCCTCTAATCATATCTTTGAATTGTGTATTACTAAAATAATCGGTTGAAAGAAAAGCCCAAGCTTCCTGAGATCTAGAATGGTCTGCAGCAAACATAAAATGATCAAATCTTCTTTGAGAACTTTGCCCTTCGGGAGAGTTTAAATCGAGTTTTAAAACCTCACTTCCTGTTACTTGCTTAACTTTTCCCCCTGAGATTTCCGTTCCTTCAGCTATTTCGTTATTCCCAGTTGTTCCCGTAATGGCTTCGGCTTTATCCTGACTTAACCCATATTGAGAAGCAAAAGTTTCTGCATTATCACCAGCCTCTGCTATATAAGAAGTAGAACCATCCTCGTTTACTTGGGGTACCCATTCAGCACTCATACCCGTGGGGTCAATCATATTGAGAGGATTGTTATGCACGTAATGGTATGGTGTCCACCCGGGATAATCCTCGGCTAACGGATCCACATTCATCCACCTTCCCAAAGCTGCATCATAATTCCTCGCGCCGTAGTCATGCCAATTTAAAC
>JAJYSY010000085.1 GCA_021793375.1 Bacteroidota bacterium | reverse complement strand
AAGAAGAATTTTCATAAATAGTTTTGTAGAAGAAAATTTGCTCAATTTTAGCAGCGGCAAAAATAAGTTGAGCTTCTAATTCTTCATCATTTGCAAAAAGAATTCCTTTAGAAATATAAGAATTGATTCTATCAAAATCATCTTGATATAAGGTGGAGTTATAGTTTTTAAAATAAAATCGTTCTGAATAACTTTTAGAATGAGCCGACCATCTTCTGCCATAGTTTCCAAATTTTGGGGAATTGTCATTGGTGATTTGAAAACTAAGCAACTCTCTGTGAAAGCCAAATGAAGAGATGTTGTAATAAAAGTTAGCCAATAAAAAATTGGCTTTGGCACCTAAAGTTGTTTCTTCTTTCGCAATTTTTTCTAAGGTGATGATATTTTCAGTCAACTGTTTTTTGTTCATCTGCTTTTGTATAAACGGAAATTCTTCTAAATAAATCACCTGCATATTGTTTTTATCACATGAAAAACACTCAATTCGATTATAGCCAAAAACTGTGTTAGAAATGTGATCATAACCGTTGTAATCGGTTTGAGGGTCATCGTAGAAATAAGTTTTAAGCTTGAAATTATTCTTTACGTTTTTGAATTCCTCCAGGGCTTTTTCTGGTTGTCCTTTCGTAAGGAAAATAGTTCCTTTTAGTTGACTTAAAAAAGAAAAAACATCTGAATAATCGTCGATAGCCGTTCGGGAAATGTATTTTTCAAATTCATTCTTATCAGATTTCTTATAAAATTCTTCTACTGAATGAACTAAATTCAAATTCGGATCAGCCATCAGATTACTGATATCATTATGTAAAAGAAAAGACTTGGCATAATCACCTTGAAGCAAATAACGATTGGCTAAAATATCTATGATAAAATCAGCAGTTGTATTCAAATTATTTCGAGAATAATCTTTGATCCAACCTTCATAGTTTTGGTGAAAATCTTGTTCAAACTGAGAATCAATTTTTTCAGCCTGAGCAATATGAATAAGGATTTCCAATTGTTCTTTTTGCTGAATATAGAGTTTTTTAGAAGATTTGACTTGGCTGAGGTAAGTTTGGCTTTCCTCATATTCTTTCTGAATAAAATACAAATAAGCTGTGGTGTAATTCCAAAAATCTTGGTCTTTCACTTGTGTGTTTTGAGCTTGTTTTTTGGAAGTTTTAAGCGTTTTTTCCAAGAAATCAATCGCATTTTCATCTAAACTAATAGGTAATCTGCGGTCTTCGATGTTTTCTATGCAGTTTTGATGATCCCAAGGACAATAATAGTGAACCGGGAAAAAATTTCGTTCCAACTGATTGACTGCGCGTGCCATCAAAACTTTGGCTTGAACGGCGTTAGGCGTGTGCTCGATGATTTTTTCGATAGAACTAACCGGATTGTTGAAATTGTTGTAACCAATCAGTAAATACACATCATTTTTAGCTTCTTGAGAGGTGGCAGAAGCAAATAATTCTTGCAAATCCAAATCATAAGAAAATCGCATCGACTGATAAGCTTGTTTTTTGCGATTTTTAGAATGTAAAAACACCTCAAAAAAATCACGATTGGCTTGCAAGAAATTTCCCAAGCCATACTCAGCGCCTGCTTTTTGCTCTAAAGCATAATAATACATAGTGGTTTGATGATTCAAACATTCAACATATTCTTTGAAATAGTTGATAGAATTTTCAAACTTTTTGTTGTAATGCGCAAACCGAACCAACTGATAACCATAACGGAGTTTTAATTCGGGATCATCTTCAGCATGCCAGCTGCGTTCGAGTACTTTGATAACTTGATCATAATCCAGTTTTCCGACGTGCAGTTCATCATCCCAAGAATAGCGTTCATCTTGAATAATTCGCATATAAGGCTCCAGATATTTGGCATAAGATAAATAAAGCAAAGCTTGTTTGTGTTGTTTGAGGAAGGCATCGTCGATAAAGTTTAAATTTTTATTTATGAAAGATTTATTTTTTAAAATTGCCTGAATTTCTTCTCTTGTGGCTGTAAAAACCAAATATTTGGCTTCTTTATAAGAAATATCAAGATAGTTTTTCCAAGCTTCAATATTTTCATTGGGTTGTTCTTCTGAAAGAGAGTCCGAATAAAAAGGTTCATCTGTTCTCAAAAAAGGAAAATATTGTGGATCATCGATAATTTCTTGTAAAAACAGATTGTAAAAATAATCATCTGAATAATCGCCGCCACCACAAAAATAATAGTCATCAGCTTGTGCTTGAAAGAAACATAAAAGACTGATTATCCATAATAAAAAATATCTTTTCATAAATCTTCAGGTTTAAAGCGATTGGTAAATTGACGATCCAAATGATAATAAACAAATTGATAAGGTTTGCGAACATGCTTTTTAAGATAAGCTTTTGTCTCGTTTAAAAGTTCAGGAGAAATTTCTTCCAACTTAATTTTAAAACCTTTGTTTACATAAAATCCCTTCAAAAATACATCTTCTTGAGCAATATAATATCCATTTTCAAAAATGAAAGGAGCTTGCTCGAGATCGGTTTGACTCACTGCATTGATAATTTTTTTACGACCGAGGTGCATTGGTGACAATCGCCCAAGAATAAAGCGGTAAGGCAATGTCAAAATCAAGCGGATAATCATTGATGTTTTGTAGATAATCCATCAGTAAATTCTGATCTAAAATCGAATTGATATCCTGATCTTCTGTGGGGTTGGAAGTTGCATAAGCCATCAAATAAACTTTGTCAACCGGTGGAATTCCCGTTTGCTGACGGTATTTGACTTGATGCAAACGAAGCGTGCTGCTGATATTTTTTTGAGAAACTTTGCTGAGGTTTTTGAGGAAGGAAAAAAAATCATCCCGAGTCGTTGCAGTCCAATCACAATCGATTTGAATTTCTTGGTAATCGAAATCAAATTCACTGGCAATTTCGTTTACCAGCTTAAAAATATTTTGAGCCAATTCTTGGTTGTCAGAATTGGACAAATATTTAAAACTGTCGTTGGTGATAAAGACCACCGGAATGTAATCAGCGTCAATAAACTTTGAATCAAAATTTTTTAAAATTGCTTTTGGAGCAGGTCTTCCTTGATCTATATCTACATCAAAAACTCGGAGATATAAGTTTTTACCTTGAGTTTTTTGAAAGAATTCAACCTCGTTAGAAGTCAAATTAGGATTGGATTTCCAGATATAAAAACTGGTTTCCGGATTAGGTTTTTCACAACTCAAAACAAAGAAAACCATTATAAAAATCAGTAGGAATCTGTTCACAATTTATGAAATGATTTTTTAAACAATTTACAAATTATAATTGATTTTTATTTATAAAGGTATAAAAAGAATTTCTTTAATGTAAAGTGAATAAATACTTAAAATGAATATGATTTTCTATTGTTTTGTTGTAATTTTAAAGGAAATCAATAAAAATTTACAATATGAGTCAAGAAGATATACCCAAAGGTCCAAAAGCTGAAAACAAAGAAGTTGATGTGCTTGTTGTTGGTTCAGGAACCGGAATGATGGCAGCAATGGTAGCACATGAACGAGGGTTAGAAACATTAATAATAGAGAAGACAGCATTGGTAGGGGGTTCAACTGCGCGTTCAGGAGGTGCTTTCTGGATTCCGGCAAATCCGATTTTAGAAAGATCAGGATCGACGGACACTTTAAAAAAAGGAGAAGAATATTTGGAAGCAATAACCGGAGATGCACCTAAAAAAACTTGGATGTCTTTCTTGAAAAATGGTCCTGATGCTGTTCAGTTTTTAGATGATCATACTCCTCTTAAATTGTTTTGGGCAAAAGGATATTCAGATTATCATCCGGAAAATCCGGGAGGAGATTCTGTAGGAAGAACTTGTGAAGCAAAAGCTTTTAATATTAATCGATTAGGAGAAGAGAGCAAACGCTTGAGGCCTGCACCGATGAATGCTCCTATTCCCATGCCGGTAACTGGTTATGATTACAAATGGATGAACCTGATGTTTAGTAAACCTTTTAAAGCTTTTCCTATTGTTTTTAAAGCAATGGGACAAGGAATAGGCGGATTGCTTATCGGAAAGAAAATGACCGCCGGAGGAGAAGCTTTGGCAGCGGGATTATTTACAGGAGTAAAAGATAAAAATATTCCGGTATGGACTAATACCGGGCTCAAAGAATTGATAAAAAAAGACAATAAAATTGTTGGTGCCATAGTAGAACAAGACGGGAAAGAATATACAATCACCGCTCGAAAAGGAGTGATTCTGGCAGCAGGTGGATTTGATCATAATTTGCCGATGCGTCAGAAATATCAATCTCCTTCTCTAACTAATCACTATAGTTTAGGAGCTGAAGAAAACAAAGGAGATGGAATTTTTAAACCTCAAGAAAAATTAAATGCAGCCACGGCATATATGAACGAATCTTGGTGGTTTCCTGCAGTGGCTCCGGTAGAAAAAGATGGAGCTCCACAAGTGATGTTGGCAGAAAGATCTCTTCCCGGTGGATTTATTGTAAACTCTAAAGGAGAGCGATTTATCAATGAAGCAAAAGACTATATGTCATTTGGACAAAATCTGTTGAAAAAAGAGAAAGAAGGAAATCCTATTAAAGAAATGTGGTTGGTATTTGATCAAAAATATCGAAATAAATATATCTTAGCGGGAGCCATAATGCCTAAAATGCCACTACCAAAAGAATGGTATGAAGCAGGAATTGCTCATAAAGCAAATTCTCCTGAAGAATTAGCAGAAAAAACAGGATTTCCCAAAGAAACTTTTACAGCTACTTTTTCTCGATTTAATAAAATGGCAGAAAACGGAAAAGATGAAGATTTCCAAAGAGGAGAAAGTGCTTACGACCGCTATTATGGAGATCCGACTGTGAAACCAAACCCAAATCTTCGTCCTTTGCAAGAAAATAAACTATATGCAGTGAAAATGGTTTTAGCCGATTTAGGAACTTGTGGAGGAGTAGTAGCCGATGAGTATGGACGTGTAATTGATAAAGAAGAAAATATTATCTCCGGATTGTATGCCATAGGAAATAATTCAGCTAATATTTTTGGACGCGTTTATCCGGGAGCCGGAGGAACCATAGCTCAAGGAATAGTTTTCGATACCGTCCCAAAAAGTGTGTCTATATTCATAAAACAATCATCTCAACTTATATATTTGAAGTTCTGAACAACTTAAAAAAATAGAAGAGAGATGATTGAATTA
>JAJYSY010000031.1 GCA_021793375.1 Bacteroidota bacterium | reverse complement strand
AAGAGGTGAAATATTTTTTGAAAATAAAAGAGAATAGTATTTTCAAACTAATTCTTTTATTTTCTTATTTTTAAACTCCTCAATCCTCAAACTAAAGATGCATCAGAAAAAACCCACTTCTTATTTTATTAGCTGGAAAGCGACTTTTGAACGCTGGGGGTGGTATTTATTAATCTCTTTTATCTTATGGTTTTTCACAGCTTTTCTCAATCAGGGTTATTTTTCATTTCCTAAAAGCATCCAATATGTAGAAGTTGGGTTTACTTGGCTTTTTTTAGAGTCTTTACATTGGTTTCACCGTGGAATAACACGGTTTTTCATTCCGAGAATAATAAATTTACATAAGATTACTCATCGTATTTTTGAAGTTATAAGTGTATGGCTTGCCGGCATTTTTTGTCTTTTCTTTTTTAACTTCTTACCAAATGTCCTGGTTTTTGGAAGCGTTGTTTATAGTGCTGAAAATACCGATAACCTTCGCGTAGCTTTCACAATAGGGCCAATCACTTCCATCTGGCTTTATTATTTTGTAGAACGAACCCGTGCACGAGAACGATTGCAAAAAGAATATTTACGTATATCCCGATTAGAAAAAGAAAACTATCAAGCACAGCTTCAAGCTTTAAAAAATCAAGTGAACCCTCACTTTTTATTCAATAATTTAAATGTTCTGGCTGCTATTATTCCTGAAGATTCAACAAAAGCATTGACCTATACGCATAACTTATCTGATTTATACCGTTATTATTTACAATCGGCTCAAAAAGATCTAATCAATTTAGAAGAAGAAATAAAGAATTTAGAAGCCTATCAGTTTTTATTGAAAACTCGATTAGGAAGTCAATTAAGATTTTCTATCACAAACAACATCAACCAAACTCAACATTTTTATTTACCGCCTTTGGTTTTACAAGAATGCATAGAAAATGCTGTAAAACACAATAAAGCTACCAAAAACAACCCTTTACATATACACATAAACATTCAGTCCGAAACTGTCCAGGTTATCAATAATAAAGCTCCTAAATCAACACCCCATATTACTACGAAAACTGGCTGGAAGAATATTAAAAAACGGTATAATTTATTAGGAGGACCCACACCTAAAATTGATGAAGATGAAAACATGTATAAAGTAATTTTACCTTTATTTAAACAAGAATAATATGAAGATTGTTATTATTGAAGACGAAGAATATGCTGCAAAAGGATTAGAACGCATGCTTTTACAATTGCAGCCTGATATAGAAGTGATTAAAAAGATAGCTAATGTAGAAGAGGGCATAACTTATTTTAAAAAACACCCTGAACCCGATTTGTTATTTTGTGACATTCAGCTTTCAGATGGCGATGCTTTTGAGATTTTTAAAAAACACGCCATACAATGTCCGGTTGTATTTACCACCGCTTATGATGAATATGCCTTGAAGGCTTTTCAAGTAAATAGCATCAATTATCTATTGAAACCTATTAAATTAAAAGAATTACAAAAAACTCTTCATAAATTCGAAACGTATTATCAAGCTACTAACATAGATTTTAATAAAATCCAAGAGATGCTTCATAAGCCTCCTTACAAAAGTCGGTTTATTGGAAAAATCGGGCAAAATATCCAGGTGATTCCTACTGAAAATATTGCCTATTTTTTAAGTGAAGAAGGGGTCACTTTTTTATTCACAACAAAAAGAAAACGTTTTATTGTAGATTATACCTTAGAAAGACTGGGAGATCTTTTAAATCCTGCTGATTTCTTTCGGGCCAATCGGCAATTATTTATTCATATTCAGTCTATTAAAAAGGTAGAACCCTATTTTAAAGGGCGTTTATCGCTCCATCTTCAACCGGAAACAAAAAAACAACACACTATTAGTCAAAGTAAAGCCACTGTTTTCAAAAAATGGTTAGAGAGTTGATTTATCCTTTTACATCAAAAACCAACTCTTAAACCATATACTATACAATTATTTTACCTCTATTCTTTTCCCTTCTGTTTTAGCAGAAAATTCAGGAGCATACACACTTTTTAGTTCAGCAATCCCTGTTGAAAAATCTCCGGAATTGTTGGCCCGCAATTCATATTCAATTTCATAATGCCCTTTTGGAATACGATCAAAAAAGAAATAAGTAGCCACATCTTTGGTTACTTGATAATAACGCAATCCATTTTTATATTGATAACCTGACAATACTTCTATCGGTTCCAATCCTGAAGCTCTAAAATCTTTTAATTCCATAAATTCAAAATCCTCTTTGGCCGTAACCAAGAGTTTGACAAAAAGCTTATCTCCGGTTTTTACTTCAGCTTTTTTCAAAGGAAATTTCTCCTTGCCTTCTGCTGTATATTTTTCTACAAAAACTTGTTTTTCGATAGTCAATTCCGATAAATCAGAAGCTTTCACTTTATCTGCATCTTCAAAATATTGCCAATACATTCCACCGTATTGTGGAGAATCACTTTGATTTTTAATCTTGATTTTTGCCTTATCTTTTGTGATTTCCGTTTTATCAAATTTCACTTGGAAATAACCTGCCGGATGATGTTTGGAATCAACAGTATAATTTTCTTTTCCAATTTGAATCTTAGCCGGATTTTCAGCAGAAACCAATTCTGTTCCTTGCAATAAAATTGCATAAATCGCATCAGTTGTTGCACGCGTCGTTCTCCAAGCTTGCACTCGTTTTTGTTTAAGCAACCAAGTTTTCAAAGCATTGATGTTTTCTTTACTCTGGTTAGTTTGCACAAATAATTCAATTGCCAAACTTTGTGTTTCTATCGGTGCCTCATACCAATACCAACTCGATTTATTTTCTTTCCAATACATTCCTTGAGTAGAATTGATCACTGCATTTTCTTTTAAAGATTCAACTATCTTCTTTGCCACATCTTGTTTCCCATTTCGCTGTGCTGCGATTCCCAATACAATCTTATTGCGCAAAGACAATTTCAGCCAATCTTCCTCAAGTTTTTCAAACGTTTTGTGTTGAAGAGTTTGAAGCGAATCATTTTTTACTTCAAAAAAACTTCGTGCATATAAATAATGTAATTCCGCGGAAGGAGAAAATATTTTTTTCTCTTGATTTTCCCAAAATTCCTCATCCAAATACGTCAATAATTTTCCGGAAATCTGTTCATATTTTTGCTTTAATTCCGGATTTTCAGGTTTTCCAATTTTGCCTAATCCACTGAGAATATGAAGTGAAATTGTTTGGTTTTCTTTTCCGCCTTCAAACCAAGAAAAACCACCGGATTTTAATTGCATTTTTTGTAATTCATCCAGATAATCCTGAGTTTGTCGATTGTTTTCTGCTAATAAATCCGCCAATTCTTTTTGCTGTTCTTCTAAAGAAATAGAGGACATCAACCAAGGCATTTCATCTCCAAATTCTTTTAAAACTTCTTTGTTTTCAAATGAATTCTGTTTTTCCCAATCCTTAATCATCTTTCCTATCTTAGGATTTTCTTTTAGGATTTTTTCAGCAACCGCATACACATAATATTTCGCAAACACCTGTTCCGAACCTTCAAAATCAGTTTTGGCAATCTCCGGCAAAGCTTGTAGGCTTGTCCAAGCCGGATTTGCCGTGTAATCAAGAATTAAATTTTGATGTGTCAAGCTTGTTGAAGTATTATTTTTCAATCCTTCTAAAGTAAAATTTTTATTTTCTTTCGGATTCAACCAAAATGCCAAAGTTTCTGTCACCAATTCACGATTGGTCATCACCGGAATCACTGAGGTTTCTGCATCTGTAAAATTCCCCGCTTTTGCTGCAATTTCATAACGAACCGCTGTGAAATTTTCCGGGATTTCCAATTCCCATTCCACATCAATATTTCCTTTTGCATCTACTTTAAAGTTTTGAATTGCAGTCGATTTAACTAAATCAATTTCTTTTCCTGTAAATTCATCTTTAAACTTTAATTGAGCAATTCCATCTAATTTTTCTTCATTAAGATTAGTGATTTTTGCTTTTAAAATAATATAATCTCCTGTTCTGAAAAATCTTGGGAAATTCGGAATAATATTCAACTCTTTTTGCGTAACAGTCTCTACATTCAAATAAGCTTTTTGCAGATTTTTGTTGTGAGCAAAAGCTTGAAAATTCCATTTTGTCAAGGCTTCCGGACTATCAAAACTAAACTTGACATTTCCGTTTTTATCCGTTCTTAAATTCGGAAAGAAAAACGCGGTTTCCTGTAAATTTTCGCGACTTTGAATTTGATCTAATTCTTCTGAAGCTTGTTCAAGATTTGCTGTTTCTTCCTCTACCTGATCAATATCATTTGCTTCTGGCGCAGGTGCACTGTTTAATCCGGCAGTTTTTCCTTGAACTTCTTTTTCAGGAGCAGCGTAGCTCGTAACAACCATTTCCTGCAACTCATTGTTTTCTTTTAATTCAACTTGTAAAACCTCCGTTTTTGAAGACACAAAAACAATCTTTTCTTCAAAACTGATAGAAGAAATCTTTAATTGATCTCCTTTTTCAGCTCTAATTGCAAATTTTCCATCAAAATCTGTAGAAGCATATCTTCTTTTTCCGATTACTTCAATATTCGCTCCCGGCAATGGAAGTCCATCTGCATCTGAAACAATTCCTCTCACCGCATCTTTTGAATTTGCCGATCGTTGATTTTTTAACACCTGAAGATATTGGTTATTTATACTTGATGTACTTACAAAATCATATCCAAAATTTTTCAGTTTGGTTTTCGATAAGATTAACAATGGTTTGTTGAAATAAGGTGTGATATTTTTCACTCCATAATTCACTCCGGAATAAGCTTGAGAAAAAGACGAAAATGAATAAGGATAATAAGGTTTTTCAACAAGATTTTCAGGCCATTTAAAATGGACAAATTCATCTAAAGACAAATCATACATTCCGGCTAAAATTTCAGCTTCAGCAGGAGTTTTATCCTGATTTAAAACGCTTAACTCCCAAGTTTCTTTTTCTCCCGGTGTCATTTTATCCGTAATGGTTTTCACTTCAAAAATGAGATTTTCTTGTGATTTTTCGCCTTCGATTATTTCTGTATTCAAGCTAAAATCTGCTGCGTAAAAATATCCATATTCCAGTTTTACACGTTTTAAATTTTCAGGTAAATCAAGCTGAAGCGAATTTTTTCCTTTCTCTATCGGAAGTACTTTTTCATATAAGTTTTCCGTTTCTGTTTCCAAGTTTACATACAGATATATTTCTTCTTCAGCGGTGATTTCCAAATCCAATGAATTTGCTTTTACTTCATAATTCACTTCTAAAAACTGATGAGATTGCTCTTCTTTTTTCTTTGGATTTTTTATAGAAATATATTTTTCCGCTTTTAAAGGTTTCACAGATTTATTTTCTTCCCATTGAATCAAATATTCTCCGGAAATCAAATCAGAAAAATCATCTAAATTCAGCGTATCTGTTGCTTTTTCTGTCGAAATTTCAGTGAGAAGTTTTCGTTTCCAATTTTGTTTTAATTCTGTTGAATCATAAATTTCATAAGGGAAATGTTTTACAAATTCTTTCTTCGGAATTTGCTGAATTTCAGGAACATTCCAAGTTCTTTCTCTAAAAATTCGCTTTGGTCTTTCAAGCTGATAAATTTTAAAGCTTCCTTTTTTATCAACCTCAACTTGATTTAAATCTTGAATTTTTAATACAACAGATTTTTCTTCTCCAATAGTCAATTCATTTTGTGCAATAAGTTGAGCAGAAATTCCCGGATTTCCTAAACGAATTATGGTTTCCGCATCATGTGTTTCTCCATTATTATCAATAACTTCTGCGTAAATTCGATAACTCAGATTAAGATTTTTTATCTCCGGATTTTCAGTCGAAAATTTCACTTCAAAATTTCCTTTTTCATCTGTTTCTGCAACTCCGGATTTCACTTCAAAACTCGGAATGGAAACATATTGATTAATTTCATAAAACCGATGATAACCAGCTTGTTGCAAAACGGTATAATTCACTTTTGCATAACTGATATCTCCACCAAAAAAAGCTTTTGCTTTTCCTTTTATTTCAATAGAATCCCCTAAAACATAATGTTTTTCAAGATCTGAAAAATAGACTTTAAATTTCGATCTTTTATATTCTTCTACGGAAAAATAAGTTCGCTGGGAGTTAAAATTTCTTTTCTTTTCTCCAACTGATTTCTTTTCAAAATCTGTTTCTATTTTCAAAGAAAATCTTCCGTTTAAAGCTGATTTTGGAAGCTGAAAGTAATTTGAAAAACTTCCAAATTCATTGGTGGTAAATTCCAAGCTGTCGATGGCTTTATTTTTGGCATTATAGAGTTTTATTTTTCCGGAAAATTCTTCTGCCGGATGATAGTTTTCTTTTTCTTCCAACATTAAAAATCCTTTGAAATGAACTTTTTGTCCTGGTCGATAAATTCCGCGATCTGTAAGTATTTTTGTAGTGAGATTTTTTTCTTCAACATTCTCCTCCGACATTTCTCGAGTATAAAAACTCAGGTTTTTCAACGGAAGTGTATCCTGTTTATAAATAATGTTTCCTTTCCACGAAGAGAATTTAGAATCATCAGGATTGAATTTTGCCAAACCTTGTTGATCGGTTTTTAAATCATGTTTTTCAGTTTGTTTTTTATCCGTAGAAAACAATTGAATTTTTGCATCAGCCAAGGGTTTTCCGGTTTGATTATCGGCAACAAAAAAACGAATATTTTTCTTCGTATTTTTCTGCGCATAAGCGATAGAAGAAGCTTGTACCACATGAAATCCTAAAGAAGAAGTTGTATTTTTTATTTTATTTTTTTCACTAAACACGATTAAATGTTTTCCGGATTTCATATCAGGCAACAAAATTTCTGTAGAAAATTCAAAATGTTTTTGTGGGTTTTTCAATACATATCCCTGCTGTTGATCTGGTTTATTTTTAGTGATATAATCATTTATCAACGAATCTGATTTTCGAACATTCAACAATTTTTCAGTCGGAATATTTTCATAAACAAAAACGTACAATGAATCGATATTTTGATAATTGATCAAAGCTTTATTACTGTTTTCTGTTTGAAAAACCTTCTTCGTTTTCATTGTAACTTCCGGATTTTGAATAGTTTTTAAAAGCTGTTTTGCTAAGACAGTAATTTCTCGATTAGTATTGTTTTTTTGAATATTTTTTATTTCTGTTATGCTTTTTTCATAATAGTCCGCATGTTTTTCTTTATTAGCATTTTCTTCGTAAAAATTCGCTAAATAAAAGCTTATAAAATCTTGTTCTTCTTTTTCTTGAGTTTTATTTTTTAATTCTAAAAGACGATTTTCATAGTGCTTTTCCTTTTGGTCAATCCAAGAATTTTGATAAATATATTCCAACCGATCCAGCTGATAAGTCAGTTTTGTCAAAGAAGAGCTTTTGGTTTTCGGCTGTTCTACTTCTTGATATAACCTTAAAATTTTAGCTGATTTAAAATCCGGAATTTCCAATTCAACGAACTTTTCTGAAGCAAAAAAATAGATGGAATCGGTAATATAATTTTGATAAAATTCTTCAACATTTTTAGGTTGAATGGTAAAGGATTCGTTTTTTAAAAAATCTAAATATCTTCTTACCAATAAATCATAAATCGAGTTTTGATAGATTTTATAATTCTGTCCGTTTTCCAAAAAAGATTTCCACCCTTCATCTTTTATCGCTATCAAATTTTCTTTATGATTGAGGGATTTTTGATAATACTGATGAATCTTTTGAAGAAAAAGATCTTCATTCCAATTTTGAAATAATTCCGGCTTTTTAGCAGAAGCTGTTTTTGAAATTCGATAACGATTACGCTGATAATATTTGGCTAAGCTTTCTGCATAAATTGAAGATAATAATTGTTGAACAGGAGTTTTTTGTTCTGCGATTTCCTTTTCAAAATTATCCACAACTTCTTGGTAAACTTCTTCTTTTAAGATCAGTTCATATTTTGTTTTATAAAGAAAAGCTTTGATGAGATGTTGTTCTTTATTTTGTTTTTTGGCTTTTTTAAAAATAAACTCAGATTTTTCAAGTGCAGCTTTAGATTTTCCGTTCAGCTCGAGTTCTTCTACCTCATCCCACCATTTATCATAGCGTTTTTGCGCATGATTTAGTTGAATCAGAAAAACACAAAACAAAAAAGCAAGAACAATATTTTTCATGAATGTTTTTTTGTTAAATATACTGAAAATCTTCAAATACTTTTAGATATAAATTTGGTATTTTTAAAGCGATCAAGGTATTTCAACATTTGATTTATTTAAAATGAAAATTTATTTCTTCTTAATCAGTTTTTTGTTTTTAAATTTAAGTATGGCACAGACAAAAGTTTATGAAGGCAGTAGTTCTTCCTACAGTAAAGTTATTTGTAATCTAAACGATGGAAAAATTTATAAAGGAAATTCCTCAAGTTATTCTTCTGTTTTGGTTAATATTTCCGGAAATAAGATTTACAAAGGGAATTCCTCCTCTTATGGTGAAGTTTTATATACGGTAAAAGACGGAAAAATTTATAAAGGAAATTCCACTAATTACAGTAATATTTTGATGAATATTAAAGATGGAAAAATCTATAAAGGGAATTCCTCTTCTTATAGTGAAGTTCTTGCTAATATTCAGAAGGAAAAAATTTATAAAGAAAACTCTTCTTCTTACAGCAAAATAATCTTCAATATGGAACACCCGGTTACGCTAATTGAATTTGCAGCGATATGGCATGTGGTGAATTATGTGTATTAAAATTTATCTTTTTTTATCAATGAAATATCTTTTAATCTTCCAATAGATTTTGCAACTAACATAGAAACCGCGGCATCACCAGAAATATTAACTGTTGTTCTACACATATCCAACGGGCGATCTACTGCAAAAATCAAAGCTAAACCGGCTTCGGGAATTCCGGCTTGAGCCAAAACAATTACCAACATTACCATTCCTGCGCCAGGAACAGCAGCAGAACCAATGGAAGCTAATGTTGCTGTGGCAACAATTCCCATCTGTGCAGCAAAAGAGAGGTCCATTCCAAAAGCTTGGGCAATAAAAACAGCGGCTACAGCTTGATAAAGACTTGTTCCATCCATATTTATTGTAGCGCCAATTGGTAAAACAAAACTGGAAACATCGCTTTCCACTCCTAAATGTTCTTCTACTCTTTCCATGGTTACCGGTAGAGTTGCAGCACTTGAGCTGGTGGAAAATCCTAAAAGCTGAGCGGGAGAAATTCCTTTTAAGAAGAAACTTGGAGTTCTTTTGGTGAAAACCCAAACTAATAGCATATAAAATCCAATCATTAATCCTAATCCGATTAATACACAAAGTGCATACATGGCCAGAGCGGCAAATAAATCAGCACTGGGCGATTCTACCACCAAAGCGGCCAACAAGGCAAAAACTCCATAAGGAGCGGTAAGCATAATGAGATCAATCATTTTGAGAATGACATCATTAAATCCATCAAAAAAACTTTTAACAGGCTTTCCAACTTCTTCGGGAATAAGAATTAAAGAAACACCGAAGAAAATCGCAAAGAAAATAACTTGCAACATATTTGCATTATAACTGGCGGCACCGATAATATTCTCCGGAACCAAATCAACTAAAGGTTGAAGCGGACCGGCTTGTTTTTGTTCTTCTGCACCTTGTCTTGCCATTTCTGCTTCTCCTCCATAATTTTCTACCAATTCTGTTCGGGTGGACTCTGCAATTGTGTTTCCGGGTTTAATAATATTTACAATCAACAATCCTATGCAAACAGCAATAACAGTGGTTCCGATATAAATACTTATGGTGCGAAAACCCATTTTGGAAAGCTTAGAAATATCTTTTAAGTCAGAAATTCCTTTGATTAAAGATCCTAATATTAAAGGAACAGCGATTAATTTTAGAGCATTGATAAAAATTGTTCCGAAAGGTTTAATCCAATCTGCTATAAAATTGGGTCCCCAAGAAAAGTTGGTTAAAATTAAAGCAAAGAGCACTCCTGCTCCCATTCCAATTAATATTTTCCAGTGTAATGCTAATTTCCCCATAAATATTGTTTTTTATAACTGAGAAGAGTTTTTCAAAGAATTTTGTAATAATACAAAATCTGCCAGAACTAACGCAGTCATTGCCTCAACAATAGGCACTGCTCTGGGAACTACACAAGGATCATGTCTTCCTTTTCCTTGCATTTCTACTTCTTCAAAATTTTTATTAATTGTTTGTTGTTTTTGCATGAGCGTTGCCACAGGTTTAAAAGCTACTTTAAAGTAAATTGGCATCCCATTTGAAATTCCTCCTTGAATTCCTCCGCTGTAATTTGTTTTTGTTTTTCCTGATTTTTCAAAGATATCATTGTGTTCGCTGCCTTTCATTTTTGAACCGGCAAAACCACTTCCGTATTCAAAACCTTTTACTGCATTGATAGAAAGCATAGCTTTTCCTAATACTGCATGCAATTTATTAAAAACAGGTTCTCCTAATCCTACGGGAACATTTTCAACATAACAGTTTATTACTCCGCCTACGGTATTTCCTTCTTTTCTGATGGATTTGATATATTTTTCCATCTCTTTTGCTAATTTTGGATCAGGGCAGCGAACAGGATTTTTTTCGATTTCGGTAAAATCCAATTCTTGAAATTCTTTATTTAATTCAAGTTTCCCCACTGCAGAAACAAAAGCATTTATTTTAATTTCTTTTAAAAATTGCTTGGCAATTGCTCCTGCTACCACTCTACAAGCTGTTTCTCTTGCGCTGGATCTTCCTCCGCCTCTATAATCTCGGAATCCATATTTTTGATCATAAGTAAAATCTGCATGACTCGGGCGATACACTTCTTTAATATGATCGTAATCACGGGATTTATAATCTTTATTTTTGATGATAAATCCTATAGGTGTTCCGGTGGTTTTTTCTTTAAAAATTCCGGATAAAAATTCTACTTGATCAGCTTCTTTTCTTTGGGTAGTAATTTTAGACTGCCCGGGTTTTCGACGATCTAATTCTGCTTGAATTTGATTCAAATCTAATTTAATTCCCGCAGGACAACCTTCTATTATTCCTCCGATGGCTTTTCCATGAGATTCTCCAAAAGTAGTGAGTTTAAATAATTTTCCGAAGGAATTTCCCATAATGAGCTTGAATTTCAACAAATGTAATTTTTTAAAATGAGTTTATAAAATAAGTTAGTTGAGAAATATTTCTTTTCTATGCTGTTTTATAGTGATTTTAGCTTTTAAAAATTCTTATTTTTGCCTTTATGCAGTATAGAAAATTAAAAAACGAAGAGTTAGATCGTTTATCGGTTGAGGAATTTAAAGACGTAAATAAAATTCCGATTTCTATCATTTTAGATAATGTTAGAAGCACAAATAATATAGGTTCTGTTTTTAGAACTGTGGATGCTTTTTTGTTTAAGAAGATTTATTTGTGTGGGGTTTGCGCTACTCCTCCGGACAAAGGAATTAGAAAAACAGCTTTGGGCGCCACTAAAAGTGTGGATTGGGAATATGTGGAAAACACCTCAACACTGATAAAAAAACTAAAAGCTGAAGGCGTAAAAATTCTTTCTGTTGAGCAAGCAGAGCAAGCAGTTATGTTAGATAAATTTCAGCCGGAAAAGGATGCGGAATACGCTGTAGTTTTCGGAAATGAAGTTAAAGGCGTGCAGCAGGAAGTGGTTTCCGGAAGTGATAAGGTGATTGAGATTCCACAGTTGGGCACCAAACATTCTTTAAATATAGCCGTTAGCGCAGGAGTGGTTTGTTGGGATTTATTTTCTAAATTACAAAACAGCTGATGTTTTGCTGAACTAAAAAATCAACTCTAAAAAAAATGCCAACTTCCTTAAACGGAAATTAGCATTTTTTTAAAAATTTTAATTTTGTTGATTTTTATTCTTCTTCTCCTAATAAAGCTAAGAATTTATCAAGGTTAGGGAGAATAATAATTCTTGTTCTTCTATTTTTTTCGCGTCCTTCAACACTTTCATTGTCTGCCACCGGCATAAAACTACTTCTTCCGGAAGCGATGAGTTGTTTTCCTTCAACTCCATATTTATCTTGTAAAATTCTTACTACGGAAGCAGAACGTCGCAGACTTAAATCCCAATTGTCTTCTATATAAGAACCTTCTATTAAGGTTTGCGAATCTGTGTGTCCTTCAACCAATACATCAATTGCCGGTTCAGACTTGGTTAATTCTGCTATTTTGCTTAATAAATCATAAGCTTTTGGGTTTACATAATAGCTTCCGCTTTTAAACATTAAGTTGTCAGAAATTGTGATTTCCACAATTGTACGATCAACATTTATATTTAAATCTTCATCATCCTCTTCAGCTTCTCCAAAGGATTTCTTTAGATTATAGCTTACCGCTAAATCCATAGAATCACTTAAGGTTTCTGCTTCTGCTAATTTATCGGGATCTACATTTTTGAGGGTTTCTCGCATAGCTTTTTTAGATTTTTCCGAAGCTACCATTCCATCTGCAGTCAAATCCAATTTGCCTTCACTATCTTCTATAAGTCCTTGATTTTCATCTTGCAAAGCATTTATTTTTGCATAATAATTTTCTACTTTATTTTCAATCTCATCCAGCTTTGCATTCTTTTTGTACAGTTCAGATTGAGCGTCTTCATACTTGTCTTCCATCTCGGTGTATTTCTTTTTGGAAACACAAGAAGTAGTAAATAATAATAAGCTGACTCCTGATAATAAGATTAGTCTTTTCATAATTTTAGATATAGTTAGGGTTAATTACATTACAATAAAAACTTATTTCAGAAATTATTATTATATCAAAAACGTTATAATTTAATTAAAATAATAAAGCTTTTCACTTTTATTAAGAAATGTGTTTTTTTAATAATTTACGTATTCTGTAATTTCTAATCCGTATCCTATGATTCCTACTCTTTTGGTTTTTTGTGAATTAGACATCAATTTAATTTTTCTAATTCCCAAATCGTGAAGAATTTGCGCCCCGATTCCAAAATCTTTGGTGTCCATATTTAATCTTGGTGCTTTAACTACTTCTTCATCTTCATTTTGTAAACTTTTGAGTTCTTGCAATCTTTTTAAGAGATTCATGCTCACCCCTTTGGGATTTAAGAAAACCATTGCTGCATTTTTTTCTTTGTTTAATGCTTTAAACATGTCTTCTAATTTTTCATGAGAATTTCCGGTCAGCGTTCCTAAGATATCATTGTTTATTAAAGCTGAATTCATGCGGACTAAGATAGATTCATCTACTGTCCAATCTCCTTTTGTTAATGCAATATGGATTTGATCATTTGTGGTTTGTCGATAAGCTCTGACTCTAAATTTTCCGAATCGAGTGTTAAGTTCAAAATCTTCTTTCTTTTCTATTAAAGAATCGTGACGCATTCTGTAGGCTACCAAATCTTCAATAGAAATTATTTTCAAATCGAATTTATCGGCTACTTTCAAAAGTTGTGGTAAGCGCGCCATAGAGCCATCTTCGTTTAGGATTTCCACCAAGATTCCTGCAGGTTTTAATCCGGCAAGTCTGGCTAAATCTACGGTTGCTTCTGTATGTCCTGTTCTTCTTAAAACCCCTCCATTTTTTGCTCTCAACGGAAAAATATGTCCGGGTCTTCCTAAATCTTCAGGTTTTGTCCAATCTTCTACCAAAGATTTTATGGTTTTTGCACGATCGTGAACAGAAATTCCTGTGGTACAACCATGACCTTTTAAGTCTATAGAAACTGTAAATTGGGTATTATGTAAAACCGTATTTTCTGAAACCATCAGATCTAATTCTAACTCCTTACTGCGTTCTTCTGTGATAGGCGCACAAATTAATCCTCTTCCGTGTGTGGCCATAAAGTTAACCATTTCAGGAGTCACTTTTTCTGCTGCAGCAATAAAATCCCCTTCATTTTCACGGTCTTCATCATCTACAACAATTACAACTTTTCCTTGGCGAATATCTTCAATTGCCTCCGGAATGGTATTTAATTTTCTTAAATCGTCTGGTGTTTGTGCTTCAGTCATATTTTTATTTCTCTAAATCCACAAAGTTAAGCTTTATTCTTCTTCTTTCGTTTGGCCAACCCTATTTTAGCAAAGAATTTACGAATAGGATTGAGTATTCTGTCCGGATTAAAAATCCCTTGATCGGTGGTTGCTCTATATGTTACCAAAATACTTAAAGGAAGCATGATAAAAGTAGAAAGCCAAGTGGCAAAAAATGGACTTATGGAGCCATCTTTAGCGGCATTTTTAGCAAACATTCCGATATAATAATAAATTAAAAACAACACTATGGCCACCACCATGGGCATTCCTATTCCTCCTTTTTTGATAATTGCTCCTAAAGGTGCACCGACAAAAAACAGGATATAACACATTACAGCCAAGGCATATTTATCAAAAATTTCTATTTCTGTAATGTTTAAACGCTCTTGTTTTTTGGCGAAATTTTTTCTTTTACCTTTTATTGTCCTCAGCGTTCCCTGAGTAGAAGTCAATGCCAAATTTGTAAACTGACTTTGTATTTTGGGTTCGTAAGAATCAAAAAAATCTTCTAAATTATTGACTTGATGAGTAACTTCCACTTCTTCTTTTGAAGCTTTTTCATGGATTTCCTCCACTTCTTTCAGAGTTTTATTCATAGAAAGTTTAGGAAGTGTATCTGCTTTTTTTCCGACTAATATTTTTTCCACTCCATTTCTTGCCATTAAACTATTGGAAAAATCTTTTTTCTCTTGATTAAATCTTCTTCCCAATGAATCCAACGAAACTCTTAACTCAGAAATATTAAGCATTGAAGCAGAATTATCATATTTATTATCATCAAAATCTACATCGTTAAAACCGGATAAATCAATATTAAATTTATAGGATTCAAAATTATTTTTGATAAAAGGACGTTTCCTTCTTTCGTTAAAATTCTTTGGATATTGTCTTTGGTATAAAGTTCCGTCAAAAAGAGTGAGCGTTAATATATCTGAATCTTCTGCACCTTCTAATTTCCCTTCTTTAGCTTTTACTACAGTTAAGCCTTGATTTTTTTCCGTTTTTACGTGAATAATTACATCGTGTAAAAACTCTCCATTTTTTCCGGATTTTTTTCCTACTTTAATATTGTATTCGTTCAGCTGATTAAAACTTCCTTCTTCTATGGATAAAGCAGGTTTTAATTTTGCGATATTTCTTCGCATATTAATGGTTTTATACCTTGACCAAGGAATAATATCATTTGCAAAAAAGAAAGTTGTCACACTTAAAATACTGATGAAAAGAATTAAGCTCCGCATAGCTCTTTGCAGGGAAATCCCGGAAGATTTCATCGCGGCAAATTCATAGTTTTCTGCCAAGCTTCCAAAAGTCATAATGGAAGCCACCAAAATGGTGAGTGGCAATACCATTGGGATAAGATTTGGCGTGATATAAAACAGCAGTTTAGCCACAATCATAATGTCTAAATCCTTTCCGGCTAATTCTGAAATATATACCCAAATGGCTTGTAAGAGAAAAATAAGAATAAGGATAATGAAGACTGTAAAAAAAGTCTTTACGAAACTTATAAATATGTATCGGTCAAGAATTTTCAAGTTTAGTCTAATCTATTGATATAATATCCTTGATATTTATCTTCATTAAATTTAAACATATTTTCAGGCAAAGGTTGATTAACTTTAAAGCTTTTTACATCGATTATCAATTTTGTTTTGTCTTTAAAAAGCTGAATCAACTTGTAAATATGTTTGGTTTGTGCGTCTATTCCTAAATATACTTCTTTTATTTCAGAGGCTTCATCTTTGGGTTTTAACTTAATATATTGAATAACTCTTCCTTCTACATTTTGTGGAATATCCCATTGATAGGTATATCCTTCTTCATAAAAATTCAACATTTTTGAAGGAGAAAGTTCGTTATCATCTTCCGGATTATAATCAGCAATATTAACTTCTTCATCTTCCGGAATAATATCATACAGTTTTTTTCCATCAAAAATCCGGGTGGTTCCCATCAAATCTAATTTATATTTTTCTCCGGCTAAAGCTACACAACCCTTTGTTTCTTGACGAAGATTTTCTTTTTCAGATTCTTGAACATAGCTAAAGTTGATTTTCATATTATCATAGGCTTTAACTTTAGCTGAAACTTCTGCTAAGAGTTTTTCTGCTTTCTCATCATTTTGCGCAAAGAAATTAAAGCTTAAAAACAAGCTTAGTATAAATAATATCAGATTTCTCATCATATTTTAGTTTATTCTGATCCTTCTAAATGTTTGTCTAATTCATTTAAATCAGTGATTAAAACATCGCGTGCTTTACTGCCTTGAAAAGGACCAACAATTCCTGCTGCTTCCAACTGATCTATAATTCTTCCGGCTCGGTTGTATCCCAATCTTAATTTACGTTGCAAAAGAGAAGCTGATCCTTGTTGGTGGGTAACAATCACCTCTGCCGCTTGGCGGAATTTAGCATCGCGCTCGTCTGCAATATCATCAAGATCTGTACCACTTTCTTCTCCTTCATATTCCGGTAATTGATAAGCATTTGGATAAGCTCTTTGTGCTCCGATAAAATCGGTTATTTTTTCTACCTCCGGTGTATCTACAAAAGCACATTGCATTCTGGTAAGTGTATTTCCTTGGGTAAATAACATATCTCCGCGTCCGATGAGTTGTTCTGCTCCTCCGCTATCCAAAATTGTTCTGGAATCTATTTTTGAAGTTACTCGAAAAGCCATTCTTGCAGGGAAATTTGCTTTTATCATTCCCGTAATTACGTTTACAGATGGTCTTTGTGTGGCGATTACCAAATGAATTCCAATTGCTCTTGCCAATTGTGCAAGTCTGGCAATAGGAGTTTCTACTTCTTTTCCGGCTGTCATAATCAAGTCGGCAAATTCATCTACCACCAAAACAATATAAGGCATAAATCTGTGTCCGTTTTCCGGATTTAATTTACGTTGTCTGAACTTGTTGTTGTATTCTTTTATGTTTCGAACCATGGCTTTTTTCAACAAATCATACCTGTTATCCATTTCAATACACAAAGAATTCAACGTATTGATAACTTGAGAGTTATCAGTTATTATCGCTTCTTCATTATCCGGAAGTTTTGCCAAATAATGTCTTTCTATTTTATTGTAAAGCGTTAATTCTACTTTTTTCGGATCAACCAAAACAAATTTGAGTTCCGCCGGGTGTTTTTGATATAAAAGAGAGGTTAAAATAGCATTTAATCCAACAGATTTTCCTTGTCCTGTTGCTCCTGCCATCAATAAGTGAGGCATTCTTGCCAAGTCAAAAACAAATGTTTCGTTAGAAATTGTTTTCCCCATCGCAATGGGCAATTGCATTTCTGCTTTTTTAAATTTCGGAGAAGCCACCACAGAACGCATGGAAACAATACTTGGCTTTTTATTAGGCACCTCAATTCCGATGGTTCCTTTTCCGGGGATTGGTGCAATAATACGAATTCCTAAAGCTGCGAGAGAGAGCGCAATATCATCTTCCAGATTTCTAATTTTAGAAATTCTAATTCCTGCTTCCGGCACAATTTCATATAAAGTCACCGTAGGACCAACCGTTGCTTTGATTTGAGCAATTCCGATTTTATAGTTTTTTAAAGTATTGACAATGTTGTTTTTATTCTCTTCAAGCTCTTCTTGATCGATGGTGATTCCTCCGCCTGCAGTGTAATCTTTTAATAATTCAATTGAAGGGAATTTATAATTGCTCAATTCTAATTTTGGATCAAATTCACCAAAATCTTCTACTATTTTCTGTGCTTTTAAATCATCTTCATCCAACTCTTCTTCTTCAACAGTTTCCACTTCCATAGAAACATCATCATCTTTTTCTGTTGATTCAATAATGATTTTTTCTTTTTTAGTTTTTTCGGTGGACTTGTTTTTCTCTTCTAAATTAGCTTCTAATTCCAGTTCTTTTTCTATAGTTGGTTCTTCTTTTTCTATTGATTCAACAGAAGCAGTAGGTTTTTCTTCTGTTTTTTCTGCTGCAATTGTTTCTGTTGTTGCTTGATTTTTAGCAGTTTGAAAATCTTGCTTGACAGCTTTTTGAGTTTTCTTGAAATAAGAACCTACGGATTCCGGGGTTAAATTTAATCGAAGCACCAAATAAATAATAGCTACAAAAATCAATAAAAGCAGTGTTCCGATAAATCCTAAATAATCCTGCAGATAAGCATTTGTTTCAAAACCTATGGTTCCGCCCATCAAAGCATTTTTTTCTGCAAAAAAACCGAAAACTGTGGAGAACCAAATCATCACCAACAATCCCCAAATCCAGAAATTAAAGAGAGATTTTAATTTGAGGTCAAAAAAGAGATAAGCTCCGGTCAATCCGATTAAGAAAGCAATACTAAAAGCTGCTACACCAAAACCTTTAAATATAAAGAAGTGACTGACTTGTGCTCCAAATTTACTCAGCCAGTTTTGTGCTTGCACCGAGCGATCACTAAATTCTGTCAATGTACTTTGGTCAACTTTCCAAGACAATAAGAAAGAAATAAATGCTATACATAAAGCCAATCCCAAGAGAAAAAGGAAACTTCCTAAAACTACTTTTTGCTTGCGATCAAGCTTAAAGCTCAGTTTCTTTTTACTTTTTGCATGTGGATTTTTCTTCTTTTTTTTCTTTTTTGCCATCTTAATTTTTAGAATAAAAAACAAAAATACAAATTCGATTGCATACTTCAGCAGTATTTAATCGTGGATAAAAAGAAATTATAAGCTGATTTTTTTCTCTTCAGCACAAAATCATAATAGATTTTCTTTCTTATATTTCTTCTTTTAATTGTTGTCGTATAATTCGTTGTACTATATCAACAGCTACAAAGTTGTGTTTATTGTAAGGAATAATAATATCTGCAAATTCTTTGGAAGGTTCAATAAATTGCTGATGCATTGGTTTTAAAGTGTTTTGATATCGATTTAAAACTTCTTCAATATCTCTTCCTCTTTCGTGGATATCTCTTTTCAATCTTCTGATTAAACGTTCATCGCTATCGGTGTGAACAAATATTTTTATATCAAAAAGATCTCTCAATTCCGGATTGGTCAACAATAAAATTCCTTCTACAATCATCACTGATTTAGGGTCGGTGGTCAACGTTTCTCCCGTTCGGTTGTGTTCTACAAAAGAATAAATAGGTTGCTCAATTGATTCTCCTTTTCTTAATGCTTTTAAATGTTTTACCAACAAATCAAAATCAATAGATTGCGGATGATCGAAATTGATTTTTGTTCGTTCTTCATAACTGAGATGACTGGTATCTCTGTAATAAGAGTCTTGAGAAATCACAGCTACTTGTTTGTGTTGCAACTGATCAACTATCATATTTACAACTGTAGTTTTTCCGCTTCCGGTTCCGCCGGCAATCCCAATTATGAGCATGATTTTATTTTTAGGCAAATTTAATAATTATATTTTCACTGGAAAATTGATTTTTTAAAAACTCTAAAGCTTAAAGATTTTCTCGATTTTACTTTAAAGCTTTATCTTTGTGTAAAAAAACATGAAAGCCCTTATTTTAGTAGATATTCAAAATGATTTTATCCCCGGCGGAAGTTTAGCTGTTCCCGAGGGAGATCAAGTTGTTGATATTGCTAATAAAATTCAAGATAAGTTTGATTTAATCCTTGCCACACAAGATTGGCATCCTGAAAATCACATCAGTTTTGCTAAAAATCATCAAGGCAAAAAAGAATTTGAAGAGATTAAATTAGGCGATTTAACGCAAACGCTTTGGCCAAATCATTGTGTACAAAACACTAAAGGAGCAGAGTTTCATCCGAATTTAAAAACAGATAAAATTGAAGCTATTTTCAGAAAAGGAACCAATCCTGAAATCGATAGTTATTCTGCTTTTTTTGATAATGCACATTTAAAAAATACCGGATTGAGTGGTTATCTAAAAGAAAAAGGAGTGAAAACCATTTATTTTATGGGATTAGCCGGAGATATCTGTGTATATTTTTCTATTAAAGATGCTTTGAATTTTGGTTTTGATTGCGTGATGATTGAAGATGGATCCAAACCTCTAAATGCGGAAACTTTTGCAGAACAGAAAAAAGAACTTTTAGCCAAAGGCGTAAAGTATATAAAAGCTGATAAGATGTAAGAATATTTTCTGACCGGAGAATAATGTTGTCTTTACGGGCGACACTGTACCTGTACTAACTTTTGTGTTTTCACTATTAGAACAAAATTCATAAAAACTTCAGAAACTGCATGCTAACTTATGTAAATAAATGTATATTTATAATATATATTTATAAGTATGAAAACATTCACTTCTTCTTTGCCGAACGATTTATTAAAACAACTTTCTAAAGTTGCCAAGAAATATCAGTTGCCCAAAAATAAAATCATTGAAAACGCATTATCGGTTTATTTAGATCAATTGAAACGGGCAGAATATGTAAAATCCTATGAAAAAGCCGGGAAAGACAAAGAAGTCATGCAAATTGCTCAAGAAGGAATGGAAGAATATCTCAGAAATATATCAGAATGAAGCAAGGAGATATTTATGAATTGTACTTAAATCCTGTTAAAGGAAGTGAGCAAAGCGGTAGAAGGCCTTGTGTTATTATCAGCGGAAATATGTTAAATACTTATCTGCAAGTAGTTATTGTTTGTCCGCTGACAACAAAAATAAAAAATTACAAAGGCAATTTAATCATACAGCCCAATGATGTTAATGGTTTAAAAGAAAAATCAGAAGTTCTAACTTTTCATATTCGTTCAGTTGCGAAAGAGAGATTACAACGAAGAATCGGAAAAATATCATTAACAGAAGTCGAAAAGATTAAATCTACTTTAGCTGATATTTTGCGTTATTAAAATATGAGCTGCAAAAGTCAGTGAAGTGTAGAAGTATTATTTATACCCAGAAATAGTATCGCCCTTGCGGGCGAAGACTTAATAGCAACTTTTTACCACAGGCTTCACCTGCGGATAATCATATTATTCCCTACGGGCAAGAAAAAAGGAAAACCTTGAAAAGACTTGCTTGAAAGGACAATATTTGATAACCGTAAGATTTATCTTGCGGAAAAAACTGGAGGGCGACATATTCAACTTAACGATTTTCTTTATAACTTTTCTTTCAAGTATTTTGCGGTGTAAGACTCTTTAGATTTTACAATTTCTTCGGGAGTTCCGACAGCTACTACATCTCCTCCTTCTTCTCCGCCTTCCGGACCCAAATCAATGATATAATCCGCACATTTCACCAAATCCATATTGTGTTCTATAACCACAACAGCATGTCCCTTTTCGATTAAAGCATTAAAAGATTTCAACAATTTATTGATGTCATGAAAATGTAATCCTGTGGTGGGTTCATCAAAAATAAATAAGGTTTTATCTTTGGATTGCCCTTTCCCTAAGAAAGAAGCTAATTTTATGCGCTGTGCCTCTCCCCCGGATAAAGTAGAAGAGCTTTGTCCTAAAGCAACATATCCCAAACCGACATCTTGCAAAGGCTGCAGCTGATTTTTTATTTTTGTTTGTTCGTATTTATCAAAAAAAGCAATCGCCTCATCAATAGTCATGCTTAAGACATCATAAATAGATTTATTGTTGAATTTCACCTCCAAGACTTCCCTTTTAAATCTTCTTCCTTTACAGGTTTCACATTCCAAATGCACATCTGCCATAAACTGCATTTCGATGGTTACCTCTCCTTCTCCTTTACAAATTTCACATCTTCCGCCATCTACGTTAAAACTAAAATGTTTTGGTTTAAAATTTCGGAGTTTTGCTAATCTCTGGTTGGCAAAAAGCTTTCTGATATCATCATAAGCTTTGATATAAGTCACCGGATTAGATCTGGACGAACGCCCAATGGGATTTTGATCTACATATTCCACATTTTTTAAATCTCCAAACTCTCCGGTTATTTCATCAAATTGTCCGGCTTTTGCGCCTTGTCCGAAAAAACGCTTTTGCAATCCAGGATAAAGTATTTTTCTGACTAAAGTACTTTTTCCGCTTCCGGAAACTCCGGTTATGGCGGTAAATCCTTGTAATGGAATTTTTACGTCTATATTCTTCAGGTTATTTTCTCTTGCCCCTTTTATTGTTATGAAGTTTTTAGATTTTCTTCGTTTTTCAGGAATGGGAATTTCCAATTCTCCGTTGAGATATCTTGCGGTTAAAGAAGAAGACTTTAAAATCTCATCAAAAGTTCCTTCAGCAACGACCTCTCCGCCAAAAGTTCCCGCTTCCGGACCAATATCAATAATTTCATCGGCGATTTTCATGATATCTTCATCGTGTTCCACAACTACAATTGTATTACCCAGATTCCGTAAATCTGTCAACACTTTAATCAATCTTTCATTATCTCTTGGATGTAATCCGATGGAGGGTTCATCTAAAATATACATAGATCCCACCAAGCTGCTTCCCAAAGAAGTGGCCAAATTAATACGCTGAGATTCTCCGCCGGAAAGAGAGTTTGATTTTCTGTTTAAGGTCAGATAATCCAAGCCTACATTTGATAAAAATTCCAATCGCGAATTGATTTCTTTCAGCAAACGTTTAGCGATTTTTGCATCGTATTCATCTAAGCTTAAATCCGCAAAAAACTGTCGAGCTTTTTTTAAGGGTAAATCCACTAATTCTACAATAGATTTTCCACCGACTTTTACATAAGAAGCTTCTTTTCTTAAACGTTTTCCTTTACAAAGCGGGCATTTAGTTTTTCCTCTATATCTGGAAAGCATCACCCGATTTTGGATTTTATAAGATTTCTTTTCTAATTTTTCGAAAAACGCATTTAATCCTCTGAAATATTTATTTCCGGTCCAGAGTAATTCTTTTTGTTTTTCTGTTAATTCAAAATAAGGTTTGTGAACAGGAAAATCGAATTTATAAGCATTTTCAACAAGTTTATCTTTGTGTTTACTCATTTTTTTTCCTTTCCAAGGTGCGATTGCTTCTTCATAAACCGACAAACCTGTGTTGGGAAAAACCAATTCCTCATCCAAACCGATAACATCTCCATAACCTTCACATTTCGGACAAGCTCCGTAAGGATTATTGAAACTGAATAAATGCTGATTGGGTTCTAAAAATTCCATTCCGTCTAATTCAAATTTATTGCTGAATTGACGGCGTTTTTCTGCTTTTAATTCCTCTATGAAAACCTCTCCTTTTCCTTCATAAAAAGCTTCTTGAACAGCATCTGCCAAGCGATTATAAAAATCTTCTTCATCTTTTTTTATAATTCTGTCCACCACCAGAAATAAATCTTCGTATTTTTCTTTATCCAGATTTACCTGATCAATTCGCTGCACTTTTCCATCTACTTGAATTCTGCTGTACCCTTGTTTGGCTAAAACTTGTATTTTTTCTTGTGCGGTTCTTCCTTCTTCTATAAAAACCGGAGCCAAAAGCAATAGTTTTGCTCGTTCAGGAAAAGTTTTTACATAATCTATAACATCAGAAACGGTATTTTTCTTGACTTCATTTCCGGAAATCGGAGAAATTGTTTTTCCTATTCTGGCAAATAACAATTGCAGATAATCATAAATTTCGGTAGAAGTTCCCACCGTAGATCTGGGGTTGGTAGAATTTACTTTTTGTTCAATGGCAATTGCGGGGGCAATTCCTTTGATGTAATCCACTTTTGGTTTATCCAATCTTCCTAAAAACTGGCGTGCATAAGCCGACAAGCTTTCCACATATCTGCGTTGTCCTTCTGCATAAAGCGTATCAAAAGCCAAGCTGGATTTTCCCGACCCGGAGAGTCCGGTAATCACCACTAATTTATTCCGTGGAATTACGACATCAATATTTTTGAGGTTGTGTAATTTAGCACCTTTGATAATAATATTTTTCTTGGGATCTATTTTGGAAAGTGGGTGTTTCATCAACATATTTTATATAGAAAACAAAGGTAAGAATTATACTTCTTTTGGGAAGTTAAGATAAAATTTTCAATGTTAAATTAATTAACTTCATTTGGATGTTTTAAAATATCTTTTATATTTACCCCTGAAAATCATTAACAAACTTTATAAAAACATTTGCCCATAGTACACAATTACGCTTATTTAAATTTTTAAATACGAACTTTCAATCACTAAAACTCGTGTAATTGCTATGGAAAAACTGAAAAAAACCATTCCTGATGCAGTACTTGTTGCTGCATACATGTCCGGAGACGAAGAAGCCCTTTCAAAACTTATCAAACGTCATCAGCACAGACTTTATAATTTTATTTATTCTAAAGTTTTCGACAAAGAAATTGCTGAAGATATTTTTCAAGACACTTTTATTAAAGTCATCCGAACTTTAAAAAGAGGGAAATATAATGAAGAAGGGAAATTTTTGCCTTGGGTGATGCGTATTGCCCACAATTTGGCTATTGATCATTTCAGAAAGAGCAATCGCATGCCAAAGTTTGACAACCGCAAAGATTTTGATATTTTTTCTGTTTTGGCCGATGATAAACCCCACGCTGAACATCAATTGATGGATGAACAAATCAGAAATGATGTCAGAAAACTCATTGAAAGACTTCCTGAAGAACAGTTAGAGGTTTTAAAAATGCGTATTTATAAAGATATGAGTTTTAAAGAAATCTCTTTTCAAACTGATGTAAGCATTAATACCGCTTTAGGCAGAATGCGTTATGCTTTGATCAATTTGAGAAAAATAATAGACGAACACGATATTGTATTAACCAAACAATAAGCCGGCTGTATTTTCGTTATCACAATAACTTAACGAAAACATGCCCAAATATGACGAAACTTTACTCAAATGAAAAACCTAAAAACCAAAAGAAAGCAATAGGTCCTAAAAAGGAAACTATAGATTTTCTTTTAAACTATTCCAAAGCTTTAGAGGTTAAAAGCTATAAAGGAATACTTTGCGAAAACATTTTAAATTAAACTGTAAAAAAGCCCCTTATTTTAAGCGGGCTTTTTGTTTTTTGTAATATTCTGCCAAAACTGTTTTTCTTCCAATAGTTTTGGTGATAATGTCTTTTTCTAAATCCCAACCTCGGGCAGGCGAATATTCTCTTCCGTATAAAATAATCTGAATGTGTAATTTATTCCAAGTTTCTTTAGGAAATAATCTTTTGGCATCTTTTTCCGTTTGTTTTACACTTCTTCCGGTTGAAAGATTCCAACGGTACATCAAACGATGAATATGCGTATCTACCGGAAAAGTAGGAATTCCAAAAGCTTGAGAAAGCACCACACTTGCGGTTTTGTGTCCCACAGCCGGCAATTCTTCTAATTCTTCAAAAGTACGCGGAACTTCTCCGTTGTGTTTATCAATCAAAATTTGAGAAAGACCGTGAATTCCTTTAGATTTCATAGGAGATAAACCCACCGGACGAATAATATCTCTGATTTCTTCCACAGAAAGTTTAACCATATCATAAGGATTGTCTGCGCGATCAAACAATATCGGTGTTATTTTATTTACACCTTTGTCTGTACTTTGTGCAGAAAGCAACACAGCAATCAATAAAGTATAAGGATCAGAATGATCTAACGGAATAGAAACCTCAGGATAAATCTCATTTAAAGTATCAATAACGAATTTAACTTTTTCTGCTTTTCTCATTTTTTGTATTTTAGACAAAAATACACATTATGACCACATTACAAACCGGAGATAAAGCTCCTGATTTTTCTGTTGAAGATCAAGACGGAAATTTACATACTTTAAAAGATTATGCAGGAAAGAAATTGGTAATCTTTTTCTATCCTAAAGCCAGCACCCCCGGCTGTACAGCTCAAGCTTGTAATTTGCGTGATAATTATAAAGCACTTCAAGCACAAGGATATGAAGTTTTGGGCGTAAGCGCAGACACCAAAAGAAGGCAAACTAATTTTAAAAATAAAAACGAATTGCCTTTTCCACTTTTGGCAGATGAGAAAAAAGAAATGCTGAACGCTTATAAAGTTTGGGGACTGAAAAAAAATTTCGGTAGAGAATATGAAGGAATTTACAGAACTACTTTTTTAATAGATGAAAAAGGAGTGATTGAAGAAGTAATCACCAAAGTAAAAACCAAAGAACACGCCGCACAAATTTTATAAGCTGCTGTTTTTTAAAACGATAAAATCCTCTCTAAGTTTAGCAAAACTTGGAGAGGATTATTTTTATGGGGTTGAGAAAATAAATCCGATATTTTTCCTTATTTTTAAAGAGATAAAAACAGATTTAAATTGACTTATGGTTTATTTTTCAATATAAAAACCCTCCTGGAGATTTGTTTAGAAATACAGATATAATTGAATTTCCAGATATGGAAAGCGAAGAGTTTTTAGTTTGGTTTTTACCAAATTATCAAGGGGATTTTAATGTGGCTTTTTTAAATGATTTATATAAATTATATTATGATGAATTTGATAAGGAAGATGAAAAGCAAGATTTTCTAAATCATTATGATTTTAAAAACAAAACCGAAATCAAAAACGAAATTTCTGTTGTTGAAAAAGAATTGAAGCAAAATGCTTTAGAGAATTTTTATAGGTTGGTGAGAAATGGAGAGGTAAGAATTATAAAGAAGAAATGATATTTTATGCAATATAAATTAGCAGTTGTATTTGAAACAAAGCAAGTAAATAAATGTTCATTTCTCATTTTATATTTTTTTATTTAAAACAGATAAACTATTTTTGTAACCAATACACAAGGTTATATAACATGGTTATAAAAGAATATTTATCTATTTCAGAAGCTGCAGAATTAATAGGAAAAAGCACTGGAACATTAAGAAGATGGGATAAAGAAGGCAAACTTTCTGCTTTACGTGACCCTATAAGTAATTATCGTATTTATGACAAAGACAAATTATTATTGCTGTTTGATGATTTTATTCAACCTGATTCGAAAAACATTAATTTAGTGAAACCTTCACACAACTATAAAGCTTTAGAATTATTTGCAGGAGCTGGAGGATTAGCTTTAGGAATGGAAAAAAGCGGACTTAAATGTATAGCACTTAATGAAATTGATAAATATGCTTGTCAAACTTTACGAGAAAATCGCCCTGATTGGAACGTTTTAGAAGGAGATATTAAGGATTACGATTTTTCAAAATATAAAGGTAGAGTTGATGTCGTAACAGGTGGATTTCCTTGTCAAGCTTTTAGTTATGCAGGAAAGCGTTTGGGGTTTGAGGATGCACGAGGAACTTTATTTTATGAATTTGCCAGAGTTGTAAAAGAGGTTAATCCACCTATTTGTATTGGTGAAAATGTTCGTGGACTTTTACGTCATGATAAAGGAAAAACCTTAGAAGGAATGATTTCGGTTTTAGATGAAATTGGTTATGATGTTATGCCTGTTGAAGTTTTAAAAGCTATTTATTACAATGTTCCTCAAAAAAGAGAGCGTTTAATTTTAGTAGGGGTTCGAAAAGATATTGATATCGAATATACTTACCCTTTGCCAAATCATCGGATTTATAATTTAAAAGATGCCTTAAAGAAAGGAGATTTGTATGATACTGATGTGCCTAAATCTAAAGGCTCTAAATATCCAGATCATAAAAAAGAAGTACTGGAAATGGTTCCTCCTAAAGGCTATTGGCGAGATTTACCGGTAGATATTCAAAAGGAATATATGGGTAAAAGTTTTTATTTAGGAGGGGGTAAAACTGGAATGGCTCGAAGAATTGGTTGGGATGAGCCTTGCCTGACTTTGACTTGTAGCCCGGCTCAAAAACAAACTGAAAGATGTCATCCGGAAGAAACGCGACCATTTACAGTTCGTGAGTATGCCAGAATCCAAACATTTCCAGATGAATGGAAATTTGCAGGTTCTGTTTCACAACAATATAAACAAATTGGAAATGCAGTCCCCGTAAATTTGGGAAAGGAAATTGGCTATTCGGTCATTAAATTTTTAAATCAATATTATCAAGAAGCTGTCTCATAACTGGGGCAGCTTTTTTCTTTTTCTAAGATTAATTATTAGGAGAAATCGTAGAGATTTAGTATCTTCATGCTTTGAAAATCAATGAGATGAAGATAAAATTCAAGGATTAC
>JAJYSY010000084.1 GCA_021793375.1 Bacteroidota bacterium | reverse complement strand
TTTCTAAACTTTTCAGGATATTTGAGTGTAATCAGACAAGTTTATATTTTTCACCTTGCGAAAATATTTAATCTAAAATGTGTTTTAATTCGAAAAAACTATATTTTTGGATTTTATATACAAGACAAAATAATGTTAAAAATACTTTGTGTTTTTTAATTTCCACCAAGATTTTATAGAAAAAAGAGCTATATAGTTAGAAATAAACAAGATGATATGAGTAATTATAAGAAATTAACACCTCTTTTTTCAATTATACTGTTTTTTACTTCCTCTTTAGTGCAAGGTCAAAAAACAGAAGATTTTAATGCGTTACGAAAAGACATTCTTTCAGAGATGGTGGCAACGGATATTGATAAAGCTTTTGCTTATACAGATACCTTAAAAAAAATTGCAAAAAATAGAAATCAGGAAATAAAAGTAGAAATGACGCGCGCTGTTCTTTATAATCAGCAAGGAGATTTAGAGCAAGCTTTGGATATATCTATGGATGCCGAGAAAGCTTTTCTAAAAAACAGAGATTATGAAGATCAAATAGGAGTTATAGGTTTTATAGCTTCCAATTTTAAGGAAAATGGACGGATGTAGAAGATCTTCCTATCAACGGAAAGGATTTCTCTACTGCTCACCCTGCTTTAAGTCCGGACGAAAAAACTTTATATTTTGCTTCTGATAGAGCAGGAGGAGAGGGAGAAACAGATATATGGAAAGTGGCTATAGAGGAAGAAGGGAAATTGGGAACTCCGGAAAATTTAGGTTCACAAATCAACACCAAAGCCAGAGAAAGTTTTCCTTTTATGACCAAAGATTCCACGCTGTACTTTTCTTCCGATGGACATTTTGGATTAGGAGGATTAGATGTTTTTGCCATAAAACTTAAAAAAGATGGAACATACGGAAACTTAGTTAATTTGGGAGAACCGATCAACTCTCCGGCAGATGATTTTTCTTATGGAGTTAATCAAGAAACTCGTTATGGGTTTTTTAGTTCAAATCGAAATCCGGAAACCGATACTTCTTTTGTAAAATCAAACATCTATTCCTTTAAAGAAGAACAACCACTAAAAGATCCTTACATCGCTTGGATAGAAGGATGCGTAACCGATAAAGACACCGGAGAACCTTTACCGGAATCCGATATTACCCTAACAGAATTGGAAGAAAATGAAATTTATAAAAGCTTAAAAACGGATGAAGAAGGTTGTTATAAAGTAGAAATCAACAAATACGATACTTATTTAGTACGCGCAAAAAAAGAAGATTATGATGCAGACGAAAAAGTTTCTGCGCCTAATTTAGAAAAACAAACTATTAACTTTCAGTTGAAGCGCAACAGACAAGAGTTAACCCCGGGATTGGATTTAGCCAAAGTATTAAACATTCCGATGATTTACTTTGATTTCGACAAATCCAATATTCGTCCGGATGCCGCCGCAGACTTAGAGAAAGTTTACCAAGTATTATTGGAATATCCGGAATTGCGCATCAACATCCGTTCTCACACAGATTCTCGTGGAAGCCATGCGTATAATGAGGCTTTATCAGACAGAAGAGCAAAATCCACTCGAAAATATTTAATTGACAAGGGAATAGATCCTTCGCGTTTAGAATCAGAAGGTTTAGGAGAAACCGAATTGGTCAACGAATGTAAAGACGGTGTCCCTTGTTCGATAGAAAAACACCAGGAAAATCGAAGATCGGAGTTTATTGTGTTGGAGTAGTAAACGATTTTGATGTGTATTTATAAAAATCTAAAGGCTCGAAATTTTTCGGGCCTTTTTTCTTTCCCTATTCCCAAAAACTTAAAGACCCAAAAACCCAAAAATTCCTCAATTAAATATTAATTTCTATATATTTGCAACTTCAAAAAAATAACACCGTTATTTTAAAGTAATAGTAGAAACTAATCAAAATCAATATGAAAATAGCTGTTGTAGGTACAGGATATGTAGGATTATCAAATGCTGTATTATTAGCTCAAAACCATGAAGTTGTGGCATTAGACGTGGTTCCGGAGAAAGTCGATTTATTAAACAATAAAAAATCGCCTATTGAAGACACTGAAATACAGGATTTTTTAACCCATAAAAACTTAAACTTCACAGCTACTTTAGATAAGGAAAAAGCTTATCAACAAGCAGATTTTGTAGTGGTGGCAACACCAACTGATTACGATCCGAAAACCAATTATTTCAACACTTCAACTGTAGAAAGTGTGATAAGTGACGTGTTGGCAATAAACAAAGAAGCCACAATCATTATAAAATCTACCGTTCCGGTTGGATTTACACAAAAGTTGAAATTAAAATTAGGCGCATCAAACATCATTTTCTCTCCGGAGTTTTTACGAGAAGGAAAAGCACTTTATGATAACCTGCATCCCTCGCGAATTATCATCGGAGAAGAGAGTGAGCGCGCCAAGATTTTCGCTGATCTTTTAGCAGAAGGAGCCATAAAAAAAGACGTTGATATTTTATTTACCAATTCCACGGAAGCCGAGGCCATCAAGTTGTTCTCCAACACTTATTTGGCTATGCGTATTGCTTACTTCAACGAGTTGGACAGCTATGCCCAAGCCCATCAGTTGAATACTCAGCAAATAATAGAAGGCGTTTGCTTAGACCCGAGAATCGGCGATCATTACAACAATCCATCTTTCGGTTACGGCGGATATTGCTTGCCTAAAGATACCAAACAGCTTTTGGCAAACTATGAAAAAGTACCTAACAATATCATCAAAGCTATTGTAGATGCTAATCGCACGCGAAAAGATTTTATAGCAGACAGTATTTTAGCTAAAAAACCACAAACCGTCGGAATTTACCGATTGGTTATGAAAGCCGGATCAGATAACTTCAGAGCTTCAGCTATTCAAGGCATAATGAAACGTATCAAAGCAAAAGGAATAGAAGTAGTGGTGTATGAACCGGTATTGGAAGAAAAAGAATTCTTCGGTTCGGAAGTAATAAAAAATCTCGAAGACTTCAAAACCAAAGCAGACATTATCATAGCCAATAGAAGCGCAAAAGAACTAAACGACGTAGCCGATAAAGTCTTCACCAGAGATCTATACGGAACTGATTAATAAAATAATTCTTGAGTTAGTGAGTTTCTGAGCTGAGAGATGAGGAGAAAAACGGAACGCAGATGACGCGGATTGAGCTGGTTTTCACGGATTTATTTCAGGTTTAGAGCCAAAGTTATAACGCAAGCCCCGCAAAGAAAATATTATTATTTAAAGCTCTAAAAACTGATTTTATAGGAAAGCTCTGAAAGAGCGACATCAGTTAACATAAGGCAAAGCCCTGTGAAAACTAAAAGTAAGAGTAAAGTTAGCCTTGAAGAGGCGAAAGAAAACTCTTTTAAAAATAGAATACAGCTAACGCCGATAATGCGGATTAAACTAATTACCGCTGATTTTTTAAGTTGAAGTTCAGGTTCGAATTCGACTTCAATCTTATCGTCATATCGAGTAATTCCGAACTGCAAGGGAGGAATTGTATCGAGATATGGATTTAGTTAGTAGTGAGTAGTGAGTAGTGAGATTTGTAGAGGAAAGTTTTTGAGTTGGAGAAAGTGCGAGATAGGGAGAAGTAATCAAATTTATTCAAAACCTTCAAGTTTGAATTCGATTTCAATTCCTCCGCTCCTTGATCTTGTCGCCGGTTCCTGAGCCTGTCGAAGGAAGAGGCAATGGAAAAAAGTAAAGAACAATTCAGTCTTCGACATTCAAAACCTTCAAGTTCCTTTAGACTTGCAAAGTGTATTTTTGTAAGAAATATTTAATTAATAGATGGATTGAGAGATGGAAGTTTAAGTAAACTATTTACAAGTTCCAGGTCATAAAAACCTACAACTCGATACAGACTTAAACTTCCTCACTATCAAAATTTCAAATAGAAATTCGGGACATAGATCCCATTATTAAGGAATTGAATTACTGATAGCTTTCTCTGCAATCTTCTAATCAATTACAAAGTTATGAGAAATATTATTATCGGAATAGATATTAGTGCTAAGACTTTAGATATATGTATTAAAAAAGATAAACAATATGAGTTCATTAAAATCGATAACTCTCCGGTGCAGATCAAAAAGTTTTTAAAGCCCTACAAACCATTGGCTAATCAGGTTTATTTGGGAATGGAGAATACGGGTAAGTACAATAATAATTTATATCAGGTACTCTCACAAGAAACCTTCACTGTCTTTGTGGTACATCCATATCACCTTAAACAAAGTATTGGATTAGCCAGAGGAAAAAATGATAAAGTTGATGCAGAACGTATTGTGAGCTTCGTTCAAAAAAATTATGAAGAACTTGAGCCTTGGGAGCCTTCATCAAAAAGTCTTCAAAATCTTAAAGTATTATCTACTGAGCGTAGAGCAATGGTCAAAACCAGAACTCGGCTTAAACAGAAAAAGAAGGATTATAAATATATAAGTGATAAAAGTTTACGAAAGAAATTAGAACGAATAAATGCTAAAAGCCTTAAAGAAATCAGCGCTCACATACGCGAGATTGAAAAAATAATAGATCAAACTATCAAAGCAGATGAAAGTCTCAAAACTAAAATGGATTTGATGCAATCAGTGCCGGGAGTAGGAAAAATAGTAGCTACGGCTATTTTAGTGAAAACAGATGGCTTCAGACTGTATAAAAAGCCCAGAAAGTTAGCTTGTTGCGCTGGAGTGGTGCCATTTAATTATCAATCCGGAACTTCTATAAACTCGCGTTCAAAGGTATCACATATGGCCGATAAATCTTTAAAAACATTACTGAATATGGCTGCACTAAGAGCTGTAAGAATGGGAAATGATTTGCAACATTATTACGATAGAAAAGTAGCAGAAGGCAAAAATAAAATGAGTGTATTAAATGCTGTTCGCAACAAAATCATCCATATTATTTATGCCGTCATTAAAAATCAAAAATCTTTTAAAAATCGTTTGGTTTTGTCATAGAAATCGAATTCAAGTTCGATTTTAAAAACCTGTCATATCGAGTGATTCCAAACTGAAAGGAAGGAATTGTATCGAGATATGCAAACGAAGTAGGAGGGAAAATGGGATGAGGGGAAGACGAGGTGGAGAGATGGGGAGGATACCGTCCCAAAAAGTGTGTCTATATTCATAAAACAATCATCTCAACTTATATATTTGAAGTTCTGAACAACTTAAAAAAATAGAAGAGAGATGATTGAATTATCAAAAGTACAATTACAAGAG
>JAJYSY010000030.1 GCA_021793375.1 Bacteroidota bacterium | reverse complement strand
ATCTGAATTACTACAAGTTGTGGATACCGCAGATGAGGTGGTAGATATCATCAATGAGTTTTATAAACATTATGAATTACGTCCAAATTTTTAAATAATAAAACTTATTGAAAATAAAACTCATGTTCCTTTTTCAACTTAGAAAAGGAACATTTTTTATTTTTATGTGAATTTTTTGAGAAAGCAATATGATTAAAATTTCCGCTTTTTATGAAAAAATATCTTTTCAAAAACAAACTGAAAAGCGTTTCTCATATATAAAAATAAGCGGCTTGGTTTTAATGCTGATTTGTTTTACTTCTGCAGCTGCACAAATAAAAATAAATGCAGAAGCTTTAGTCAGTCCGGCGAGTAGAACTATTACAATAAATCAAGAAGTATTTTATACAAATCTAACCAAAGATAATCTTCAAGAAATTTATCTCAACGATTGGAATAATGCTTTTAAAGATAAAAATTCTCCTTTAGGAAAACATTTTTCTGCAGTTTATATCAAAAAATTTCATTATACAGAAATATTTAACAGAGGAGAAACAAGAGTAGATTTTATAAAAAATAATCATCAAAACATACCTTGGAATCGTCCGGAAGGAAACCCTGATATTATTAAAATCAATTTGCCGGAAAAACTTTTACCGGGAGAAACCACTACTTTTCAATTACAATATACATTAAGAATTCCTGAAAATACCCTCACCGGATATGGTGCAGATATTTTTGGAAATTTCAATTTAAAATATTGGTTGATTATTCCTGCAGTTTATGATAAAAAATGGCATATCTATAATCATAAAAACTTAGATGATGAATTTTTTCCGCTAAGCGATCTTCAAATTAAACTAAAAACCCCACCGGAATATGAGGTGTATTCAGGGATGAAACAAACTCCGCTAAAAGGAGAACCTCATTATAAAGAAATAGAACTTCAAGCTGAAAAATACAATTCATTTCAAATTGCGATTACTCGACTCGATACATTTGATATTTATAAAACAGCTTCTCTGAAATTAATCACCAATATAGAAGAAGAAAACCTTTCAGACTCAGAAAAAGAATTTACCATAAAACGAATCTTAAGTTTTCTTGATCAGTGGTTAGGAAAATATCCTCATCAACAATTATTGGTTACAGAAGCTGATTATAAAAGCTCTCCGATTTATGGATTAAATCAATTACCGGATTTTATTCGTCCTTTTTCAAATCATTTTCAATATGATTTAAAGATGATGAAAACCATCACCAGGAATTATTTAACCACTTCTTTTCAACTTGATAAAAGAAAAGAAGAATGGATTTTAAATGCTTTTCAGATATATTTATTGATGGAATATATAGAAGAATATTATCCTGATAAAAAATTAATAGGAAATTTAAGCAAGTTTTTTGGAGTGAAGTGGACGCATTTGGCAGAAATGAATTTTAATGATAGATATCAATATTTTTTTATGAATATGAACAGATTGAATTTAGATCAAGCTTTGAGTGAAAGCAAAGATTCCTTGATAAAATTCAATCAAGAAATAGCAAATCCTTTTAAAGCCGGAGTGGGATTTAAGTATTTAGAAGGTTTTTTAGGAAAGCAAACACTTCAACAATCTATGGAAAATTTTTATCAAACTTATAGAAAAAGAAAAGTAAAAGCAGCAGATTTTGAAAGGGTTTTAAAGAATTATTCCCCAAAAAATATAGATTGGTTTTTTGAAGATTATGTAAACACCAATAAAAGATTAGATTTTAAAATAAAAAAAGCAAAACAAATTGGAGACAGTTTAGAAATTACCATTAAAAATAAAGAAAATAATACCATGCCCGTTTCTTTGTATGGAATTGATGAAAAAACAAAAAAAGTAGTTTCAAAAACTTGGATAGAAAATATTGATAAAACCAAGAAAATCACTATTTCCAAAGAAAATATCACAAGATTAGGTTTAAATTATGAAGGAATTATTCCGGAAATAAATCAACGAAATAATTATAAAAACTTGAGTAATGTTTTTAATAAACCTCTGCAATTCAGATTATTAAAAGATGCAGAAGATTCAAAATATACCCAAGTTTTTTTCATGCCTGAATTTGCTTATAATGTTTATGATGGTTTTGTTTTGGGAACACGAATTTCTAATGAAGCAATTTTAGCTAAAAATCTCACTTATAGTTTTACCCCGCAATATGGATTCAAAAGCAGAGATATATTGGGGAAAGTAAATTTTTTGTATAACCAACAATTTAGAAATCAAAATTTAAGCAATATCGCTTATGGTTTTGTCGGACATCGATATTCTTATGCTGAAAATGCATTTTATCATCGTTTTTCTCCTTATATAACTTTTAGTTGGCGTCATCGAGATTTAAGAAATAAAGAACGTCAGCATTTATGTTTTAGAAATGTTTATGTTCATCGCGATCAATCTCCACAAATTGATCTGACAGATCAGCCCAACTATAATGTTTTTAATGTTAGATATGCTTATACAAATAGAAATTTAGTTGAAAATTATTCAGCTTTAGTAGATTATCAATTAGGAAAAAAATTCAGTAAAATATCTTTTAGAACAAAATACAGAAAACTTTTCTTAAACAATAAACAAATTGAATTCCGATTATTTGCCGGAACTTTTCTTTATAATAAAAACACAACTACAGATTATTTCAGCTTCGGATTAGATCGTCCAACAGATTATATGTTTGATTACAATTATTATGGAAGAAGCGAAAGCAGCGGATTTTTCAGTCAACAATTCATAGAATCCGAGGGTGGATTCAAATCCGGATTAGCTCCACATTTTGCCAATAGTTGGATAACAGCTTTCAACACCAGTGCATCTGTTTATAAAGATATTTTATTTGTATATGGAGATGTAGGGACTTTAAAAAACAAAGGAAAAGCTTTTCATGTACGTTATGATTCCGGAATTCGTTTAAGTCTTGTACAAGATTATTTTGAAGTGTTTTTTCCGATTTATTCCAACAAAGGATGGGAAATTACACAATCTCATTATGAAAAAAACATCAGATTTATTATTTCTTTGGATGTAGAAACTTTAATGGGATTATTTACAAGAACTTATTATTAAAAGTCAGCTTTTACAAATTTCTTATTAGCTTTATCTTTTTGAAAAATTATTACTTTTTGCTGAAATGAAAATACTTATTTTAAATGGCCCCAACTTAAATTTATTGGGAAAACGAGAACCGGAAATTTACGGAAATACAAGTTTTGAAGAATACTTTAGAAATTTACAATTCGAATTTAAAAATGTAGAACTATCTTATTTTCAATCTAATATTGAGGGCGAATTAATTGATATTTTGCAAAAATCAGCAAAAAAATATGATGGCGTTGTTTTTAATGCTGCGGCTTATACTCACACCAGCATCGCTTTAGCCGATATCATAAAATCCATCCATATTCCTGTGATAGAAGTACACATCTCAAATGTTTTTGCCAGAGAAAAATTTAGACATAAAAGTTATCTTGCTCCTTATGTAAAAGGGGTTATTTCCGGATTTGGATTACAGAGTTATAGTTTGGCAATTCAGAGTTTTTTGAAAAATCAAGAATAATGAAAAAACACAAAACTTTTTTAAATTGGAGTGGAGGTAAAGACGCTATGTTTGCTTTGCATCAAATAAAAGAAAACACAGATTTTGCTATAAAAAAACTGCTGACTACATTTAATCAAAAAAACAATCGGGTGAATATGCATGGAGTTCACTTAGAATTGATGAAAAAACAAGCAGAAAATTTAGAAATTCCTTTACAACCGGTGTTTTTAAAACCTCAAATTTCTTTAGCAGAATATAATAAGTTGATGAATACTCACTTAGAAGAATTGAAGAAAGAAAATTACACTCACGCTATGTTTGGCGATATTTTGCTGAAAGATTTAAGAGAACACAGAGAAAAACAACTGGGAGAAATAAATATAAAAGCTGTTTTTCCATTATGGAAAAAAGATACCAAAAAACTTATCCAAGATTTTATTGCAACAGGATATCGAGCAGTAATAGTTTCTACAAACGATAAATATTTGGATTCTTCTTTTTGTGGAAGAATTCTGGATGAAAGCTTTTTAGAAGATTTACCAAAAAATGTAGATCCTTGTGGAGAAAACGGAGAATTTCACACCTTTGTTTTTGATGGACCATTATTTAAAAAACCGGTAAACTTTGAAGTTCATAAAATAGTGGAGAAAAAATATGCTCCCTCTTCAAAAGAAGATTCAGAAGATAAAGATTGTTATAAACAACCGGCTTCTTGGGATATAAAATTTCATTTTGCAGATTTGGTTTTAAAATAAAAAAAGCCACCTGAATCTCAGATGGCTTTCCTAATAATTTATGATTTTTTATTAACGTTGAAATCTCATCTTTTCAGAATATGTTTGAGTATTTCCATTCTCATCAATAGTTTCTTTAGAATGACGAAGTTCAAAACCATTTTCATCAAAACCTCTTACTTCATATTCTAAATCATCAATGGTTAAGGTTTTATCATCTTCATTAACACTATAGCTTAGCACTTCATTATTGTAATTTACAATATAAGTAGAATCAGCAGAATTATTTCCTTGTTCTTTGATTTGTTCAATTATAAAGTTTCCGTTTAAGGTTACCTCATTGTTTTCAGCGAAATCATAAGTAAGGTTAAAAGTGTCTCCTTCAGAAGTTTTGGTAGTTTTAATAGGGTCAAAATCTTCATCAATAATAGTGTATTTTTCCTCAACACTATTAAAAGATTTAAGCTGATAAATACCAATTAAATTTTCTTTAGAGAAAATAGTATTTACATTATCATCATCACTACTACAGCTTGTAAAAACTACAGCTAAAACAAGAATTGCAATAAATTTTAAATTTTTCATGATTAGATTGAAGTTATAAGATTAACAAAGTCCAAATATACTTTTTTTTTTATATATAGCAATTTTGAGTTTAAATTTAATATTTTTTTTAAGAGAAAAATAGCTTTAATACTTAAAAAATAGAAATTATAAAAAAACAACTTCGCCTTGGATGGTAGAATTATCACTTCCGATAAGAACATTTATAGTTTTTGGCTTAATTCTAAACAGATTGTTTTCAGAATTTAACTTTTGTATTTGTTGAAGAATTGTATCAAAACTGAGTTTTTCTGCATTAAAAATAAGCAGAGAAGAGGTGATGTTGTCTTTTTCAAGATTTTCTAAAGAAGATGGTTTGATTTCTTTTTTATATAACTTTTGAAGTTTTAAAATCAGTTCTTCAGAGTGATTAACACAAATAATATTTTGAATAATAGGAGGTGTTGTATTTTCCTTTTTTCTAATTGCATGAGTTATTCTGGCTAATTTCAATCCTAAATTTACAAACTGTCGAGATAAATTATTTTTTTCAAAATGTTTTTGATAAAAAATCATCATTGCATCATAAAAGCGTTTTCGATAAACAGCATTTTTTGCTGTGCTTTCTCCTTTATAGTGCAAAACAACTTCGCTTCCTACATAATAATTTTGATAATTGGCTTTTAAAAACTTATAACTTAAATCAATATCTTCACCATACATAAAATAATCTTCATCCAATCCTCCGACTTCTTTATATCTGTCTTTTTTCATCAACATAAAAGCTCCGGGAAGAATCTCGACTTTTCCGGTTTGATGTTCTTCTAAGGCAGAGTAATAATTTGTATTGTTGTTCAGCAGTTTTTGTAATGCAATTTTTGGTGTAGGAATATTTCTTTTACTTTCTGGCAAAAAACTTCCACTCCCGTCAATTAATCTTACGCCAATTGCTCCAAAATCAGAATGTTTTTTCGTGAAATCTAAAAGGTTTTTAAAAATATTTTCTCCAACAACAGTATCGGGATTAAGTAAACAGATTAACTCTCCTTTTGCCTTGGCGATTCCAATATTATTTCCTTTGCTAAATCCGTCATTGTTAGGATTAGCTATAAACTTAACAGTTGGAAAATATTTTTTTACCAACTCACCACTTTCATCTTGCGAATTATTATCCACAACAATAATTTCAGCATTTAAGTTTTTTATGCTTTTTTCAGCACTTTCTATACACTGTAAAAGGTGATACGGAACTTTATAATTGAGAATAATAATGGAGAGTTGCACAGAAATCTATTGTTTTAATGAATTTTCAAAAGGAATTCTATTAATGATACTTCTTCCCAAAGTAATTTGATCAGCGTATTCTAATTCATCGCCAACACCAATTCCTCTGGCTATAGTTGAGGTTTTAACCGAAATTCCTTCTAATTGTTTATAAATATAAAAATTGGTGGTATCTCCTTCCATCGTACTGCTTAAAGCAAAAATAATTTCACTTATTTCTTTGTTTTTTACTTTTTCTATCAGAGAAGAAATATTTAACTCTTGTGGTCCAATACCATCCATCGGACTAATTTTTCCGCCTAAAACATGATAAACCCCACGATATTGACTTGTGTTTTCTATAGCCATCACATCTCTGATGTCTTCCACAACACAAACAATATCTTTTTCACGATTATGATTTTTGCAAATCTCACATAATTCTGTGTCGCTGATATTGTGACAGCTTTTACAAAATTTAATTTGTGTTCTCAAATCTATTAAAGCTTTTGCCAACTCAATAGTTTGGTCTTCCGGGCGTTTTAATAAATGTAAAACCAACCTTAAAGCTGTGTTTTTACCAATTCCGGGAAGCTGTTTCATTTCTGAAACTGCATTTTCTAAAAGTTTTGATGAAAAATCCATAGCTGCAAATTTAAGGTTTTTTAATTGGCTTGCTATAATTTATTAAGAGTTCGTACTTTGCAAAAATAAATATCAAATCAAAAATAATTATACCACTATAACTTATGAAACCGATTTATATTCTTTTGCTGATAGCTATTTATTTTGGCTTGCTGATGCTGATTTCTTATTTCACCGGAAAAAGTGATAGCAATGCAGCTTTCTTTAAAGCAGAAAATAAAGCTCCATGGTATTTAGTAGCTTTTGGAATGATTGGAGCTTCTCTTTCAGGAGTGACTTTTATATCTGTGCCGGGTTGGGTAGAAGATTCTCAATTCAGCTATATGCAAGTGGTTTTAGGTTTTGTTTTTGGATATTTAGTGATTGCTTTTGTGCTTTTACCGATTTATTATAAACTTAATGTAACTTCTATTTATGAATATCTCAACCATAGATTTGGAAAAAATAGTTATAAAACCGGTGCACTTTTCTTTTTTATTTCCAGGATTATAGGATCTTCTTTTAGATTGTTTTTGGTGGCTGCAGTTTTACAGCATTTTGTTTTTGATGCTTGGGGAATTCCTTTCTTTATTACTGTGATTATTTCTATTGTTTTAATTTGGCTTTATACCGCAAAAGGAGGAATGAAAACTATTGTTTGGACAGATACTTTACAAACTTTATTTATGTTGATTTCTGTTGGTGCAACAATTTATGTCATTGCTTCAGAATTAAATTGGGGAGTAGCAGATTTTTTTACCGCAGAAGAATTAGAACCTTATACACAAATGTTTTTTACAGATGATGTGTTGTCAGAAAGATATTTCTGGAAATCTTTTATCGGTGGAATTTTCATCACCATTTGTATGACCGGATTAGATCAAGATATGATGCAAAAAAGTTTGGCTTGTAAAAATCTTAAAGAAGCACAAAAAAATGTATTGTCTTACAGTATGGTGTTCGTTCCTGTGAATATTTTGTTTTTATTGTTGGGCGCCATGCTTTTTATTTATGCAGAAAAAATCGGAATGTTAATTCCTGACAGAGCAGATTTATTATTTCCGGAAATTGCACTTAACGGAAATATAGGACTCTCCATAGGAATTATATTTTTAGTAGGATTAATCGCTTCAGCTTATTCCAGTGCAGATAGTGCATTAACAGCTTTGACCACCAGTTTTTGTGTAGATTTTTTAAATATTGAAGAAAAAGAAGCTAAAACACAAAAATCTTTACGTAAAAAAGTTCACATCGGGATTAGTATCTTAATGATTCTCGTCATTGTAGCTTTTAATTATTTCTTGGATTCCAGTGTGATAGATTTACTCTACAAAGCTGCCTCTTATACTTATGGACCATTGTTGGGGTTATTTGCTTTCGGAATATTTACCAAATGGAAAATTTACGACAAATGGGTTTTACCCATTGCTTTGGCAGCAGCAGGAATCACTTTTTTTCTTGGGCAAATTCCTCCTGAAAAATTAGGAGGTTATCACTTCAATTATGAATTGCTGGTAATCAATGGGCTACTGACATTTTTAGGATTAATATTGATTCGTAGAAAGTAAAACTAAAGTACAAGCAATTTCAGATGCAATATTATTTTCCTTAAGAATAGCGTATAACTCTTCGTTTTCCGTTCCGGGATTAAAGATCACACGACGAGGTTTTAAATCCACGATATAATCATAATATTCCGGTTGATTTTTAGGACCAACATATAAAGTGATGGTATCTACCTCTTTAAAATCTTTTTTTTCTTTATCAAATTCTACATCCAAAACTTTTCCTTTTCTCGGACCAATTGCCACAACCGGATGTTTGTGTTGACGAAGCTGACGAATAGCTTTATTTGCATAGCGTTCTTCTTTTTCAGAAGCACCAATAACTAATGTTTTTAATGACATCTTATAATATTTTTGATTGCTATAAAATTAAGCATTAACAAATAGACAAACAATTAAAAAATTGATTGTTTTGCTTAAAGAAATCAGTTAAAAGATCAAGAATTATTTTTTAAAAGCTTTATGTTTAGGATTCACCTAAATTTTAAAATATTTGTTATGAATAAGAAAAGAATTTCTGAAGAAATGGAGAAAATCCTCAATAAACAAGTTACTAATGAAGCCTGGAATGCAGAAATATATTTAGCTTACGGTGCTTGGGCTGATGACCAGGGAATGACCGGATTGTCTAATTATTTATTTAGACATTCTAAAGAAGAACGCGATCATATGATGAAATTTATGCAACATATTATGCAACGTGGAGGAAAAGTGAAAATCGATCAAATTCCTAAACCCTTGGAAAATCCTAAAAACTTAAAAGAGTGTTTAGAAAATTTATTTGAAGCAGAGGTAGAAAATTCTGAAGCAATTTATAAAATCATCAATTTAGCGTTAGAAGAAAAAGATTGGGCAACTTGGAATTTTTTACAATGGTTTGTAAAAGAACAAATAGAAGAAGAAAATTTGGTAGAAGAATTATTGGATAGATATAACTTAATCAGTGGTGGAGGAGAAATAAACGGTTCAGATTTATATCAGTTTGATAAAGATTTGTCTAAAGAGGAAGATGAAGCAGATATCGCCCGAGATTCTTCTATAGAAAAACAATAAATTTATAAAACAAAACCGTTGAAAATAAAAAATCAGCGGTTTTGAATTTAAATACTTATGCTTCTAAAGCTTCCAACCCTTCTTTTAAATTAAAAGTATTTTTAAAACCATTAAAATCCATCACCATACAAGCTTGTTCTCCACGACTTCCTGAATTGCAATAAATATAATAGTTTTTGTTTTTGTCAAATTGATTTATTTTTTCCATAAATTGATGCGGATTTTCCACATCCACTAAAATGGCTCCGGGAAGATGATTTTCTTCATACTCATCAGCTGAACGAACATCTAAAATCTGTGCTTCTTTATCTTGTTCAATTGCTTTTTGCCAATCTTGGTGTGTGAAATTTTTCATGAAATAATCAAAATTTGAGATTTATACAAAAATAGAATATTCTTCTAAAAGTTTCTACTAATTCTAAAAGATTAGCGGATTTTTCTTCTTTTTAATATTTCTTCAAATCCTTGTTTGTCTTAATAATGACAAATGATAAAAGGTTTTAAACACTTGATTTTCAATGATAAAAAACATAAAGTAAATTTAAAATGTTTGTTTTCGCTAAGAAATTTGTAATTTTGTTCTCAAATTTAGAGGCAAACTATTAAAAATAGAACAGTAAAAGTCCTCTGCAAATTACAATTTGTGAAGAAGAAAATCATTAAAATTTCAGTGCTGCCGGCAATTGCGGCATTAGTATTTTTAAGTTTTTCTAATAAAGAAATTGGAGAATTAGAAACAGAAGAAAATAAGATAGAAACTAAAACCTTCGATCAATATTCTAATCTTAACTTTACGGTTGATACCACTCAACTGAATTCTCCCTTATTAAAAAAAGATTTTTTCGGATTTAAAGAAGCCATCGGATATACAGAATCTCGTGGATTTTATCATTTAGTCAATAAATTTGGTTATATGGGAAAATATCAGTTTGGGAATACTGCTTTATCAACTGTTGGAATTTATGATAGTAAAGATTTTGTTGAAAATCCAAAATTACAAGAAGATGCTTTTCATGCATTTACTTCTCGAAACAAATGGTTGTTAAAAGATTTGATAGCAGAATATGAAGGGGAGGTTATCGATGGAATTTTGATTACAGAATCCGGAATTATTGCTTCTGCTCATTTAAGTGGGCCAAGTGGAGTAAAGAGGTTTTTGAAAAGCAATGGAACGCGTAGTTTTTCAGATGCTTTTGGAACACAAGTAAAACATTATATGCAAGAGTTTGGCGGTTATGATTTGTCTGAAGTAAAAGCAGATAAAAATGCTAAAGTAGTTTTGAATACTTCAAATACTTAAGCAAAAAGTAATACGCTTAAAAATCTCTTTGAAGAATGAAAATGGTTGGTTTTTTATGTAAATCAACCTTTTCTTTTTTCCAATCTTTTATAGTTTTAGTTTTTATAAATTCTGTGGGAAGACTGATTTCTGCAGCAATACATAATCTAGTGAGTGGATGTAAAAACTTCAGTAAATCTTTGAGCAGCTTTTCATTTCTATAAGGCGTTTCAATAAAAATTTGTGCTTGATTTTGCTCTAAAGAAATTCTTTCCAGTTTTTTTATCGTGTTTTTTCGTTGGTTTTTGTCAATGGGTAAATAACCATGAAAAGTAAAATTTTGTCCATTCATTCCGCTGGCCATCATAGATAAAATTATAGAAGAAGGCCCCACCAAAGGAGTGACTTTAATATTTTTTTGATGTGCGATTTCTACAACTTTAGCACCGGGATCAGCAATTCCGGGACAGCCTGCTTCACTGAGCAAACCTATGTTTATTCCTTGTTGACAAGCTTCTAAGAAAGTAGGGATTTCAGCATCTTTTGTGAATTTATTTAAAAGATAAATTTTTAAATCAGCTTGAACTTTTTGAGGAGTTAGTTTTTTTATAAATCGACGAGCAGTTTTTTCATTTTCAACAATATAATAATCTATTTCTTCCACTTTTTGTTTTACATAAGCAGGAAGAACTTCATCTAAATTATCCGAACCTAAATCTGTTGGGATAAGAAATAGTTTTCCGGTTTTTGATTTATTGTTGGTCAAATAGGAATATTTTTAAGTGAAAAATAAAAATCAGCTGTTTAGTTTTTTGGCTATGATTTTTGTGCTTTCATCCAGCATTTTATAGACATTATCAAATCCTTGATCTCCTCCATAATAAGGATCAGGAACGTCTTTGTCTTCGTTTGGATAAAGTTCATTTAGAATAAGTTTGACTTTCTTTTCGTCTTCAGCATTTCTTGCTAAACTGATTACATCAGCAAAATTTGAATTATCCATTACATAAATGTAATCAAACTCATCAAAATCGGCTACAGAAAATTGTCTGGCTCTTTGTTGAGTAATATCTAAATTATTTTTATTAGCCACAGCAATTGAACGACTGTCGGGTTCTTTTCCAATATGATAATTAGAAGTTCCAGCTGAATCAACTTGAACTTTTTCAGCATTTACTTTTTCTTGTAATAAACCTTCAGCTAAAGGAGAGCGGCAAATATTGCCTAAGCAAACCATTAATACTTTTGTCATTATTGCGTTAATTTTTTGTTGAGGTCTTCAACATATTTTCGGAATTGTTTATCTGTAGAAGATAAATTGTCAACAGTTTTACAAGCATGTAAAACAGTAGAATGATCACGTTTTCCAATTTGAGAACCAATACTGGCCAAAGAAGCTTTGGTAAGTTTTTTAGAAAAATACATCGCTATTTGTCGGGCTTGAACAATATGTCTTTTTCTTGTTTTAGATTGTAAAGTTTCTACATCCATTTGAAAATAATCGCTTACTACTTTTTGAATGTATTCGATAGAAACTTCTCTTTTAGTGTTTTTTACGTAATTCTTTACAATTTTTTGTGCTAAATCTATAGTGATTTCACTTTTGTTGAAAGAAGAGTGAGCAATCAAAGAAATAATAGCGCCTTCTAATTCGCGAATATTTGTTTTAATGTTATTGCCTAAAAACTCAATGATTTTTTCCGGCATTTCTACACCATCTTGGTAAAGCTTATTTCTGATAATGCTTACCCGCGTATCATAATCCGGATTTTGTAATTCTGCAGATAATCCCCATTTAAAACGAGAAAGCAATCTTTGCTCGATATCTTGCATATCAACAGGGGCTTTATCACTGGTTAAAATTACTTGTTTTCCATTTTGATGTAAATGATTAAAAATATGGAAAAATACATCTTGAGTTCCGGATTTCCCTGATAATAATTGAATATCATCTACAATTAATACATCTATGATTTGATAAAAATGTATAAAATCATTTCTGTTGTTTTTCTTAACAGAATCAATGTATTGTTGGGTAAATTTTTCTGCAGAAATATATAAAACAGTTTTATCCGGATGTTTTTCTTTTATTTCTACTCCAATTGCGTGAGCTAAATGTGTTTTTCCTAAACCCACTCCGCCAAAAATTAGTAAAGGATTAAAAGAAGTTCCTCCGGGTTTGTTGGCAACAGCAACTCCTGCAGATCTTGCCAAACGATTGGAATCTCCTTCTAAGAAGTTTTCAAAACTATACTTATGATTAAGCTGTGAATCTATTTTAATATTTCTAATTCCCGGGATAACAAAAGGATTTTTTAATTCCGGATTTTTGTTTTTAACAGGAACATCAACTTCTTGAGAAGAAACTTTTGCTCTTTGTGAACTCGGAATTCTTTCTGTAAAAGGTTTTCTTTTACCGGGATTGTTTTCCATTTTAATCATATAGACCAATCTGGCATTATTTCCCAATTCTCGAGTCAAAGAAACTTTTAAGAGTTTAACATAGTGTTCTTCTAACCACTCATAAAAAAACTTGGAGGGCACTTGAATGCTCAATGCATTATTTTCCAATTTTACTGCTTCTATCGGTTCAAACCAAGTTGTGAAAGCTTGCTCTGAGATATTATCCTTGATAAATATCAAGCAATTGTTCCAAACCGATTTAGCAGTCTTATTCATAGTATTTTCTCTTTTTTTAGAGGGTTTAAAAGTTAGAATAATTTTTTGAAAAATAGTTCAGAATCAGAAAATTTTTTGATGAAGTTTTTTCTAATTCGGGAGAACAAAGATGTGAACAAATTGTCTAACAAAAAAATTAAATACCCCTTGAAATATTAAATTTTTATTCTCATATTATAATCTTATTTGAAAAAAGCAAATAAACTCTATTCTATTAAAAGTTAAATCTTTTTTGAAGTATTTTTTTTAGGTGTAATCTGTTTGTTTTCAGTAGAGTATGTTTGATTGAAGTGAGTGGCGAAAAAATAATAAATCTTAAAATCTGTAAGCGGTTTATTATCAGAATTTTAAATGGATTTCTCTGTGAAAACCCTATAAAATACATGTTTTTTTGAGGATTTCAAATCAAAAGGAATGGAATATTTATTATTTTTTTAGCAGAAGAATTAAGTGTTTTTTAATTGAGTTAAGCAAAGATAAAATGAAATGAAAATGAATAAGAAGATAATTAAAATACGAGTGAGATATGGAGAAACTGATCAGATGGGAATAGTTCATCATAGTAATTATGCACAGTATTTTGAGTTGACAAGAATCCGCTGGTTAGAAAATTTAGGAGCTTCTTATAAAAAAATGGAGGAGGAGGGAATAATGCTTCCAGTGTATGAAATGAAAATTAAATATAAAAAACCTGCTTTTTTTGATGAAATTATAACAGTAGAAACTTCTTTAGAAAAAATTCCTACTGCAAAAATTGTTTTAAATTATGTGGTTAGAAATTCTTCAAAAGAAATTTTAACCCAAGCACAAACTACTTTGGTTTTTACCGATGCAAAAACTAAAAAACCGATGAGGTGTCCGGAATATATTTTGAAATTGCTAAATTCAGAAGAAAAATAAGATAGAATATAAAATTTATTGATATCTTTTAAAGATGATGAACAAAAATACCATATTTGCTTGGTCTTCTTTTGCCTCTTTTATTGTGGGCTTAGCACTTATTTTACTCGGATTGCTGAAGTATATAGAATACGCTATTGGGTTTTCTGTAATCGGAATTGGTTTTTTTGTGCTTTCTTGGGCTTTTCACGCTTTAAAAGGAAGAGTTTAAAAAAATTATAATTCCCAGTTGTCTTCTGCTTTAAAAACCTCAGTTTCTTTTTCTTGTAGAGGAATATAAAGTTCTGTGATCCAATCTGCTGGATTTTTAGAGTTTTCTTCTGTTGTTTTATGAACTTCATAAGTTTGTAAAGTACTGTCTTGTTTCAGCCGATTTTCAATCATATAGGTTTTTGTGGCTTCCCATAGTTTAGGAATGTTTTTATAATCTCCTTTTAAAGTGCTTTTGATTACTTTCTGATTTTCTAATTTTCCTATAAAAACTTCATTTTCCTCTTCATTGATTTTAAAATCATCAGTGATTTTTATAGGTTGACAAAAAGAAATAATAACATTACCCTGGTTTTTATCAATTTTATTAAAAATAATAAAAGCAGGACCGTCTGCACTCAAGTGCTGTTCTTCTATAAACAATAGAAGTTTTTCAAATTCAATTTTTCGTTTGGCGGTGATGAGTTCCGGGTTATTTTTTGAAGCTAAAGTTGTATAAATAAAAGTTTTTTCTTTTTCATTTTTTATACCATCAATATTGATGCTGTAAACTTTCATTTTTTCTGAAATATAATCTTTTAGAAAATCTATATTTTTTTCTATTTCATGAGTTAAATTTTCTACCGGATCTTCTTGATTGATGAGTTGAAGTGTTTTAGTCCAAAAATCTAATTTTCCTTTTACTTTTAAGGTTATCAAAGCGTGAATTCAAGTTACAAACGCAACTTTTTTATTAAACAGTAATTTATCCATTATTTCTTGTGGAGTGGCAAAGTTAAACCTTTTTCTGGGTCTATTGTTAAGTTGCTTTTCCACGTCTATTATTTCTTTTTCATCAATCTTAGAAAAGTCTGTCTTCTTTGGAAAGTATTGCCGTATAAGCCCATTTAAATTTTCATTAGCTCCTCTTTCCCAAGAGTGATAAGGTCGTGCAAAATAAAAGTCAATGTTCAAAGATTCAGCTATTTCTTGATGTAAAGCAAATTCTTTTCCATTGTCGGCCGTTATAGTTTTGAGGTAGGGTAGCCAATCAGACAAAAGCTCTTTTGCTGCCTTAGCCACTTCCTTGGCTTCTCTTGTTGCTACTTTCCCCATCTTAAGCATTCCTGAAGCTCTACTGTTAATTGTTACCAAAGCTCCCTTATGGTTTTTACCGATGACCGTATCTATTTCTAAATCACCAAACCTTGTCTTTGCATCAACTATTTTAGGGCGATTGCTAATATCTACCCGATTAGGGATAAAGCCTCTTCCGGCTCTCTTAGCTCCTCGTTTTTTATATTTACGACCCTTGCGTCTCAGATGAGTATATAACTCTCCTCCTTTCTTTTTATCTTCCCAGATATGTAGATAAATACATTCGTGGGACACCCAAGACAGTCCCTTCTTCTTTAGCCTTCCGGTTATTTGTTCCGGGCTGTATTTCCTCCTAAGAAGTTTTTCTACAGTTTTCTGCATCTCCAAAGTAAAACGTTTATGCTTAGGTTTTTCTTTTTGACGTTTATCATACTTTATCTGTGCTGTTGAAGCTATGTATTTTCCACTACGACGATCCTTGTTTCGTTTGAGTTCTCGGCTTATGGCCGATTCACTTTTACCCAATGCAATAGCTATCTCTTTTTGGCTATATTCGTTATTAACCATCGCTTGGATTTCATATCTTTGTTCTAAGGTTATATGACTCATATTGCAATTCTTGGTCGAAGGAAATATAAGTTTTATATCCGTTCAGAGGAAGGGGAACGGGAATATCCTTTTCCCTCTTCTGATAAAAATAACTTATCCTTCGATAAAATTGCATTTATTACTTGAATCTAAGAAGTGTTTTCTTCTTCTTTGCTTAAATTCCAAAAAATATGATAGTTGATTTTTCCTATGTTTTTTTTCGAATAAGCTTTTTGTTCAACTTGAGAATAATGTTTTAGAGCGATGTTTTCAATTTTACCGAAACTTTCTAAATCTGAAATACCCCAATCTAAAGAAGAATTGTGTTGATCGGTTTTTTCAGCATAATTCAAATAAGAAGAATAATTTTTTGCAGTTGACCAATTTTGCCAATTTTTTAAATTGCTGATTTGAGTGAAAACCAAATCTTGTGGAGCTTTTAGTTTTGCTGATTTTTCTATAGTAAAATCATCATTCAAAAGCGCAATATAAGCTGCAGCCCCGATGAGGATTATTAAAATCAACAAAAAAAGATATTTCAATAACTTCATATAAAATTGTTTTTTTGTTTTATATGAAAAACAAAATCAAACATAAATTTAGCTATAAATATAAGCTAAACTTTATTTATTTTGATTTTTTTATTCAAATAAAAAAGTCGCTCTTTCGAACGACTTTTATTTTATAGAGATAAACTTGCTTTAAGTTAAGCAACTTCTTCTTGTTTCTTTTCTTCTAAAACGTTTTCTCCTTTTCGTTTAGAAGCATCATACATAATTGGGCTGGCGATGAATACAGAAGAATAAGTACCTACAATAATACCGATGATTAGAGAGAATATAAATGTTCTCAATCCTTCTCCTCCAAAGATAAACATTGCTGTTAATACCAATAAGGTGGTCATCGAGGTATTGATGGTTCTTCCTATTGTACTGCTAATCGCTCTGTTGATATTTTTCTTTAATCCCCAACTTGGATTTATTTTAAAATATTCTCTAATTCTGTCAAAAATTACTACCGTGTCGTTAATTGAATATCCTACAACGGTAAGAATACCCGCAATAAAAGATTGATCAACTTCTAAACTAAACGGCATAATATTTTGGAAAATAGAGAAAATTCCAATCAGAATAATCGTGTTGTGTACTAAACCGATTACAGCTCCTAAACTAAATTGCCACTTTCTAAATCTGAATAAGATGTATAAGAAAATTCCTACTAAAGAAGCCATAACAGCCCAGAAAGAAGCGGCTTTAATATCATCTGCAATAGAAGGACCAACTACGATAGAGGACATAATTCCTGTGTTTGTAGCGTCATCTCCTTTAGCAAAAGTGCTTAAACTCATTCCGGAAGGAAGATCAGATTTTAAAGTTTCATATAGTTTTTCTGTGATTTCGTCTTCAACTTCTTGACTACTTTCATCTATTTTGTAGGCAGTGGTAATTTTAACTTGGTTTGAACCTCCATAAGTTTTTACTTCTGCACTTCCAAAAGGTTCTGCTAAGTTTTGTTCTATTTCAGAAGTGTTTACTTCTTTGTCAAAACGAACGGTAAAAGAACGTCCTCCAACAAAATCTACTCCTTGGTGTAAACCTTGTGTGAAAATAGAAATTAAACTGATTACTACCGCAGCTCCGGAAATGATGTAAGTCAATTTACGTTTTTCGATGAAATTGATATTTACATTAGAGAACCATTTTTTAGTAACCGGAGTAGAGAAATCTAAAGGTTTTCCACTTTTTGCATGTCTGTCAATATTTAATCTTGTGATAAAGATTGCTGTAAATAAAGAAGTACAAATACCAATTAATAGGGTAGTGGCAAATCCTTTAACAGGACCTGTTCCAAAAACTAATAGAATTAATCCGGTGAGGAAAGTGGTAATGTTTGCGTCTAAAATTGAAGATAAAGCTTGTTTAAAACCATCTCTAATTGCTTCTACATTAGATTTTCCTGCACGGAGTTCTTCTCGTGTTCTTTCAAATATAAGTACGTTGGCGTCAACAGACATACCAATGGTTAATACAATACCTGCAATTCCCGGAAGGGTTAATACTGCGCCTAATCCGGCTAAAATTCCAAATATGAATAAAAGGTTTATCGCCAAAGCGATATCTGCATAAAAACCTACTCTTCCATAATAGAAAATCATATAAACAAATACGATTACTAACGCAATAGCAAAGGATAATAATCCTGCGTTAATAGCGCTTTGTCCAAGAGAAGGTCCTACAACTTCAATCTGAACTATATCAGCAGAAGCCGGTAATTTACCTGCTTTTAAAACAGTGGCCAAGTCTTTTCCTTCATCGATGGAAAAATCTCCGGTGATTTCACTTCTACCTCCTGAAATTGGTCCGCTGGTTACACCCGGAGCAGAATAAACGGTATTGTCTAAAACAATAGCGATTTGACTTCCTTGTCTGAAAGCATCTCCGGTTAATTGTTCCCAAACTTTAGCTCCTTTGGCGTTCATTTCTAAAGAAACCGCCACACGGCTCATTTGGTCATAAGTTTGTGTAGCATCAGTAACAGCGCTTCCGGTTAGAGGTGCTTCATTTTTCTTATTGCTTTTGATGGCGTATAATCCAACAAGATCTGTTTTTTCATCAGCAAGTCCCCAAGCAAATCTTGCGTACTTTTTATCACCTGAAGAAAGCAGAGCACGAACTTTTTTATTTTTTAAATAAGAATTTACCGTAGCGGTATCACGCACATCAAATTCAGCTAAAATAGGTCCGGTTTCATGTCCCATTCCTCTTATTAAGCTGGTAAAAGGTTGATTAGAATCAAAGTTTTCTTGATCATCTTCTTTTTCAGCGCTTAATAAAGCTTCAATATCATCATCAGAAACTTCTGTGGAATCTATAGTTGTACTGTCAACCTGTTTGTTGTTTTTTTCTTTTTTCTTGCTTTGAATATCTCTTAAAACTCCATCTGCTTGGCTTAAGAATTGTCCGAAATCCTGTGCTTGATAAACCGGCCAAAACTCTAATTGAGCAGTACTTTGCAGTAAGTTTTTAGCACGATCAACATCTTGAGCTCCGGGGAGTTCAATCATAATACGTCCGGATTCTCCTAATCTTTGGATGTTGGGTTGAGCAACACCAAATTTATCAATACGTTGGTTTAAAACCTCATAAGCAGAACTGATACTTTCATCTACTCTTTTGGCTAAAACGCTTTCCACTTCTGCATTAGACATGTCAAAGCTGACTTGCCCGCTCAAGTTTTTATTTCCAAAAATATCCGGGGAAGCTAATTTTGCATCAGGGATATTATTAAAAGCTTTAAAGAAAAGATTTAAATAAGTATCTTGACTGGTTTTTAGCGCTTCATCTGCTTCAGCTAAAGCTCTTTCAAAAGCCGGATCTGTTGAGTGGTCAGAAAGTTCACGTAAAAGATCATTTACGGAAATCTGTAAAATTACACTAATACCTCCTTTAAGGTCAAGTCCTTTGTTAAGCTGTTTCCCTTTTGCGGTTTGATAAGTTACACCGGCAAAAATAGGTTCTTTAGCAATAGAGTCAAGATATTGAGATTCTGTTTGATGGCGAAGTTCACCATAGTTTTCAACATCCGAACTAACGGCTTGTTTTGCAAACTCTCTTGCGTCATTTTCAGCCTTGTTGGTAATGAATGTAAACGAAAGTTGGTAAATACTGACCAGTGCAAATAGAATGGCAAATAGTCTGATTATTCCTTTATTCTGCATTCTTCGAAAAGATTATGAATTATATTATTTTTAAAAACGGACAAATATAGGACTTCAATTAAGAAATGACAATATTTTTTATCACTTAAAAGTCAGAATTTTAAATTTAAGTGGTTTTAACTGAATTTATTAAGGTTTTGAAAGTTTTTAAATAGAGAAAATCATGAGAGAAACGCAAAATGATGAAGATTTAATAAAGTAATTTTAACAAAAAAGCATTTTTGGAAAGAAGTAAAAAACCTCGAAAAATAATTCTTCGAGGTTTTTAATAAAAGTTTTGCTTTAAATATTAGGCATCGATATGTGCATAAATAGCATTTTTCTCAATAAATTCTCTTCTTGGCGGAACTTCATCTCCCATTAGCATAGAGAAAATTCTGTCTGCTTCACTACCATTTTCAATGGTAACTTGACGTAAAATACGATTATCAGGATTCATAGTAGTATCCCAAAGTTGTTCAGCGTTCATCTCTCCAAGACCTTTATATCTTTGGATGCTGACTTTAGATTTGTATTGAGAAACAATTTCTTTACGTTCTTCTTCTGACCAAGCATATTTTTTAGAGTTTCCTCTTTTGATTAAATACAATGGAGGAGTAGCAATATATACGTGGCCATTTTCTATCAATTCTTTCATATATCTATAAAAGAAAGTCAAGATTAGCGTGGCAATGTGGCTTCCATCCACATCCGCGTCTGTCATAATTACTACTTTATGATAACGTAGTTTTTCGAGGTTTAAAGCTTTGCTGTCTTCCTCTGTTCCTACAGTTACACCTAAAGCGGTGTAGATGTTTTTGATTTCTTCGTTTTCAAAAACACGATGTTGTAAAGCTTTTTCTACGTTTAAGATTTTTCCTCTCAGCGGTAAAATAGCTTGGAATTTTCTGTCTCTTCCTTGTTTTGCAGTTCCCCCCGCAGAATCTCCCTCCACCAGAAATACTTCACATAATTCCGGATTTTGTTCAGAACAATCGGAGAGTTTTCCCGGTAATCCGGCTCCTCCCATTACAGTTTTTCTCTGCACCATTTCGCGGGCTTTTTTAGCCGCATGACGTGCTTGAGCTGCAAGGATAACTTTATTTACAATAGTTGCTGCATCATCAGGGTTTTCTTCTAAATAGATTTCCAACATTTCTGAAACAGACTGAGAAACAGCAGAAGAAACTTCTCGGTTTCCTAATTTTGTTTTGGTTTGTCCTTCAAATTGTGGTTCAGCAACTTTTACGGAAATAATAGCTGTCAATCCTTCACGGAAATCATCTCCGGCTACATCAAATTTTAATTTGCTGAGCATTCCGGAGTTGTCAGCATATTTTTTTAAGGTTGAAGTCAATCCACGACGAAAACCGGAAAGATGTGTTCCTCCTTCGTGGGTATTGATGTTATTTACATAAGAATGAACATTCTCATTAAAAGTATCGTTATAAATCATCGCGACTTCTACGGGAATTCCATTTTTTTCTCCATCCATGGAAATTACTTCAGAAATCACCGGAACACGACTTTCATCCAAATAACGGATAAATTCTTTCAATCCGTTTTCAGAATAAAACTCTTCAGATTTAGGATTTCCTTCCTCATCTTTTTCTCTGTCGTCTGTGATGATCATTTTTACCCCTTTGTTTAAGAAAGAAAGTTCTCTCAAACGACTGGCGAGTGTATTATAATTAAAGATGGTAGTTTCTTTAAAAATATCAGCATCGGGTTTAAAAGTCACCATCGTACCGCTGATTTCAGTTTCTCCTGTGCTTTTTACAGGATAAAGTGGTTTTCCACGTTCATATTCTTGTTCCCAAACTTTTCCGTTTTTAAAAACCTTGGCGTGCAGAGTTTCTGCAAGTGCGTTTACCACACTCACTCCAACTCCGTGAAGACCTCCGGAAACTTTATAAGAATCCTTGTTGAATTTTCCTCCTGCTCCAATTTTTGTCATAACAACTTGTAGCGCAGAAACGCCTTCTTTTCTATGAAGATCAACAGGAATTCCACGACCATTATCTCGGATAGAAATCGATCCATCTTCATAAACGTGAACTTCAATCCGATCACAATGACCGGCCATAGCTTCATCAATGGCGTTATCTACTACTTCATCAACTAAATGGTGAAGACCTCGAGGTCCAACATCTCCAATATACATCGACGGACGCATGCGAACATGCTCCATTCCTTCTAACGCCTGAATACTATCGGCTGAATACTTGTTCTCCATATTTTCACTCATAATAAATAAGGTATTATTAACTTGGCAAAGTTACAAATATAAACAATCTATACTTTTTAAAAACCTAAAGACCCTGATTACTTTGAAAAATTAAGCAGATTGCTCTTGATTTCTACATCATACATAAACGAAAAGAAAAGATTTTTGTTTTATTGTAGATTATCTTACGTTTAAATATTTATGAATCTGCAAACTTATGGTCCATTTTTTATTTTTTAAAATGTAATCTACAATTAAAGGAATCATCTTTTCGCGTACACTCCATTCCGGCTGAAGATACAACAAACAATCTTCACTTACTTTTTGGGCTTGTTCTTCTGCAAATTTAAAATCGTGTTTATTGTAAATTACTACTTTTAATTCATCAGCTTTTTGATATGCTGTAGCAGTAGGAAGTTTTCTCTTTTTAGGAGAAAGACAAACCCAATCCCAAATTCCGGTAAGCGGATAAGCTCCGGAAGTTTCTATATGTGTTTGAAATCCTTGAGATTTTAATTTTTCAGTTAAAGGTTGCAACTCGTACATTGTAGGTTCTCCGCCGGTGATAACTACAATCTCACTTTGTGCTTTTACTGTATTTTCAACAATTTTATCAATAGTTGTAGGCGGATGTAATTCAGCATCCCAGCTTTCTTTAACATCACACCAATGACAACCCACATCACAACCACCAAGCCGAATAAAGTATGCGGCTTTTCCCTGATGAAAACCTTCTCCTTGTATGGTAAAAAAATCTTCCATCAAAGGGAGTTTTACTCCGGCGTCAATCAAGTTGTTTTCTTTTTCTAAATTCATAAACACAAAGATAAGGATAAAACATTTTTAAAAATCAAATGGACTAAAATTGTTTTAATAAATAAATATCACCATCATTGAATTACATTGCGTATTTTTGTCAAAAAATACTTGCTATGAAACTGAGAATATTATTGGTTTTTCTTTTGATTTTTATGGTGTATTCTTGTCAGAAAGATACTACAGATCAGCAATTCTTAATCGCTAAAGATAGAATAGGGAATTTAACTAAAGGTGCAAAAATCAATCAGTTGGATTCTATTTTTGCAGGAGATTCTGTGGTGAATAAAAATAACACCAAAGAGTTTTCCAACGGAAATGAAATTATAATTTATCAAAAAGGAGGAAGGGAATTATTGCGTCTTTATCCGGCTAAAAGCTTTGACAGCACCAGTACAATTTCTGAGGTAGAAGTAATAGATACCATTTATAAAACAGCAGAAGGACTGGGAAGAGGAAGTAATTTTGAAGTAATTAAAGAAAATTATAATATCAGCAGAATAGAAAACACTTTAGGAACCGCTATGGTTTTTATCGATGAATTAAATATTCACCTTGATATAGACAAAAAAGAAATTTCTGAACCCAAAGGAATGGGAGTAAAACTCAAATCTTCTCAGATTAAAAATAAAGCAAAAGTGAAATATTTGTGGTTGGATTGGAATTGATTTATTAAGAAAACTATTTTTTTTAATCCTTAATTAATTCAACAGGTTTTTGAGGAAAAGATTAAAAACATATTTAATTAAACTGGCGGGATATCGACTTAATTTACTTTATGAAATTTCTCCGAAAAGAGCTTTACATAAAAGTTTGGACTATTTTTTAACTCCTCAACGCGGAAAAATAAACACCGAAAAAAACAGCTTTTTAGATTCAGCTCATCAAACTGAAAAAATCAAAATTGAAGATAAAAATCTTCAAACTTATATTTGGAAAGCAGGAGAAAAAAAAGTGTTGTTGGCACATGGTTGGGAAAGTAATTCCATCAGATGGGAGGCTCTTGGGGAAAGATTATTGTCAGAAAATTATACGGTAATCAGCGTAGATGCTCCGGCACATGGAAAATCAGAAGGAAAATATTCCAATGTTCCGCTCTATGGAAAAGCTATTGCTTATTTAGAGAGAAAATACCAAATCAATTATGCAGTAGGGCATAGTTTGGGTGGTTTTACTTTATTATTTCAACAATATCAACAAGAATTTTCTCATCTTGAAAAAATGATTTTGCTGGCTCCGGCTACAGAAATGAAGAATATTTTACGAAATTTTCAACATACTTTAGGCTTAAAAGAAACCTTGATGAAAGATTTTGGACTATATTTCGAAGAGAAATTCAATTATAATTTAGCAGATTTTTCTATCTTAAAAGCACAGCAAAAAAATCCTATTCCGGCTTTATTTATTCATGATAAAGAAGATAAAATCGTGAGTTATAAAGAATCAGAAAATATTGTAAAACATTGGAAAAACGCAGAGTTAGTGTTGACAAATGGTTTGAAACACGGATTGAGAGGAGCGTATGTAATTACAATAATTATGGAATACCTCAAAAGAAATTAATTTTTTAAAGTTATAAGCAGATAAATTTTGGAGCATCAAAAACCTATTCGTATTAATAAATATTTGAGTCAAGCGGGATATTGTTCTCGACGTCAAGCAGATCGATTTTTAGAAGCAGGAAAAATTACCATCAACGGAAAAATCCCTGAAATGGGAACAAAAGTGATGCCCGGAGATGAAGTCAGAGTGGAAGGAAAACTCATAAAAAACGAAAAAGAAACTCCGGTTTATATCGCTTTTAATAAACCAGTGGGAATTGTTTGTACCACCGATAGAAAAGTAGAAAAAGACAATATTATTGATTTCATCAATTACCCCAAGCGAATTTATCCTATCGGAAGACTGGACAAAGCCAGCGAAGGATTAATTTTGCTGACCAACGATGGCAAAATTGTCAATAAAATTCTTCGTTCAAGAAATGATCAAGGAAAAGAATATATTGTAAAAGTAAATAAACCTCTTACTGTTTCTTTTTTAGAAGGGATGAGGAATGGCGTTCCTATTTTAGACACCATCACCAAAAAATGTGAAGTCAAACAAACCGGATCTCATGAATTTCATATCATTTTAACCCAAGGATTAAACCGACAAATCCGTAGAATGTGTGAGCATTTTAATTATAGAGTTGAAAAATTGAAAAGAATTAGGGTGATAAATATTCATTTAGGAGATTTACCGGTAGGAAAATACAGAGATTTAACGTCAAAAGAACTACAAGAATTAAAAAGAATTGTAAAAGCCTGAAAAAAATAATTCTTTTTCAAAAAAGTTTTAAATCTCCTTTCAGATTTTATCTTTGTCCATCTCAAGAAAAAAATATGAAATACGCAGAAAATATATTAGAAACCATAGGAAATACGCCTTTGGTAAAAATGAATAAAATCGTCAAAGATATTGATGCTTTGGTGTTGGCAAAATATGAAACCTTCAATCCGGGAAATTCTGTAAAAGACAGAATGGCGGTCAAAATGATTGAAGTTGCAGAAAAAGAAGGAAAACTAAAACCCGGCGGAACTATTATTGAGGGAACCTCAGGAAATACCGGAATGGGATTGGCTTTGGCTGCTGTGGTGAAAGGATATAAAATGATTTGCGTTATTTCTGATAAACAAAGCAAAGAAAAAATAGATATTTTAAGAGCGGTAGGAAGCGAAGTAATTGTTTGTCCGACGGAAGTGGAACCCGAGGATCCAAGATCTTATTATTCTGTTTCCAAAAGATTGGCAGAAGAAACCCCCAACTCTTGGTATGTCAACCAATACGATAATCCTGCCAATGCTTTAGCGCATTATGAAAGCACCGGACCGGAAATCTGGGCGCAAACCGATGGAAAAATCACCCATTTTGTGGTGGGCGTAGGAACCGGAGGAACCATTTCGGGAGTAGGAAAATACTTAAAAGAAAAAAATCCAAATATCAAGGTTTGGGGAATTGACACCTATGGATCGGTATTTAAAAAATATCATGAAACCGGAATTTTTGATGAAAAAGAAATTTATCCCTATATCACAGAGGGAATAGGCGAAGATATTTTGCCGGAAAATGTAGATTTTGACATCATCGACGGATTTACAAAAGTAACCGACAAAGACGCGGCGATTTACACCCGAAAATTAGCTTTAGAAGAAGGTTTTTTCTTAGGAAATTCTGCCGGAGCTGCAGCAAAAGGATTATTACAACTCAAAAAACATTTTACAAAAGACGATGTGGTGGTGGTATTATTTCACGATCACGGCAGCCGTTATGTAGGTAAAATGTTTAACGATGATTGGATGAAAAAACAAGGTTTTATAGATAAATAAACAGCAGATGAATGCAGAAGAATTACTGAAAATAAGTCAAGAATTTGCCGCAGCAGATCAAAAAATGCTGCAAGCTGAAAGAGATTTGGAAAAACTTCAAATGTTTATGGAAGAATTTCAGCAAATGAGTGAAAACTTAAATCAATTGGCAGATTTTTATTACAATCAAAACTGGCTTGAAAAGAAAGAAGCTTTGGAAAAAGCAGGAATGGCAAGTTTTGGATCGGCAAGTCAAGATGGAATTTGGAATTTACATGTGGAATTTAGAGCCGAAAAAGTCAATCTGTTGAAACAAATAACAGATGATATTCATAAAGACACTTTTAAAAGCTAATAAAACTTAAAATTTATCGTTGTTTTGTTAAGGAAGATTTATTAAACATATTTAAACAAAACCATGAAAAAAATATTTTCTGTATTATTTATCAGCTTATTTTCTTTTGCATTATCAGCTCAAATCCAATCCAGAGAAATCATTTATAAAGTAAAAGCGACTCCCGATCATAAGGAGTGGGTAGATTCTGTAACCAGTAAAACAGACAATGAAATGGCGGCAAATTTTGTTAAAAAACAAATGGAACAAACCCGTCGTGCTTTGCCCTACCTTCAATTGCAATTAAAATTTAATGCAGAAGAAGCACTTTTTCAACAAGAAGAAAGTATGGCAAACGATAATGAAATTGATTTAGAGAGAATTGCCGGATCTGTAGGAGTAAACGGAAAATATTATACCAACTTGAAAGAAGGAATTGCCCTACAGCAATTAGAGTTTGACAAAACTTGGTTGATAGAGGAAAACATCAAAGATTTAAAATGGAAAATAACCGGAGAAACTAAAGAAATAGCAGGATATCAAACCCGAAAGGCCACTACAGTTATAGATTTAAACAGCAAAGTAAAGGGAAAAATCATCGCTTGGTTTGCCACAGATTTGCCTTATCAATTCGGACCGATTGATATGCGCGGATTACCCGGCTTAATTTTAGGATTAGAACGCAATCACTATTATTTTTATGCAGATGAAGTTAACCTTAAAGAAAAAGATTTGAAAATTAAACGCCTCACCAAAGGAAAAAAAGTCAGCAGAGAAGAGTATAATCAACATCTAAAAGAGTTGAGTAAAGGGCTTGAGTGAAATTAATAAGTTAATTTTTTATCGTATCCCTTTAAAAGTCCAAAACCCCTTAAAGATATGAAATTAAGATATTTTAATTATCTTCATCAAAAACTCTTTGTTTTCCTCATTATGAAAAAAATATTATTTGTTTTTTTATTCCTTCCTTTGATTAGTTTTGCTCAAATCCAATCCGGAGAAATTATTTATAAAGTAAAATCATTAGAAAAAAGTAAAAATAAAACTGATACAATCCAACCTGAAAACTCAACAGAAGAAAGTGCAAAACAGTATTTAGGAGATGTTTTTGCACAAAAAGATCAAGCTATTCCATATTTACGGTTTAATTTAGAATTTAATCATAACGAAGCTTTGTTTCAGGCTCAAAAAAATATAGCAATAGACAACGGACCGAATCTTGATTTAGGATTAAATGCTATAGGAGGAAAAGGTGTTTTCTATTCCAATCTTTCTCAAAACGAAAATATCCATCAAAAAGAATATCTTAAATTAGTTCGTATAAATACTAAGATTAGTGATTTAAACTGGGAAATTAAAGATGAATTTAAAACTATTGCAGGTTATCAATGTCAAAAAGCCATAACACATATTTATATAAATTCCTCTCATCCTGAAAAGGAAATCACAGTTTGGTTTACCAAAGAATTACCTTTTTCTTTTGGACCATTAGGAATGGTGGGATTACCCGGAATGATTTTAGGCGTTAAGCGTTTTAAGTATTTTATCTACGCAGATGAAATTAAACTTTCAAAAAAAGACAAGAAAATTATTCCTCCTAAAAAAGGAGAAAAAGTAACCATAGATTATATTAAAGAAGTAGATAAAAAATTGGAAGAAGACCCCTTGAAATATTCAGAATAATTTTTTTAAATAAAGAAGTTGAGTCCACTAATTTTATGAAAAACATCAATCATTAAAATTTTTTACCTATCCCTTTAAGAGTTCAAACCCCTTAAAGAGATGAAATTAGGATATTTTAATTATCTTCATCAAAAACTCTTTGTTTTCCTCATTATGAAAAAAATATTATTTGTTTTTTTATTCCTTCCTTTGATTAGTTTTGCTCAAATCCAATCCGGAGAAATCACCTATTCTGTAACGGCTGATGAAAAAATGATGGAGCAAATTGCAAATGAAGAAGAATCAAACCAAATAAAAAGTTATATTCAAAAAATGTTTGAAAATCAGTTGAAGGCGATTCCTTACTTGGTTTATCAACTTAAATTTAATAAACAAGAAAGTTCTTTTTCTAATTTGAAAAATATGAATAAAGATAATGGGGTTAATTTAAAAACCACAATGCGAAACATTGGAGTATATGGAGATTACTATACAAATATAAAA
>JAJYSY010000029.1 GCA_021793375.1 Bacteroidota bacterium | reverse complement strand
GGATAAATAAAAACCAGTTTTTATAATTTTCCGGATGAAATAGTAAAATTCCTATAAATGGAATAATGATAAAAAATAAACTTGGCGGAAAAATCAAACTTGCTAAAGCAATAGCAAAAAAAGAATCAAATATTTTTTTTGAAATGGAAATTCCGGTTTTCATTCCAATCACTCGGTGGATTGCAAAAACAATAAAAAATCCGGCAATGATGGAATAATTATCAATTAAAATTGCCCAATGAGAAATGCTGAACAGGCTAAATAAAAAGAGGGTGAAAGTATGTCTGCCTTTGGCTTTATTTTTGATTAATACGAAGTTTAAAATACAAGCCAAAGCGAGTAAAGTTAAAAGAGCTCCGATTTTTTTTAAGGTAAAAACCGCATTAAAATCTTCAAAATATACCAATGTATTGAAGCTGATAAAAAAGATACTTAAAATAAGTAGGGGAATTAAAAAATTAAGTGGTTTTGATTTTTTGAAAAAACTTGTCAGCATTGTTAATAATTAGTATTTTCGCAGTATTAATATTTATTAAGATGCAAGAGAATTATCCTTTATACGATTTTTTTAAATGGATTGAACACTTATTTGTGGATTTCCTTTTTATCCCACTCGATTATATCCGCGCTATGGAAAATGAATCTTGGTGGGGCGCTAACTTATTTAACTGGGTGTTTTTATTAATATTCTTTGTTTTATTCGGATATTGGTTATATAAACTAAAAGTTTTCCACGAATTTGATAAAGAAAATGTAAAGGAAACACACCGTTAATTAATGTGTTTCCTCTAAATCTTTACCCAGATCTTTTCGATAATAAATTTTATCGAATTTGATTTTATCGGCCTGTCTGTATCCTACAGACAAGGCTTTTTTATAATCTTCTCCAAAAGTTGTTACGGCAAGAACTCGACCTCCATTAGTTAAGATTTTATCTTCTTCTAATCGGGTTCCGGCGTGAAACACAATTGCTTCAGAAGAAACCTCTTCCAAACCTTTTATTTCTTTTCCTTTTTCATAAGCTTCAGGATATCCACCTGAAACCAACATCAATGTTGTGGCGGTACGTTTATCTAAAATTAAATCTATTTCTGCTAATTTCCCATCAGAAAGTTTGCTGAAAATTTCGAGTAGATCTGTTTTAATAAGTGGAAGAACAACTTCTGCTTCCGGGTCTCCCATTCTTACATTATATTCAATTACATAAGGATCTTCATCAACTTTAATCAATCCGAAGAAGACAAATCCTTTATAATCGATTTTCTCTTCTATTATTCCTTGAATTGTTGGTTTTACAATTCTTTCTTCTATTTTTTGCATGAATTTTTTGTCAGCAAAAGGAACAGGAGAGATGGCACCCATTCCGCCGGTGTTTAATCCGGTATCTCCTTCGCCAATTCTTTTATAATCTTTGGCGGTGGGTAAGATTTTATAGTTTTTTCCGTCTGTTAAAGCAAAAACACTTAATTCAATTCCATCTAAAAATTCTTCAATAACCACTGTTTTACTTGCTTCCCCAAATTTTTCATGCATCAGCATATTTTCCAATTCGGTTTTTGCTTCTTCTAAATCTTCTAAGATTAAAACTCCTTTTCCGGCAGCAAGTCCATCGGCTTTTAAAACATAAGGAGGTTTTAATTGTTCTAAAAACTTTTTTCCGGCAGCTAAACTTTCTTTTGTAAAAGCTTCATAAGCAGCGGTAGGAATTTTATGATTGGCCATAAATTCTTTGGCACGTTCTTTACTACCTTCAAGTGTTGCTCCTCTTTTTGAAGGACCAATCACTTTTACGTGTTGTAAATCTTTATCATTTTTAAAAAAATCATAAAGTCCATCCACTAATGGTTTTTCAGGACCGATAATCAACATTTGAATATCATGATAAAGTACTTCTTTTTTGATGGCTTCAAAATCAGTGGTATCGATATTTAAATTTGTAGCGATTTTTGCTGTTCCGGCATTTCCGGGCGAAACAAAAATTTTATTGTTTAACGGACTTTTTGAAATTTGATTTGCGAGGGCATGTTCACGTCCACCGCTTCCAATTATTAAAGTGTTCACGAAAATCTATTTTATTTGATTGATTTGTTTCAAAAATAATAGTTTGTTAATTCTCAAACTAAGATTTTGCTTGAAATATTTATTATTTAAAAGATAAGAAAATCAATAAGCTTTTTCATCTCCTTTTATGGCACGGATAATAGTTTGTAAAATGATTTTTATATCTAAGAAGAAAGACCAGTTTTCAATATAAAAAATATCATATTTTACTCGATTGATAATATCGGTTTCATTTTCAACTTCACCTCTATATCCGCTTACTTGTGCTAATCCGGTAATACCCGGTTTTACAAAATGTCTTACCATAAATTTATCTACTCGATTGGCATACATATGCGTGTGACTAACCATATGTGGTCGAGGACCAACAGTTGACATATTTCCCATCAGGACATTGAAGAATTGAGGCAATTCATCAATACTTGTTTTTCTCATGAATTTACCGATGCGGGTAACTCGAGCATCATTTTTGCTCACCTGATGAAGATCTGCTTCAGGATTTAATTTCATCGACCTGAATTTGTAGCAATAAAATTCTTTGTAGTCCAACCCATTTCTTAATTGTCTGAAAAAAACCGGTCCTTTAGAGCTTGATTTTATAAAAATAGCCAATAAAGGGGTAAGCCAAGAAAGCACAAAAATAATTACAAAAAGAGAAAGAAAAATATCAAAAGCTCTTTTGATAAATTTATTTATCGGATCATCAATAGGAATACTTCTAAAAGAAAGTACCGGGAGATATCCATAATAATCTAATTTTAATTGCTTGGTGTAAAGTTCATTATTGTCGGGAATAAACTTTAATATTTTAAGATTGTTGTCAGTAAAATCTACAACAGCTTTAATTTGTTCGTTGTTTAATTCTGCTAAAGAACAATAAACTTCATCAATACTTTCTTTTTTGATATAATCAAAACACTCTTGTAAAGCTTTTGCTTGTTTTTCTTTAGAATTATATTTTTTGATGTCAAAACTTTTTTTGTATTGATATCCGTAAATAGGGTAGTTGGTAAAAAAGTTTTTCAGTTGATTGGTTTTATTATTATTTCCAATAATAATAGTGGTTCTATAATTTCCGCCAAGATATTTTCTATAATTTCTAAGCAAGAAATGCATAGCTAATTTTGTCAATAATATAGCTACACAAGTTTTACCTATATAGATTAAAATTTCTTTGACAGGTTGATGAACATCTTGAAAAATTCCAAAAAAAGAAAAAACTATTAGGGAGTATAGAAATACTTGAAAAAAACTCAGCGAAACAATTCGCGTCATTTTTGTAAAGCGATAAATTTCATAAAATTTGGTGAGCAAGGATAGAAAAACCCAACCTAATATAGAGAAAACAGCAAAATACAGGTAATGTTGGTCAGTAAATGAAAACTGTAAAGCAAATAAAAGAATAATAGCTAAATCTATGAGATAAGCTATGGGTCTGATATATATTGAATACCTATTTTTCCTGTGGATCATTATTTTTTTAGGACTAAAATTTCTTTTTGTCTTTTATGTATTAATCAAACCGCCAATTTACTATATTTTTAATTCTTGCAAGACATAGAGCCACATCTTTTAAAGCAAAATTTTAAAAGATTTTTTCTTTTTTCAATTATTATGGATTTATATAAAATAAAATTTAAAAGTTAATCCATGAAAAAGCCCTATTCCGAAAAACATCAAAATAGGGCGAGGATTATTTTTTAATTATACGAAGTTGTTTTTGGTTTCCGTTTTTTGATTGGAGTTGAATGAAATACATTCCGGAACTCAATTCTTCTATGTTGATTTGGTTTTCAGTTAACTTATCTGAAATTACTTTTCTACCTTGCAAATCATAGATTTCAAAACTATCCCAATCCATATCACTTTGTATGTAAACCAATCCTGAAGTAGGGTTAGGGTATAAACTAATCATTTCTTTTTCCGGATCTTCTACATTCATATCAGTAGGAATAAAATTAGCTTTTAGATAAGTATCTTCATCTAAAGTTAAGGTGATTTCTTCATCAGAAGAATTAACTACTCCCGACCAATGAGAAAATTCATATCCTTCTTTGGGAATTGCTTTTAGCGTTACAGGAACATTTTTAAAATATACGCCAACCCAAGGATAAGCGATTTCATGAACTCCATCTGTTGAAGGTTCAATATCAATTGTGTTTAGATGAATATATCCTTGATCTTCATTAGAAACATTTAAAGCCAAATCAAAAATTCCTTCTAAATCAAACTTTTCTATAAGATGTTCTCGTTGATGAGCAGGACGATTTTGAGCAAAATCTTTCATTCTGTCTATATCAGGATTCCAATCTTCGGGTGTTGAAGTATGATTTTTCCATCTGCGTCCGTTTTCTTCAATTTCCAATTCATATAAAAATTTAAACTCATCAATTATAGCAGAAACTCGATTTTCTTCAAAAGTAGTATTCATTAAATCTGCAAAACGCGTAATGAAATATTCTTGATAACTTTCATTTTCAAATAATTTTCTCATAATCAGAGTAGGAGGAATATTTCGGGTAGCCCACTCCAATGTGTTTTCATCATAAGCAGTTTGATCTCTTTCATTAAGGAAAAATCCCCAATCTAAATCTTTTAGAAGCCAACGAAAACGACCATCTTTTACGCCCAAATCTTCTGAAGGATTATAAGTTGTTTTATGTCGCCAATACAAATAATTTCCATCAGGCCAATCTACATTTGCAGAGAAAACATTTGTTGCATAATAATCTGTGAAATTAACAGGATCCAGATAATTAAAAGCCAATTCTAAAGTTGAGTTATCTTCTAATGAGTTGTTTTCAAAAAAATCTATCATTTCATTATAGAATACATCATCTCCATTTTTTAATTCTCCTTGATTTTCTAAGAAATCCAAATCATCTTCGGGAATATCGTGAATTCTTTTAAAATACTTTTTATCAAAACGTTCTCTTATATTTCTTAATCCATCATATTCTCCGTTAATAAAAACAGCAACCGGTTGAAATTCTTGAATATCAAAATTTAAATTTTTAGACATCTGATGCATAAAAGCATCCCTAAAAAAGACTCCTTCTGTATCATTTCCGGAATTTCTGAGCAGAAGTCTTTTGAATTTATTTAAATCATAATTTTCAAAGAAATTGTGTTTAAAATTCTTTTTTCCATAATCATTTCGCGCATATAAACGCAATGAATTGTTAGGGTAAGCTCTTGTATATCCTCCATTAATTCTTAATCCGGCATTATGATTTAAGATTTCTTCTCCATTTTCGAGATAATTAAAATGAATAAAAACTTCTGTAGATTTTCCTTTTTCTCTAAAATTCGCCGGCGCCCAACCATCTAAGGGAGCATCGGGGTTTTCTTCTCTATAGTTATCGAATAAAATTCCAGGAACACCAATTCCTTCTTCATAACCATAATATTTATCATTATCAAAACTAAGCGCTACAACAGGTACGGAATAGCGATTGTTTCCTTCCGGGGTGATAAAATAATTTCTGCTGATTATTTCGCTGTATTCTTCAGTAGTTTCAGAGTAAGCACGTACACGAAGAATATTCCCTTTAAAAATCTCTCCTTCTGCATAAACATTAGTTTTTACAGTAGTAGTGTTAACATCAGCCAAAACAGTTTCTTCAGGAGTTCTGTCTGTGAAGTTTATGGGATTGGTATATTCAAAAGTCCAAATTGTATCGTGTTTGAGTTCTCCAAAACCATCTTCCGGATAAATGGGGTAAAATGTTTTATAATTCCATACTTTTCCATTGATGTTATCAATGCTGGGTTCTGATCCATCTAAAGTATATAATAAAGTCACGGACGGATCTGAATGGGTAATACTTACTTCAAGATCTTCTTCATAAAATCCGGACTCCATAGAAATTTCCGGAGGAGAAAGTTCTTGTGCAAAAATAAATGAGGGTAAAATGAATAGGATAAAAAGTAAACGATACATTGTTAATTTTTTTTACAAATATAAGTAAATTAATTGTTTTCTTTAACAGGTTAAAGATAAAGGCTTTAAAAGAAATAAAAAACTGAAGTGAATTATTAAACTGTTTTTTGTTGATTTAAATAAAAACTTTCTCTTAAAATCAGTAAATAAATAGGTAAAGAAGCATTATAAAAGAAATTTCCGGCTAATAAGGCAATGCTAAAAAGAAGAATAACGGAGAAAATAAAAGTTTTATCCGGCTTAAAAGAGAAAAAACTTTTTATAAAAAAATAAATGTAAATCAAACTTCCAAAAATTCCCCAGAAAAACAATAAATCAATAAGCTCCATTTGAGGTCTGAGTTCAAAATCAGAAACTCCGCCAAATAAGTAATTTATAATTTTCCAATGCTCTTGAATATAAGGGAGAGTAGCTTCTGTAAACAACAAGTCTCTGAGTGATAAAAAAGAGGTTAAAAATCCTTGAGATTCTTTTATTTCAAGAAAAAGCGGATTGAGAAAAAATAAATAATACCCAAAACCTGCAGTTCCTAAAACTGCAAAAGCAAAAAGAGAGATTTTTACTTTTTTTGATTTGAGATAAGTGAAAATATAAAATATTCCTATTGCGGCTAAAGCTAAGATAATAGATTTTGTGCCAACTAATAAACCGGCGATTACCAAAAGCCAAAATTTCCATTTCTTGAGCATGTTTTTTTCATATCTTATCAAGAAATAACATAATCCGATGATGTGAAAATAAGTTCCGATGGCAGCGGTAATAAGTAAACCATTATATCCAAAACGACTTCCCAAATAGGATTGCAAAAAAGAAATGTCAAATAAAAATCCTATGAAAATAAAAATGCTGTTTACAACTAATAGGTATTCAAATACACGAAGTAGTTTTATTTTTGGTCGAGAAAAATCCGCAGAAAAAAAACCAAGAAAAGCAATTGGAAAAATATATTTTGTAAAATAAATTAAACTCGACTGTTCAAAACTATCCGAAATATAATATTGTCCAATGCTGAAACTCAGCGTTAAAATGAGAAGGTATAAAACCTTTTTTTTCTTTTGAATTAAAATCCCAATTGAAACAGCAAGCAAAACTATAGTTTTGGGTATAGCTTGAAAATTGCTTTTTTGTTGTCCGGTAAAAATAGAAATTTTAGAAAAGGATTCTGTAAAGAAAAATATTAACAACAAAATAATAAGAATTACTTCAGAATTCTTATCGAATGTTTTTTTTAGAAAAGTAATATTTTTCTTCATTTTTCAGCTTTAATTTTGGATTGTTTTAGGTTTAAAAAACATTAAAGCCAAACAAGCACCGATATAAATTCCGGCGATTCCGGAATTAAAAACATGTCCTGCAATAGAAGATTCCAAAACCAAAACAAAAAGCATTAATAAAGTCAGCCGAGCATAAGGAAAATTCTTTTTCATTTGTGAAAAAACCTTGATAAAAAGTCCGATGATCACCAAAAGAAAAATAACACCTCCCACAATTCCGTAGGCAAAAAACAAATCTAAAAAATCTATTTCAATCACATTTCCTAATTGATTTTCATAGAAATATTGTCCTCCTCCCATGATTTTTTCCCAAATCGACCAAGTGAATTTATATTTTGGAATCATATCTTCTACTCTTAAATTTCTTTCAGAAAAAATAAAAGTTATCAAATCCCATTTGTTATAGAAATAATTTATTCTTTCCATAATCAGGGAATCTTTCAGTAATTTATAAGCGATATATCCGGTGAGCGGAACCAATAAGGCGATGGAAGAAATCCAGATTATAACTTTACGCAATGATATTTTCTTTAAGTTTTCAGGACTTGCCAAAATGAGTAAAGTTACCAATACAATTCCTAACATTGCAGTTTTAGAAGTGATGGTAATTCCCAAAAATAAATTGAAAAGGAAGAAAATAAAAAACCACATTTTAGCTTTTTTAATTTCATAAAGATGATAAGCCAAAATAGCATAAAGCACCAAAAACAAAGCAGAAATTTCGTTTCCTGCATAGAAAAATCCGGTGGTTCCGGTGTTGTCATATTCATACATCGGAAAGCCTAAGCCTACATATTTCAAGAGAATATTGAAAGCAAAAAGTACATAAGAAAAAACAAACCAGCTTTTTAAAAATATTCTTGTTTTAAAACGCGGATTGGTAAAAACCCGTTGAAAATAAATTAAAGCTAAAAAAACACTGATGTATTTTGAAGTTTTAATAATATCATCAAAAATAATTCGCGCAGTATATTCTTTATTAATATTAAACTGTACCAAAGAGGGGATAGTAAAAATAATAAAGGTAGCAATAAGTAATAAAAAATCGGTTTTTGGTCTTATGCTTAATCTGATAAAAACTAAAAACAATACAAAAAGCTTATAAAGCTGTCCTATGGAAATCGGAAATTCTATTCCTCCTTTTAAAAGAATTCCGTTTATCATATCTACCGGTAATAGAAAAAACATGGCTGTTATGATAAGCCAATCAAAATTAAAACCGGAGGATAAAGATTTAGTTTCTAAAGTCATTTTACAACTTATTAATCAAACTTATCAAGTTATTATTGAAATGAACGGTGTTGGATTGATAAGTATTTACTTCATATTGATTGAGGTTTAAAATCTTATTTTCTAAATCACTAAAATCTTTTTTCAAAGGAATAATCAAATTTAGTTTTGTAAAAGCTTCTAAAATTTCCAGTTGATGATCGTCAATATGTTCTCCATATTTTTTTAAACGCGCGCCAACCAAAATTTTTTTTTCCTTTTTTAAAGCCGTAATAATAGATCCTGTTCCGGCATGACTGATAATAAAATCAGCTTTTTCCATATATTTATTAAAGGATTCTTTATCTAAAAAAGAAAAACATTTCATGTGTTTAGAACTGAATTTGTTATTCCCAATTTGTGCAATGACTTCTTCTTTAATCACACCGTTTTCCACAGCTTTTTCTACAGCTTGTAAAAGTCTTATGAAATTAAAATCTTGCGTTCCCAGCGTTAGAAAAATCATAATTAATAAATTGGACCAAAGTATTTTGCTTTGGGATACAAATTTAACAATCCTTTCCATTGTACAATAAAGGAATCCGCTAAAAGATAACAGATTTTTCCGGTGAGTGTTTTAGAATCTGTACGCGAAAAAGTTTCGATAAAAATCAACTTTTTACCAAATATTTTTCCGATAAAAAACATAGGAATTACACAACCGGCGCCGGTGCTGACAATAACTTCAGGATTTATTTTAAAAAATAAATAAAGAGATTTGAAAAACACTCCGATAAAAACAAAAGGAAAAGTCCACTTGTTTTGTCGAGAAAAAAAAGGTAAATAATTTACGTTATTATATTTTTCTTTAAGATTTTTAGTGGTTCTGTTATTTTCTGTTACAATATATGCATCAAAAACTTCCATGGTTTCTTTTAAGTTGAGCAATTGCTCTAAATGTCCGCCGGTGCTGGATATAAATAAAACTTTTTTCATTTTTTAGAAGTTCTCATAAAACTTAATAACAACGCCATAGTCAAGAAACCCATAGATCTGTACATATAGTTTTCAAACATAAAAACCACTAATACTCCAATAATAAAAGCGGTAATCAAAAGATCATTTCGTTTGATGGCTAAACTAATATTGACCACAAAATAAGCTAAAAATAAAATCAATCCTACAAAACCATTTTCTAAAGTATAAAACAGAAATTGATTGTGGGTGTTATACATTCGTTTTAAAGAAACTTCTAATTGATGATCAGTATAAGTTTTCTCTAAAATTGCTTTTTCACTTCCTGTTCCATATCCCAGAATGGGTTTTTCTTGAATACTGTGCCAAATTGCTTCCCAACGAGCAGTTCGAGAATCGTCTGCCACGCGATTATTAATTTCTGTTCCGGTGTTTTCTGCATCTGTGTCCCAAGCCAATTCAATAGAAAAACGTTGTAATAAATAAAAATTGGACAGTTGATATTTATAGAGATAAATTCCTAATAATAAAAATACAACAGCTCCGCCGATATAATTTTTTTTCCATTTTTTGGAGAGATAAAAGAAAACGGCAATCAATTGTAATGCATATAAAAACAAACCAACTCTGCTCATAGTAAAAGCCAATCCGACAAAGAAAATTCCAAATAGAAGCGTTTTTCCGGTGTTTTTGATTTTTTTCTGATTAAACACAAAAAAGTTAGCGAGCAAAATCCATATACTAAAATAAGTAGGGTGTGTTTTTAAAGGATTTGTAAAGTTGAAATACGTAAATTGATGAGAAAAAATACGCATTAAATCTTCTCCGGATTGGTTGAAATTCATCCACAACTTTAGCAGCAAAAAAATAATACTTCCGAAAACTCCAATAACAATTCCGGAAGAAATATAAGCAGGTGTTTTTTTCTTTAAAGAATCTGAAGCAAAAAGGTAAGCTAAAGAAAAAACCATAAAAGGAATAAATTTTTTAACAATATGAAATCCTTCTGCGGTATAAGATGAAAATAAGGATCCGATTAAAGCCCATAAAAAGAAAAAAGAGGGGAGAATCAAAAGTTTTTTCCAATCTTTTTTTGTGGGGAATTTTCTTTTTATTGTGTTTTCAATAACTATTCCTCCGGCAAAAGTTAGAAAAAGAATTGTAGCAATAGAAGGAGAAGAAGGAAGTATAACACAACCTAAAAACACTAAAAAGAGAAAAAACTTTTCCATAAATTAAGTTTGAGCGATAAGTTTTTTAAATTGTTGATAAAGTTTTTTTGCAACTTTATCTTTATTATAGTTTTGAGCGGTTTGCAAAGCTTTTTGTTTCATTTCAGTTTTTTGATCAGCTGATAAATGATAATAAAAAATTATTTTTTCAGCTAATTCTTTTTCATTTCCAGGGGTAAAAAACAACCCGTTTTGTTTGTTTTTGATAAAAGTTTTAAGTCCTGCGATTTCACTTCCAACTACCGGAGTGCCACAGCTCATGGCTTCCAATCCCACTAAGCCTAAACTTTCACTTGAATAAGTTGGGAAAATAAACAAATCCAGATTATTATAAAGAGAATTCAAATCAGTTTGCGGAAGAATTCCCAAATAATCAACTTCTTTTTTTAAATTGTGTTGAGTTATAAAGCTTTCTAAATCAGTTAATTTACTTCCTTTTCCGGCGATTGAAGTTTTAAAAGGAATAGCATTTTCTTTTAAAATCACCAAAGCTTTTAAAAAAGTTTTCCATCCTTTATCATCTTCTATGCGAGAAACAAATCCCAAATGTAAAGAAGTTTCATCTTCTGATTTTTTTTGAGGATAAAAAACTTGTGCGTCAATTCCTCCTGAAGGAGAAACGTAAATTTTTTGAACAGGAAAATCAGGAAATTTTTCTGTTATGATTGTTTTAAAATAAGAGGAAGGAACAACCAATAAATCGGTTTGTTTTAAAAGCTTTTGATTACAGTTCTTTAAAATTCCTTTATGATGAATTAAAACATCTGAGCCGTGAACATTTACAATGAATTTTTTCTTTTTTCCGAAAAATGTCTTTGCTAAAATTAAACCGGGGGAGGAGTGGGAAATAAAATGCAAGTAAATCAAATCAAAGTTTCCTTTGCGATAAGCTTTGAAAATTTCTGCATAAAATTTTTTGTATTTTTTGATTTTATCAAAAGCAGAGATTGCTCTTCCTGAGATTACTGCTTTTTCAGAAATTACCGCTCCGTTTTTTTCTAAAGCTTGTTCAATATTTTGTACAAAAACTCCATAATCCGGATCATCAGAAGAGGGGTACATATTTGAAATCAGAAAAATTCTCATGATTTAATAAATTGAAGTGCGATTAGAAAAACTCAAGAGCATTAAAGCTCATAAAAATGTAGTTTAATTCCTAAAAGTGCACTAAGTACGGAAAATTTATTTCTAAACTCAAAAATATCATTATTATAAATTTCTTTTAAATCAGTTTTGAGTTCTTCGTCTTTTATCAAATGAATATTTTTAGTAAATAGTTTATCAAATTCTTTTAAAATATGAGGATCTTTTTTTAGCCACATATTTACAGGACTCATACTATCATAAGGTAAACCAAAATATTTTTTTCCGCCATTGATATATTTTTTGGCTAATCTGCCATATTTAATATTAAAGTTATTGTTGGGTTTTAATCCGATTTTATCCCATTTATAATCCACCAGTTTAGGGTGTTTTGCTTTTAGCCATTCAAAGTAAATCTGTTGATTTATTTTATATTTTGTGGGAACACTTAACATTAATTCCAGAAATTTTTGATCGTAAAAAGGGGAGGCGATATCAATAAAATTATTAAAAACTTTATCTCCCATCAAAGTTCCGTGAATTTGTCGTTGTTCATAAGTAAATCTATCATTATCAGAATTTTGATAATCTTTTACAATATCTTTTAAGAAAGGAATTTTTTCAAATAAATGAGTAGGTTTTACAAAACCAGTTACGCCAATTTTATCAAGGTTTTTAGCATAATCAAAATTTGGTTTGATAAAAGATCCCATAGCGGTATCACCCAATTGTCCGGAATGCACCAAACCGTATTGATTAAGATTTATTCCTTTGAAAGCGTTAAAAATCACTGCGTTAGCAGTGAAATAAGTGAGTCCGTCTGTGGTTTTTATATAATTCTCTAAGGTGTTTTCATAAAAAAAACTTCCGTTAAAAAGATTAAATTGGGTATGGGTTTTAAAATTGTCTTTTGCGATTTTTTGAGCAATTTTTACATCGCTTGAATTGGGATCTCCATAAGTATAAGTATTGATGTTTTCAAAACCTAAATGTTTGGCAAGCATAGTATTTACACGAGAATCCATTCCGCCGCTGATCAATCCAAAATGTTCATAGTTATAAGCTTGATCTTTTTGCCATTCTTCTTCTACTGCGCGAAGCATAAGGAAATCTATTTCTTCAATTATATCAGATAAAGATTTTTCTTTTTCCTTTCGTTTAAATTGAAAATAAGAGTTTTCTTCAAAATTATTTTCTGTGAAATTAAACTTTAAGGTAGAAGCATAGTTTAGTTTTTTTATTTCGGCTACAGTGGTGAAATTATAAAAAGTTTGTCCATATAAAGCAACAGCATAAATTCCGTTATAATCATAGTTTAAAGAAATTCCGGAAGTTCTTAATACTTTGGAAAGCACATGCATTTCAGAAGCGAAAGCTAATCCGTGAGCAGGATTATAATAATAATATAAATTTCGAGTGGAAAGAATATCATTAAAAAGAAGAATTTCTTTTTCTTCTTTAGAAAAAATAAATCCACTAAAAGAACCTTTTAAATCCTTCACAAAATCCTTTCCTTTTTTTTCATAGTCTTTGATGAAATCTTTAGGGTGAGATATTTCAGAATAATTAATTCCTTCAAAACAAAGAATGTATTTTTCGTTTTCAAATAAAAAACGATCTTTTTGAAATTTGTTTAAAACTGCTCTTCCAAATAGAAAATTTTCATGATTAATTTCTTCTTTAATGGTATTAGGAAAATCAGCATTATAGAAACTATTATAAATTTCTTTTTGCTTTGATTTGTTAAGTAAGATTCCGTAAATACCAGCCATGAAAGTCTATTTTATTTTGATAAAAGGATTGAGGTAAGTAATTATATTTTCTTTCTTTTTAAGGAAAACAGCATTGCAAATATACCAAACTGTAAGGCTACAAGCAGTGGCTAAAGCTGCACCGATATTTCCCAATTTAGGAATCAACAAGAAGTTTAAACCTAAATTGAGCACCAAAGCCAAAATAGCAATATTTTGATATTGTTTCTGATAACCGATCATTTGCATAATAATAGCTGCAGACCCCATAAAACTATTCAGTAAATGTACTAAACTCAAGATTAATAAAACTTCAAATCCGGATTTAAATTCTTCGCCGAAAAGTCCTAATAAAGGTTGATTAAAAATAATTAAAATTGCTGCAATTCCAACAGTTACACCAAAGTTTAATAAAGTGCTGAATTGCACCAATTTATTAAATTCTACTCTTTTATTTTCAAAATATAATCGCGCTACTTTTGGAGCCAATCCGGAATTGATGGCTTCCATAGCAAAACTTGCTCCCAAAGCAATTTTTATGGCCACATTATAAACGCCAATTTCTTCATCTGTTACATAAATTCCCAAAACAAAACTATCAATCCATCCTAAGAAAATAGTGATAGTGGTAGAGATAAACATCGGAAAAGATTCTCTTACAAACTGCCAAGAGTTGGAAGAAGTATGTATAGTAATGCGTTTGAAGTTTCTAAAAGCTATGATAAACGCTAAAACTGCCAAAGCAGAAATTGCATAAAAATGTGCTTTTATGGCATTAAGTGGATTGATATTAAAGAAATCAAAAGCAATTAAAATTAAAGTTGCCAAAGAAAATTTTCCGGCATTATTAAAAAAAGCATACCAATTATTGAGTCCTTTTCCTCTTAAAACTCCTGCAATTGCTTTGACCATCGTCCAACCGGGAATAGCTAAAATTGCCCAATTATAAACCGGTAAAAACTGTGGTTTTTTAAAGAGTTGGAAAACAATAAAATCTCTGAATAAATATAATAAAGCAGTTACACTGATGGAAAGTAAAAAAGCTTTTAAGAGTACTTTATAAAACAATCCGGGATCTTTTTTCCAGCGTTCAAGGTCAGCGTAATATTTCACCAAATTAACATCGATTCCAAAAGTTGAAACTGCACTGGCAAACATAAAAATAGCAAAACCTAAAGTAACCAATCCATTCATAGAAGCACCATAACGGTTGGCAATAAAATACGTAAAAAGATAACCACCAATTATCCCAATGCCTCTAAAAATTAGATAACCAAAACTTTTGGAAAGAATATCCTTGTTGTTGGGATCTTTTATAGTTGATTTTATTTTTGTTTGGAGTTTTTTCAAATTCTTGAGATAAGCTTTAGCAAAAAAGCTAAAAAATAACTTTTGAAATTTTATTTATGATATTGTTTTACTGTATCAATAACGGAATTCAATAGGTTTTATTTTGATTTTGAACCAACAACTTTTCTTTAAAATAACTGTTTTTAAAATTATTTTTCTTGCGTTAGTTTTTTTCCTTTTTTCAATAGATATAAAAATGCACAAATTCCGGAAAAAATAAAGATAAAGAGAACAGGTAACCAGATTATACGATTAGAGAAAAATCCTTTTTCAGGAACTAAAGCAGGTTGACTTTTTAAAACTACAGGGTTTTCATAATTGACCTGGTCAATTTCTAATTGTTGTAAATGACTTAATAGTCTTGATTTTTCTTCTAAAAGTAAATGCAGTTCGTTTACATTGTTTTCTTGGGTGTTTACATAAACTTGATTATCAGGTTTTTTAGCCATAGAGAGATTTCCCAATTTATTAAAAAGAGAATCTATTCTGCTGATGCTGAATTTTGTTTCTTCAATTTGAAAATCTAAATTTTTGATATAAACATCTTTTGTGTTTTCAAAAGCAGGGTGATTGTTTAAAAAATCTATCACAGCATGAATTGAATTTTCATTTCCGGCTTGTGAAGTTTTTACAGTCATTCGGTGAATTCTGTATTGATTTCTAAATAATTCAGAAGCCAATAAAGTTTCTTTAGTATTACTTTCATCTACTAAAACCTCAAAAGATCTGCTGTAATCCGGTAATCTGTGTAAGATTTCATTTAAGTTGATCACCGGTTCAATTTCTATTTTTTTTATTCCAAAACTATTTTTTCTAAAAAGATCATTTTCTTTAAAAAAGGAAGTATCTCTTTCATTTATTTTTTTGGATAATAAATCAACAGCTTGATAAATATGATTAGCACTTTCATAATTGATTTGTACTAATAATTCAGCTTTTTTAGGATAGGATTTATCTTTCATTTGAAAATAACCTATAATTCCTCCTATTAGAATTAAAGCTAAAACGATTATCCAAGATTTGATGAAAAATCTAAATATTCTATAAAAACGAGTGAGAAAAAAATGATATATTTTTCTGAAAACTCCTCCTAATTCATCGACGGAAACTTCATCAGCTGTATTGTGTTTGCTCATTAAAAAGTGATTTTAAAATATTTAGTTTTATCTTTAAATTAGATGAAAGAAACTACAAAAATAAACTATTATTCTTTCTTTTCAAGTTTTAAGATAAATCTCTGAGCAGGAATTTGTCTTATTTCCTCTAAAAATATTGTTTTTTAAATAAGATTACACTTTGTTTTTACGATAAAGTTTGGATTATAAAGATTTTCTTTATTGTAAAGTAAAGGTTTATGGTTTTCAGCATTTATAATTTCAATATTCATTCCGCTTAAAATTGCGTGAGCAGCAGCGGTGTCCCATTCCATACAAGGACTGAATCTGGGGTAAATATCAATTTTGTTTTCTGCTAAAAGCATAAATTTTAAAGAACTCCCCACAGGAATAGTTTTTGTTTCTTGTTTTAAGTTTTCAATAAATGTTTTTGTTTTTTTATTCAGATGAGATCTGGAAGTAGCGATTCTTAAAACTGTATTGTTTTTCTTTGGAATAAATAATTCTTTAGGAGGATTTTTATTCTCTTGAAGAAAAGCACCCATTTCAATTCCTCCGAAATATAGTTTATCAAAAGCAGGGGCATAAACTAATCCCAATATTGGTTTTTGATTTTCTATCAAAGCAATATTAATAGTGAATTCATCATTTCTTTTAATAAATTCTTTAGTGCCATCAATCGGATCAATCATCCAGAATTTATTCCATTTTTTTCTTTCTTGATAAGAAATAGATTTTCCTTCTTCAGAAAGAATAGGAATTCCGGTTGATTCCAGTTTCTTATAAATAATTTGATGCGCTAACAAATCTGCCTCAGTGATTGGACTTTTATCTGATTTTAAATTTATTTCAAAATCTTCAGCATAATAAATGTCTAAAATTTTTTCTCCGGCCTCAAAAGCAATTTGTTTAAGCAGCGGTATAAAAGATTGGTTTTTCGGCATAAATTATAAAGAGGTTTTTTCTTTCATTCCATAATCTGTTCTGAACCATAAGCGTTCGTGGAAATAATATAAAACAATTTTTGTAAAAACTTCAACAATCCCGATTTTTAATCCGGTTAGTGGGTTTTTCAAAATTAGCCATCCCAATAAAATAGTTAATCCACTGCTAAAAATTCTCCAAGTAACAGCTTTTATCCAATGTAATTTTTTGCTTTTTCCATCTCGGAGCTTAGTTTGTTTATCAATTTTAAAGCTTTCCCAAATTTGATCGTGAACTACAAAAAAGATGATTTTTAAAGCGGCATCTGCCAATCCCATATTTAAACCACTGGTTGCATCGCCGGTGATAATCCACGAAATAATAGCAGTATCTATGGCGCCCATAGCTCGCCAAGTGATGGCTTTTAATAAACTGCGTTTTTTGGATTCTTTTTTTGTCATAAGCTCTTAGAATAATAAACAAGCAAAAGTTTTAGCCAATTTACTTCTTTTTTTTTAACTAAAATATTTTTAAATAATTTAATCAGCTTTTAATTTCAATAATAAATCCCCCTAAACTTGTTAGCTATAAAAGAATGAATAAATTTGTAAGACTTACAGCAACGTTTAAAAATCAAAATCAGTATTGCTTAAAAATGCCCATTTATTAATTATAGGATTTAATTTTCCGGAACCCAATTCTTCTGCGGCAGGAAGCAGAATGATGCAGCTAATCCGACTTTTTCAGCAAAAAAAATGGAAGATCACTTTTGCCACTCCGGCACAAAACACAAAATATGCAGAGAATTTAGAAGAATTGGAAATTGCGGTAGAAAGTATTTTTCCGAATGATGAAAAAGCAGCGAAAGTTTTTAAAAAGATAAATCCGGAAGTGGTGATTTTTGACCGGTTTATGATGGAAGAACAATTTGGATGGAAAATAGCAGAAACTTGTCCGAAAGCTTTAAGGATTTTAGATACAGAAGATTTACATTTTCTTCGAAAAGCAAGACATCAAGCTGTAAAACAAAGTTTGCCAATAGAAAAAGCTGATTTTCATACCGTGTTGGCAAAAAGAGAAATCGCTTCTGTTTTACGATCAGATTTGACTTTAATTATTTCTGAAGCAGAACAAAAAATCTTATTGGAAGAATTTAAAATTAATGCAAATTTATTATGGTATTTACCTTTTTTAGAAAATCCATTAGAAGAAAATTTCACGGCAAAATTTCCTGATTTTGAAGAAAGAAAAAATATAATGTTTATCGGAAATTATCTTCACGCTCCAAATTATGATGCAGTTTTATATTTAAAAAATAAAATTTGGCCGATTATTTATCAGCAAAATCCAACTATAAAAATGTTGATTTATGGCGCTTATCCACCTCAAAAATTAAAAAATTTAGAAAACAAAAAACAGAATTTCTTTATCAAAGGCAGAGCAGAAAACTTAGAGAAGATTTTTCAAAAATCAAGATTATTATTAGCTCCGTTGAAGTTTGGAGCAGGATTAAAAGGAAAGTTTTTTGACGCCATCAAAAATGGAACACCAAGTATTACCACCCCGATAGGAGTGGAGGGAATTTCAGAAGAAAATCTTTTCAATGGGAAAATCGGAAAAACTCCGGAGGAATTAGCTAAATGGAGTTTGACTTTATATCAAGACGCACAACAATGGAAAAAAGCCCAACAAAAAGGAAGAGAAATCATCAATTCAAGATTTGTTTGGGAAAAATTTGAAAATCCTTTTTTTGAACGACTCAACTATTTGCTTAAAAACAGAGAAAACCATAGAAAAGAAAATTTTATGGGACAACTTTTGATGCATCATAGACAACAAAGCACAAAATATATGTCGAGATGGATTGAAGAAAAAAACAAGAAATAATATGGCCGGAATTTATATACATATTCCTTTTTGCAAACAAGCTTGTCATTATTGTGATTTTCATTTTTCCACTTCATTGAAATGGAAAAAAGAATTGGTAAAAGCTTTAGGAAAAGAATTAATTCTAAAGAAAAATAAAGTTTCAGAAATTATAGAAACCATCTATTTTGGCGGAGGAACACCAAGTTTATTAAATGCAGAAGAATTGGGTTTTGTTTTTGAAACCATATATGAAAATTATGAAGTTTCTCCTACTGCAGAAATCACACTTGAAGCTAATCCTGATGATTTATCAAAAGAAAAAATAAAAGAATTATCCGTTTCAAAAATCAACAGATTAAGTATTGGAATCCAGTCTTTTTTTGATGATGATTTAAAGTGGATGAACAGATCTCATAATGCGGAAGAGGCAGAAAAAGCTATAAAATACAGCAAAAAATATTTTGACAATATTTCTATAGATTTGATTTACGGCGTACCGGGAATGTCTGAAGAAAAATGGAGAAAAAATTTGCAAAAAGCTTTAGAATTAAAAATCCCACATATTTCCAGTTATGCTTTAACAGTGGAAACCGGAACAGCTCTGGCAAAAATGATTGAATTAAAAAAGAAAAAACCGGTAGATGATGCAGCTGCAAAAAAACATTATGAAATTTTGGTGAAAACTATGACAGCTGCAGGATATATAAATTATGAGTTTTCAAATTTTGGATTGAAAGGATATTTTTCTCAAAACAACACGGCTTATTGGAAAGGAAAATCCTATTTGGGAGTTGGTCCTTCGGCTCATGGTTTTGATGGAAAAAACAGATATTGGAATGTGAGTCATAACATACTTTATATCAAATCTCTTGAAAAAGGAAAAATTCCTCATACAGAAGAAAACTTAACTGTTTCAGATCGTTATAATGAATATATTATGACACGTTTACGCACGATTTGGGGAATTTCTTTAACGGAAATCAAAGAAAAATTTGGCGATAAAATTCTACATTATTTTCAAAAAGAAGCAAAATCATTGTTTGAAAAAGGATTATTAATTGAAAAAGAAAATCATATTCATATCAGCAAAAAAGGAAAATTTTTAGGCGATGGAATCTCTTCAGAATTATTTTTTATCGAAGAATAATTTTAAAATATTCCATAAAAAAACACCAACATTGCTGTTGATGTTTTTCTATAGTTATGTTTAAAAATATTATTTGGAATCTTTTTCTATAACCTTATCCACTAATTCTTTCATTTGGTTAAAACGATCTTCTCCTAAAACTGTTTTCATTTCAGCATTAAACTGATCATAAACTTCTGATTTTGAGTTAAAAGAAATATTTTCAGGATTTTGACTTAGCGCTTCTAATCTTGCTTGATAGTTATAAAGATGACGAGTAATATATGCTTTGTCGTTATCGTTTAGATCGATATTCTCTGTTACTTTTTCTGCTTGTTGTTCTGCCTTTTTCCACATTTCTTTTTGATGATCATTTTGCGCCATAGCAGATGGACTCATCAATATAAAAGCAGAAAACAATAAGCTTAAACTTATTAATTTTCTCATAATTTTAGAATTAGTTTTTGTTCAGGCTAATATACAAAAATACTTTAATCCGTTTTGCTTTCTAAAAATATTTTGATTAAAAAGATTGAATAGTTTTTCTGATTGCTGTTAAATGCGTTAAGAGGTTTTCTAAATATTGTAAATCCAACATATTGGCACCATCGCTTTTAGCAGATTTTGGATCAAAATGTGTTTCAATAAATAAACCATCTACATTATTAGCCACTCCGGCTCTGGCAATAGTTTCAATTAAATCCGGTCTTCCGCCTGTAACTCCGCTGGGCTGATTGGGTTGTTGAAGAGAGTGAGTGGTGTCTAAAACAACAGGTGCATATTTTCGCATAGTTGGAATTCCTCTGAAATCTACAATCAAATCTTGATAACCAAACATGGTTCCTCTATCGGTAATCATTGCAGCTTCATTTCCGGAATCTGTTACTTTTTTTACGGCGTGTTCCATGCTTTCCGGACTCATAAACTGTCCTTTTTTTAAGTTGACAACTTTTCCGGTTTTTGCTGCTGCCACTACTAAATCTGTTTGGCGAACTAAAAAAGCCGGAATTTGTAAAACATCAACAAATTCTGCTGCACGATGAGCATCATCTACTTCGTGAATATCGGTTACTGTAGGAATATCAAAAGTCTCAGAAACTTTGCGTAAAATTTTTAAGGCTTTTTCATCTCCAATTCCGGTGAAACTATCAATTCTACTTCTGTTGGCTTTTTTAAAACTTCCTTTAAAAACATAAGGGATTTCTAATTTATCAGTGATTTTAACCACTTTTTCTGCAATTCTCAAAGCCATATCTTCGCCTTCAATAGCACAAGGACCGGCTAAAAGAAAGAAATTATCTGAGTTTTTATGTTTTATATTTGGGATTTTTGAAAGTATCATAATCATTAATTTAGAAAAACAAATATAAAGGAATTAGATTGGACATTTTCAATTAATAGATTTTTTAATAAAACAGAAAAAATAAATAAAAATTAGAGAATTTGTTTTCTAACCTGTAATTTAATTACTTGAAAATGAATTGATTTTGTTTAAGATAAATATTGAAAAGCTGAATTTACTTATCTAAATAAAACGTATCTTTGCAAACCTCAAAAAAAGGAGGAGTTATAATTATGTCAGATATTAGAAATATTGCAATTATTGCGCACGTAGATCACGGAAAAACAACGCTTACAGATACAATTATGCACTACTGTAAAGTTTTTCGCGACAATGAAGAAGTAAAGAATTTGGTTTTAGACAGTGATGATTTAGAACGAGAAAGAGGAATTACCATTACCTCAAAAAACGTAGCGGTTAAATATAAAGACACAAAAATCAATATTATTGATACGCCGGGTCACGCCGATTTTGGAGGAGAAGTAGAGCGTGTACTCAATATGGCAGACGGAGTTTTGTTGTTGGTCGATGCTTTTGAAGGGCCTATGCCGCAAACCAGATTTGTATTGCAAAAAGCAATAGATTTGGGATTAAAGCCTTGTGTGGTGATCAATAAAGTAGATAAACCCAATTGTGTACCCGAAGAAGTACATGAAAAAGTATTTGATTTGATGTTTGATTTGGGAGCAGAGGAGTGGCAGCTGGATTTTCCGGTGGTATACGGATCTGCTAAAGAAGGTTGGATGAGTGAAGATTGGCAAAATCCGACAACAGATATTGATCCGCTGATGCAGATGATTGTTAAAGAAGTTCCCGCACCAAAAGTAGAAGAAGGAACCCCGCAAATGTTGGTTACTTCTTTAGATTACTCTTCTTACACCGGACGTATTGCGATTGGTCGTTTACAAAGAGGAATTTTAAAAGAAAATATGAAAGTTTCTCTGGTAAAACGAAAAGGAGATATTACAAAATCTAAAATCAAAGAATTATTTCTTTTTGAAGGAGTAAATCGCAGAAAAGTAAAAGAAGTAGAAGCCGGAGATATTTGTGCTATTGTAGGTTTAGAAGGATTTGAAATTGGCGATACTATAGCAGATTTTGAAAATCCGGAAGGATTGCCCACCATCGATATCGATGAGCCAACAATGAGTATGCTTTTTACGATTAATGATTCTCCATTTTTCGGAAAAGACGGAAAATATGTTACTTCTCGTCATATTCACGAACGATTGGAAAAAGAGCTGGAGAGAAACTTGGCTTTAAAAGTAGAAGAAACAGAAAGTCCGGACAGATTTAATGTTTATGGCCGTGGAATTATGCACTTGGCAGTATTGATAGAAACCATGCGTCGTGAAGGCTATGAATTGCAAATCGGTCAACCTCAGGTAATCATCAAAAAAATAGATGGAGTAGAGTGTGAGCCGGTAGAAGAATTAACCATTGATTTACCGGAAGATCTTTCAGGAAAAGCAGTGGAATTGGTCAGTCAAAGAAAAGGGGATTTGCTTAAAATGGAAACGCATGCGGGAAGAATGACTTGTGAATTTATGATTCCTTCTCGTGGAATTATCGGATTGAGAAATCAATTGCTTACCGCTACGGCAGGAGAAGCGATTATGTCGCACCGATTTAAAGAATTTCAACCGATAAAAGAAGGAATTCCGGGAAGACAAAACGGTTCTTTAGTTTCGATGGAAAACGGACAAGCCATTACGTATTCTATAGATAAGCTGCAAGATCGCGGAAGATTTTTTGTAGATCCGGGCGAAGATATTTATGAAGGACAAATTGTAGGACAAAACACTCGTCAAGATGATTTGGTGGTGAATATTACCAAATCTAAAAAACACTCCAACGTAAGAGCAGCCGGTTCAGATGATAAAGCCAGTATTGCACCGGCGATAAAATTCAGCTTGGAAGAAGCTTTAGAATACATCCAAAAAGATGAGTACGTTGAGGTTACGCCAAATCATTTAAGACTGCGAAAAATCTATCTAAAAGAACACGAAAGAAAAAGACATACTTTTGACTAAAAAGTAGTTATTTTTAAAACATTAAGAAGCATTATCTGTAAAAAGATGATGCTTTTTTTGTTTTCATGTCATTTAAGTTAAATAAATTATAAAAATGATTTTGTATAATAGAAATGTGTTTTTGTTTTGTTGTAACTTGCTGTTTGTTAGTTCTTTATATGTTGTGCTAACGCAGGTCCTCTCTACTTTTTATAGTAAACCTGATAAAAATCAGTTTTTATTTGGTTTTGTTTAACTATATTGGGGGTTTTGAGGTAAGAATTATAACACGCTAAAAAGAAAACGACCCCGAAATGAATCGAGGCCGCTTTAAATGTTTTCACAACGGAATAATCCTTATTGTGAATTGCTTCAAAATTGTAAAACAAAGATAAGGAAAAATAGAACATATACAAATAATTCATAAATATGAAACGAATTTTAGGATTGGATTTGGGGACAACTTCCATTGGTTGGGCTGTGGTGGATGAGGCAGAAAAAGAAAATGAACAATCGAAAATTATTAAAGCAGGATCGCGAGTGGTTCCGTTATCAACGGATGAGGAAAATGATTTCAAAAAGGGAAATAGCATTACCATAAATGCAGATCGAACTTTAAAAAGAGGAGCCCGAAGAAATAAATTTAGATATCAACTACGAAGAAAACAGCTTATTAATGCTTTAAAAAGGATTGGGTTCATAAATGAAAATACTAAGCTCACTGAAGATGAAAAAGGCTCCACACACCAAACTTACCAATTAAGAGCCGAAGCTGTAACACGAAAAATAGAAAAGAATGAGTTGGCTCGTGTTCTTTTAATGATTAATAAAAAACGTGGATATAAAAGTAGCCGGAAAGCCAATAATCAAGAAGAAGGTGAACTCATTGATGGAATGGAAGTTGCTAAAAAACTGTATAATCAAAATCTAACACCCGGACAGTTTAGCTTTAATATTCTTAAACAAGGCAAGAAGGTTTTACCCGAATATTATCGCTCAGATTTACAAGCTGAGTATGATAAAATATGGCAAATTCAAGGTGGGTTTTATCCTGATATCCTTACGAAAAAAAATTTAGAAGAATTACATCAACTTAATAAGAATGATACAGCCAGATATTTTAAAAATGAATTAGGAATAGAACGGGTTCAATTAAAAGGTTCGAGAGTCGAAAAAAAATATCAAACTTACGCTCTGCGAAGTAAAGCCATTAATCAGCAAATCGAGTTATCTGAATTGGCCTTTATTCTCACCGAGATAAATGCACAAATGAATGCTGCCAGCGGGTATTTAAGTGAGATTAGTGACAGGAGTAAAAAACTATACTTTAATGACTTAACCGTTGGGCAATACCAATGGGAAAAGCTGAAAGAAAACCCACATTATTCCTTAAAAAATGAAGTGTTTTATCGACAAGATTATGATAATGAGTTTGAGGCTATTTGGAAGAAGCAGGCAGAGTATTATCCTGAATTGACTAATGAAGTAAAACAAGAAATAAAACACACTATTATTTTCTACCAACGTCGATTAAAATCACAGAAGGGGTTAATCTCTTATTGTGAATTTGAAAGTTGGAAACAAAAGGTAGTTATTGATGGACAAGAAAAGGAAAAAATTGTAGGTCATCGGGTAATTCCCAAATCTTCACCGCTGTTTCAGCAGTTCAAAATCTGGCAAAACATCAATTCATTGGTTGTTAGCAACAGAAAAACAAATGAAGAAAAGGAACTTTCTGAAGACACTAAGAAAGAGCTTTTTAAAGTGTTAAACTGGACTGACAAACTCACCGTTACACAAACACTTACATGGCTTGGGTATTCAAATAAGGAATGGAAAATAAATCTACCACATTTAGAAGGAAACCGAACCAATAAGACCTTACTGGATAGTTATAAAAAAATCTTGCTTGAAGAAGGCTATGACAACATCAATTTTAAAAAGTTAGAATCGGATGAAATGGTTCAAGCTTTGAAAGATTGTTTTGAAGTGATTGGGATAAATTCAAAAATTCTTGATTTTAACCCTGTACTGCCAGGGAATGACTTTAGTAACCAACCCTCTTATAAATTATGGCATTTGTTATATTCATACGAAGACGATTATTCAAAAACAGGTAATGCTTCTCTCATCAAAAGCCTTCAAAAAAACTTCGGTTTTAAAAAGAAGCCTGCTGAAATGCTTTCCAATATTGTTTTTCAAGATGATTATGGCAACTTAAGTGCACGAGCAATTCGAAAAATTTATCCTTTTCTGGAAGATGGATTAAAATATTCAGAAGCTTGTGAAATGGCAGGATATAATCACTCTTCTTCTATAACAAAGCTTGAAAACGAGAACAGGCGATTAGATGATAAACTTGAAATTCTAAAGAAGAACAGCCTTCGAAATCCGGTGGTCGAAAAAATTCTCAACCAGATGATTAACCTCATCAATTTTATTCTTGAAGATGATACTTTAGGCAGACCTGATGAAATTAGAATTGAATTAGCTCGAGAGCTCAAAAATTCTGCTGAACAGCGTAAGGAGATTACAAAACATATTAATAAAGCAACTAAAGAACATGAAAAGTATCGTGAAATTATTAAAAAAGAATTTGGGCTTCCTTATGTAAGTAGAAATGACCTGATTCGTTATAAGCTGTATAAAGAATTGGAACCCAATGGTTATAAAACTTTATACTCAAACACTTATATCGAACCCGGAAAACTGTTCTCAAAAGAATTTGATATAGAACATATTATTCCTAAAGCTCGATTATTTGATGACTCTTTTTCAAACAAAACCTTAGAAGCTCGCCAAGACAATTTAGATAAAGGGAATGAAACGGCACTAGATTATGTAAGGCGAAAGTATAATGAAGCAGATTATAGAAAGCGAGTAGAGGAACTTTTTAAGAAGCATAAAATAAGCTATTCTAAGCGTAAAAAACTACTGATGTCTTTAGATGATATACCCGAAGATTTTTTAGCGAGAGACTTGGGCAACACGGCTTATATCGCAAGAAAAGCAGCTATTTTACTTTTAAATATTACAAGAAAAGTCACCTTAACCACCGGAAAAATAACAAGCACATTACGAGAAGATTGGGGATTAATGCGAGTGATGCAAGAGCTAAACTGGGACAAATATGAAAAAGTAGGACTGACTTATTATCAAGAAAATAAGAATGGAAAAAAATTACCACGAATAAAAGATTGGACAAAACGGAATGACCACCGTCATCACGCTATGGATGCCATCACAGTGGCTTTTACAAAACCCGCTTTTATTCAATATTTAAATAATCTTAATGCACGAAGTAAAAAAGGAGGGATTATTCAAAAAATAGAAGAAAAGTATACCTATAAGAATAAAAATAAAAAAAGGAAGTTTATTGCTCCTATGGAAGATATCAGAGCTCAGGCATTAGCTGAACTTTCCTCCATATTGGTGTCTCATAAAGCCAAGAATAAAGTTACTACAAAGAATAGAAATAAGATAAAAATTCAAAAAGGTTACAAATATCAAACTGTAGAAACTCCTCGTGGGCAATTACATAAAGAGACAATTTATGGTAAATCGCATACCTATAAGACTAAATTAGAGCGGATAGGGAGTAAGTTCACCGAAGAACATATTAATAAGGTAGCTTCTAAGCGATATCGACAAGCTTTATTAAATCGTCTTAAGGAGTTTGAAGACAATCCCAAAAAAGCCTTTACAGGAAAAAATAGCCTGAGTAAAAACCCTATTTATATTAATAATACGCAAGAAACTGTACCGGAGAAAGTCAAATTATCTTGGCTGGAGCCTCAATATACCATTCGAAAAAATATAAATAAAGACCTTAAAATAGAAAAGGTAGTTGATGTGGGGGTTAGAAAACTATTAGAGAAAAGACTAAAAGAATTTGGTGGTAAAAAAGCCGATGCATTTTCGAATTTAGAAGAAAATCCGATTTGGCTCAATAAAGATAAAGGAATTGCCGTTAAAAAAGTAACGATTACGGGAGTAGCTAACGCCGAACCTTTACACAAAGCCAAAGACCATCTTGGAAATATTAGATTAGATTCAAGTGGGAATTCTATCCCTACGGACTACGTAAGCTTAGGAAATAATCATCACGTAGCTATTTATAGAGACAACAAAGGTAAACTTCAGGAAGAAGTGGTTTCGTTTTATGAAGCCGTTACAAGAAAGAACTCGGGGTTACCTATAGTTAATAAAAATCACGAAAAAGGTTGGGAGTTTCTGTTTACGATGAAACAAAATGAATTATTTGTTTTTCCTTCAGAAGAATTTGACCCAAGTGAAATTGATTTATTAGATCCCAAAAACAAACCTGAAATAAGTAAGCATCTTTTTAGAGTGCAAAAGTTTACTATTCGTGATTATTTTTTTAGACATCACATAGAAACAGATGTGGTGCAAAACAATACTCTTAAAGGAGTTGCGTGGATTAGGACAGGTCTTTCTGGATTAATAGGTATCCAAAAAGTGCGGATAAATCATTTGGGTGATATTGTTCAAGTAGGCGAATATTAAAAAGAATAATATGCTTCAATTCGATACATATTATCACATCTACAACCACGCCAATGGTTCAGAGAACTTGTTTCGAGAAAAACGGAATTATTTCTTTTTTCTAAAGAAATATCATCAGCATATTGACCCTATAGCTTATACAATCGCTTGGTGCTTGATGCCAAATCATTTTCACCTGTTGATAAAAATTAGAAGGGAGGAGGAAGTAGATTGTTTAAAAAACTTTTCTAAAGTTTCGAACTTTAGAAAAGTTGACGACGATTACGAAGAAGAAACGAAACGTAAATCCCTTTTTCTCAGTAAACAATTTTCTAATTTTTTCAGCAGCTATACGCAATCTTATAACAAAGTGTATAAGAGAAGAGGTTCACTCTTTCTAAAGAACTTTAAAAGGAAAGAAGTCAAAGACGAGACGTATTTAAGGAATTTAATTTTTTATATACACCTAAATCCTATTCATCATGGTTTTACAGATAATCCACTGGATTGGGAACATTGTTCTTATGCTACTTTTCTAAAGAAGCAACCGGAATTACTTCAACAGCTTTTTGATACTTTAGAGAATTACGAGTATTTGCATCAGGTTAAATCTTTCAATTTTGACGAATATGAGAATTTAGAAAATGAATTGACATGATAAAACGTACCTTATTTTTTGGTAATCCGGCTTATTTGAATACGGCAAATCAACAGCTCGTCATAAAATTTCCGGAAGAAGGGCGAAAGCCTAAAACCATTCCTATTGAAGATATCGGGATTATTGTTTTGGAACATCCACAGATTACTTTTCGTTTAGGAAATATTTCTGAAATAATATAGAGTATCAGACCTGACAGGTTTTGAAAACCTGTCAGGTCTTATCGTTTTATCTAATAATTTTAAGAAGACACTGAAATGTCAAATAATACTTCATCCTTTCAAACCGATATGATATACCATCTCTATAACAGAGCCAATGGTAGGGAGAGATTGTTTCTGACAGAGGATAATTATGTGCTCTTCCGATCTCTTC
>JAJYSY010000083.1 GCA_021793375.1 Bacteroidota bacterium | reverse complement strand
ATAAAAAAACAGAAGTAGTCTATTTTTGATTTAAAACATTGTGGATATATTGAATGCTTTTTTTTATGGATATTTCAGAAGGATTTAAAGCTCTATTTTGATTTCCATAAGGTTGATATTTATGCGGCTCAGTTACTGAAAACAATCCAATTACTGAAGTTTTAGACGCAACAGCAAGATGCATCATTCCTGAGTCTGCACCTATAAACACTGAGGTGTTGGCTAACACACTGCAAATTTCTCTCAGGTTTTTGCTGTAGTAGGTTGGAGCGATAAAATCAATTTGAGAAATATTTTCTTTTGGTAAAATTTCTAAGATAAAATATTCCGGGAAAGCTGCTTTTAAATTAGCATAAAATTCTTTCCACCAAGTTTTTGAGTAACATTTCTCTCCGGTGGCATAAGTGAATATAGCTATGGTTTGTTTAGCTGAATTAGTAACTTCTTTTAAGATTTTTTTCCCGGAAGCAATCTCTTGAGGAGTTAATTTTAAACTCAGCGTAGGGACTTCTGCAGAAGAAATTTGATGTTTTGATAAAATGTGTCGTAAACAACAAACAGGAAATTTAGCGATGTGTTCATAATTATTATTAATCGTTTGATAATTGTATTCTTCATGACCAAAAAGTTTGTAATCAGCACGACTTAATTTTGTAGACAGCCGACCGGAAGAAGAGTATGGAACAGCATTAATTACTAAATCATATCTTTTTTGACGTAATTTAAACCAAGTGAAAATATAGTTAGGTAATTTTTGAAAATGGTTTTTTGGGAGAGAAATAATTTGATCAATATTCTGATATTCTTTTAAAATAATTTGTCCTAAGTTGCCCTTGAGAAATACATCAACTTTAGCATTTGGAAAAGTGTTTTCCAACTCCTGTAATAAAGGCGTAATTAATAATAAATTTCCTAATCTGTGATTAGGACGTACAACTAAAATAGATTTGATGTTTTCTTCATTAATTAAATAAGCTTCAGTAGATAAATTACTTCCCAAATTTTTGGTTAAGCTGTGCGTTATCCATTTCCTAAAACTGTTGATAGCTTTTATTGTAGTCATAAAAACAAAGTTTTATAACAAAGGAATAGGGGGAATCTGGAAAAAATCGGGAATAAGTTTTCTGTGAATGTTTATATTAAACTTTGTTTTTAAGAAGAGAAGTAATTATTAGAAAATAAAAAACCGTAAATTTATTAGAAATTTACGGTTTTTTGAGGTGCTCGAGGCGGGACTTGAACCCGCACGGACGAAAATTGCCCATTGGATTTTAAGTCCAACGTGTCTACCGATTCCACCACTCGAGCTAAAATTTTATGTAAAGCAAAATTAGCTTTTTTAGCTACCCTGATTTTTATGAGCGAAAAACGGGATTCGAACCCGCGACCTCCACCTTGGCAAGGTGGCGCTCTACCAACTGAGCTATTTTCGCGGTTAATGTTTAAAAGAACATTTTGCTGATTGCGATGGCAAATTTAATACAATAATTCATATCTGCAAGCAATTTCTGAGAAATTATTTTTTATCTTTCAATTCCTCTGTAGGAGCAAGCATTCTTTTTATTTCATTGAGCTTCATTAAAGCCTCTACCGGCGTTAAAGTATCAATATCAGTTTGTAAAATTTCTTCTTTGATTTCTTCTAAAAGCGGATCATCTAATTGAAAAAAACTTAATTGTGGATCTCTTTCTGTGGCAGATTCTAATTTTCCACTTAATTCATCTCCACTATGAGATTCTTCTAATCGTTTTAAAATCTTTTTTGCACGAGAAAGTACCAACTGAGGCATTCCTGCCATTTTTGCCACATGAATTCCAAAGCTGTGTTTACTGCCACCCGGTTCGAGTTTTCGCATAAATAAAACTTTGTCTTTTAACTCTTTGACGGAAACATTATAGTTTTTAATTCGCTTAAATGTTTTTTCCATCGTGTTGAGTTCGTGATAATGCGTAGCAAATAAAGTTTTAGGTCTTGCCGGGTGTTCGTGTAAATATTCACTAATCGCCCAAGCGATAGAAATTCCATCGTAAGTACTGGTTCCTCTTCCGATTTCATCTAATAAAACTAAACTGCGATCAGAAATATTATTTAAAATACTGGCGGTTTCGTTCATTTCTACCATAAAAGTAGATTCACCTAAACTGATGTTATCACTGGCACCAACTCTGGTAAAAATTTTATCTATTAAACCTATTTCAGCAGTTTTTGCCGGAACAAAACTCCCCATTTGTGCCAATAAAACAATCAATGCAGTTTGTCTGAGCAAAGCAGATTTACCACTCATATTCGGACCGGTAATCATCACGATTTGTTGTTCCTCGCGGTCTAAAATCAAATCATTGGGAATATAAGCTTCTCCGATGGGTAAACGTTTTTCAATAACCGGATGTCTTCCTTCAATGATGTTTAAGTTATAGTTTTCAGTAAGCTGAGGTTTAGTATAATTTTCTTCTAAAGCCAGTTGTGCAAAACCACATAAACAATCAATTTGGGCTATTAAAGCAGCATTTTGTTGTACAGATTTGATATAATCATTCATCCAAATGATTAATTTTTGATATAATTCTTGTTCAAGAATTTGAATTTTTTCTTCAGCTCCCAAGATTTTGGCTTCATATTCTTTAAGTTCTTCGGTGATATAACGTTCAGAACTCACCAAAGTTTGTTTACGAATCCAACTTTCAGGAACCCTGTCTTTGTGGGTGTTTCTCACTTCAAGATAATATCCGAAAACATTGTTGCTGCCAATTTTTAAACTACTGATTCCGGTAGTTTCAATTTCTCTTTTCAGCATTTTGTCCAGATAATCTTTTCCGGAAAAAGCCAATTCTCGAAGTGCATCCAATTCTTTTGAAAATCCATTTGCAATGGTATTTCCTTTTAAAATGTTGACCGGGGGTTCTTCTTGTAAAGCTTCTCCAATTTTTTGGCGAAGCAAATCACAAGTATGTAGATTTTCAGCTATTACATTTAAGGATTCAGATTCGCAAGCTGCGGTTTTTTCTTTGATGGGAATTATGGCATCCAAAGAATTTTTAAGCTGCATTACTTCTCTGGGGTTTATTTTTTGAGTAGCTACTTTTGAAATTAATCTTTCTAAGTCGCCAATTTTTTTAATATGACCTTGAATTTCTTCTTTAAAATTCGGATTATTCAGTAAATAAGCTACACTTTCATGACGTTGCTCTATTTTGGAAATATTTTTTAAAGGAAGTGCCAACCATCTTTTTAATAATCTTCCGCCCATCGGAGAAATGGTTTTATCGATGACTTCTAACAAGGTTACAGCTTGTGGGGTGTTGGCTTGATACAATTCCAGATTTTGCATTGTAAATCTGTCCATCCACACATAATCCTCTTCAGCAATTCTTGAAATAGAAGAGATATGTTGCAGTTTATGATGTTGTGTTTCTCCTAAATAATGTAAGACTACTCCGGCAGAAATAATTCCTTCTTCTAAGTTTTGAATTCCAAAACCTTTTAAAGTGTTGGTTTCAAAGTGAGAGTTTAAACTTTCTTTGGCATAATCAGGTTTAAACAACCAATCTTCTTTTGTATAAAGATGAAAATCAGTTCCAAATTTTTCATGAAATTTTTTCTTTGCTTTTTTGGAAACCAGGATTTCGCTGGGTTTAAAATTTTGTAATAGTTTGTCTATATAATCTTTATCGCCTTGAGCGATTAAAAATTCTCCTGTAGAAACATCTAAAAAAGAAATTCCGATTTGAGTTTTTGCAAAATGCAGAGCAGCTAAAAAGTTATTGGTTTTACTTTGTAAAACTTCATCGTTTAAAGCAACTCCGGGGGTAACCACTTCTGTAACTCCGCGTTTTACGATGCTTTTTGTTTTTTTAGGATCTTCTAATTGATCACAAATAGCTACGCGCTCGCCGGCTTTTACCAACTTTGGTAAATAAGTATTTAAGGCGTGATGTGGAAATCCTGATAATTCTATTTTTTGACTGCCATTATTACGATTTGTCAAAACAATATTTAAAATCTCGGCTACTTTAATAGCATCTTCTCCAAAAGCTTCATAGAAATCTCCTATTCTAAATAATAAAACAGCATCAGGATATTTAGATTTTATCCTGTTGTACTGTTTCATTAAAGGGGTAACCTTACGTGATTTCTTTTTAGACAAAATGATGAATTTTAAAATTTGAAAAGGTAAAAATAAGCATTCTATTGCTCATTAAAGAATAGATAAGAATTCTATTCAGCAAGAAAATAAGTGAAATGATTAAGAAATTATCTTCTTTTCTTTAAAATAAAAAACCGAGAAAAAATCTCGGTTAAATAAAGATATAAAAAACATATATATTAAAGTTCTTCTATAGTGGTGTGAGTAGAAGTGTTTACATTCATAGGAATATCCATTCCGGCAGTGTGTGTGGTTCCTTCCATTTTTGTAATGCTTTCTTCACTTTTTACAACATGAGTGTTTTTATCTACAATAACTTCTCCTGCAAGAGTTCCTTTTAGTTTGCTTTTTACTTCTGTACCTTGATTAACCATATCTTGAATGATGCTTATATCACCAGATAAAGTTAAAGTGATTAAATTATCCTCAATTGATTTTACTTCATAATTTCTGTTGGAATCAATTTTTATTTCATCAGTGTTTAAAGATTGATTTTCTGTCCAATTTTTTCCGATGGAAAGATCTTTAGGTAAAGCAATAAAAATGGAAAAAGTCTCCTGAGTATTTGCCAATTCTTCTTCTAACTCTTCTTGTGCCTCTTCATTTTCAGGTTTTATAACTTTTCCTTCTTTGTCGATTTTTATTTTTCTTTTTTTGTTGAGATGCTCTTCATAAGCAGCGGCCAAAGGACTTTTAATATCTTCATCATCAGTAGAATCAAAAGTAGCTTCTTGTCCCATTTGTTCAACACTGACTTGCACAGCTGTTAATTTGTTGGTAAACTCAAAAAAGTCATCTTTTTCTGTAATGATTTCAAGGAGAGAAGTAGATTTTTCTTTTTGAACCATTTCCATGTCTTGCCCCATCATACTCATTGTAGTGATGGAGTTGGTTTCAGTTATCTTTTCATATTTAGCTCCTTTTTTTAAGCTTAATTTATTTTGCCCAAAAGAGAGTTGAGCAGTAATGAAAAATGCAATAAGAAAGAATTGTTTTAAATTTTTCATAATATTAGGTGGATTGTTGTTAATCAAATATAAGATATTTTGTCTTATAAATGAATCGATAAAATAATACTGAGTTTGTTTATAAATTAATAGAAAACAAGATTTCAAGTTGTATGCCGAAATAATATAAAAAAAAGAAGCTGTCTCATAACTGGGGCAGCTTTTTTCTTTTTCTAAGATTAATTATTAGGAGAAATCGTAGAGATTTAGTATCTTCATGCTTTGAAAATCAATGAGATGAAGATAAAAT
>JAJYSY010000028.1 GCA_021793375.1 Bacteroidota bacterium | reverse complement strand
AATGGAAAAATTGTTTTTTAGAAATGCTCAAAGTTGTTCCTGAAAAATTTCATCCTTCATAACTATACTGTAGATGTTTTTTAGATTTTCTGTGGAGCAATGATGCTTTTTTTAGCTGACGCACAACATGCATATTAACCCCAATTCATGGCGTATATACACCACAAAAAACGTATTTCAGCATGTTTTCTTCAAATATAACATGAAAAGTTAAATAAAACTAAATAGATTGAGGTAAAAACTTCTGTCTTTGCTTTTATATTGCTTGATTTGAGGGTTTTAACAAAAAACTAAAACGTGTAAAAAATCTTTTACCACAGTTTTACTTGTAAATCAATAAACAAAAAGAAGTGTTTTTTGTTTTCCTGATTAGAGGAGTAATTGGTATTTCTGAAAAATATAGTTTTTCAGTTTTGAGTGAAGTAGGTTTACTTAAAAAATATACCGGCTCCGAGGCTGAGGTTACTCATCTTCGGGAGCCAGTCTTATTACTAAACCTTCTAAATCTTTTGTGAGTGGAATTTGACAACCCAATCTGGAATTGTCTTCAACATAAAAAGCTTCGGAGAGCATAGCTTCTTCATCGTCTTGCATTTCCGGCAGGGGATGGTCCGATTCGATATAAACCTGACAAGAAGCACACATGGCCATTCCGCCACATGTGCCCAAGACAGGAAAGTCATAAGCTTTGCAAAGTTCCATGATGTTCATGCCAACATCAGTCGGAGCTTGCACAGTGTGTTTTTCTCCTTCGCGATCTATGATGGTAATATTAACGTCTTGATCCATAGTTGGTAGAAATAATTTTAAATTGCTTCAACAACAGCTTTTGGTGCTTCTTTTTTGTTGCCGTCAAATCCGGTGACTCCCGCCACAGTGGTGTATTTCATCACATATCTTTTGTTGGGATAAATTCTGCTATACACGCTTTGACACATTAAAGTAGCTTCGTGGAAACCACAAAGAATCAGCTTTAATTTTCCCGGATAAGTATTGATATCGCCAATGGCATAAACTCCCGGAATATTGGTTTGATAATCTAAACTGTTGTTTACTTTAATCGCATTTTTTTCTATTTCTAAACCCCAATCTGCTAAAGGACCAAGTTTTGGAGATAATCCGAAAAGTGGAATAAAATAATCTGTTTCTATTTTAAATTCTTCTGCTGCTTCGTCTTTTTTACGGATGAGAACGGAGTCTAAATTTCCATTTCCGTTGAGTGCTTCAATTTCAGCAGGAGTAATTAAGTTTATTTTTCCTTGGTCTCTTAATTCTCTTACTTTCTCAACAGAATCTAAAGCACCTCTAAATTCACGTCTTCTGTGTACTAAAGTGAGTTCTTCTGCAATCTCAGCCAAATGAATACTCCAATCTAATGCAGAATCACCTCCTCCGGCAAGAACTACTTTTTTCCCTCTGAATTCTTCCGGTTCTTTAATCATATAATCGACACCTTTTCCTTCAAAATCTATAAGGTTTGGGATTTGTGGTTTTCTGGGTTCAAAACTTCCTAATCCGCCGGCAATAGCAACAGCTTTGGCGTGGTGTTTTGTTCCTTTGTTAGTGGTTACTATAAAAGTACCATCTTCTAACTTTTCTAAAGTATCTGCTCTTTCGCCCAGAGTAAATCCGGGTTCAAAAGGAGCAATTTGCTCCATCAGATTATCTACTAATCCTTGCGCTGAAATTTCGGGAAATCCCGGAATATCAAAAATTGGTTTTTTAGGATATATTTCTGCTAATTGTCCGCCGGGTTGTGCTAAAGCATCAATAATATGACATCTTAGCTTTAGTAAACCTGCTTCAAATACGGCAAACAGACCTGTCGGGCCCGCGCCGATAATTAAAATGTCTGTTTTAATCATGTTTTTTTAAAAATTTACGATCTTAAAATAAGCTTGTGCAAAATTAAAAAATAATAAAAGTCTTGATATGATAAATATCATCCTTCTATATTAATGACTTCTTTGATTTGGGGAGCATATTTTTTTATCGTCATTTCAACACCGGCTTTTAAAGTCATATTGTTGATAGAGCAGCTCACACAGTTTCCTTCTAATTGCACTTTAACTATGCTTTCTTTTTCGTCGATTTCTACCAAAGAAATATCTCCGCCGTCTCTTTGTAAGAAAGGGCGGATTTCTTCAAGTGCTTGAACAATATTATTTCTTAAATCTTCATTAACAAGTGTTTTCATAGTCTTTTAATTTTTGTTTACTGCACTACAACCGGCCATAGTGGTGATTTTTACAGATTCTGTAGGAGGGAGGTGTTTGTTTCTTTTTACCGTTTCTCTAACTACATTTCTTGCCATTTCTGTAAAAGCTTTGGCAACCGGTGAATCTTCTTGTAAAGCTGCAGGATGACCAACATCTCCTGCTTCTCTAATGCTTTGAACGATAGGGATTTCTCCTAAGAAAGGTACACCCATATCTTCGGCTAAGAATTGTGCTCCTTTTTCTCCGAAAATATAATATTTATTTTCCGGAAGTTCAGCCGGAGTAAAATAAGCCATATTTTCCACAAATCCTAAAACAGGAACATTGATGCTTTTTTGGTTAAACATAGCCACTCCTCTTTTGGCATCTCCAAGTGCTACTTTTTGTGGAGTACTTACAATTACTGCTCCGGTAATGGGAATGGACTGCATAACAGAAAGATGGATATCTCCGGTTCCCGGAGGTAAGTCTAAAATCAAGAAATCCAATTCTCCCCACGCAGCATCAAAAATCATTTGATTTAAAGCTTTTGCTGCCATAGGACCACGCCAGATAACCGCTTGATCCGGTTCGGTGAAAAATCCTATAGAAAGAATCTTTATTCCATAACTTTCAATGGGCATCATTTTAGATCTTCCATCAACTTCTACTGCTTTTGGGCGTTCTCCTTCCACGTCAAACATTGTGGTGGTGGAGGGTCCGTAAATATCGGCATCTAAAATTCCTACTTTAAATCCGAATTTTTTCAAACTAACTGCTAAGTTTGAAGCTACGGTAGATTTTCCAACTCCTCCTTTTCCGGAGGCTACGGCTACAATGTTTTTTATGCCCGGAATAGGTTTTCCTTTGATTTCCGGTAAAGTTCCTTGGCTGGGTGCATTTACACTGATGTTGACTGTAACTTTGGCTTTTTCATAAACTTGGTCATGAATAGCTTTCATCACATCTACTTGCGCACGTTTTTTTACGTGCATAGAGGGTTTTGAAACTTCTAAATCTACTACTACTTCATCTCCAAAAATATTGATGTTTTTAACTGCATTACTCTCTACAAAACTTTGACCTCCGCCAGCTTCTGTTACGCTGTCAAGGGCTTCAAGAATAGCTTTTTTAGTTAATTTCATTATGATTATGTATTTTAAATATTGTCTTACTTAGAATTATTCTAAAATACAAATATAAGATTTAAGTATGTATTTATAAACTGATTTCGTTTAATTTATAATAAGCCTAAAAGAGTTGATAAATTTAAAAATTGATTTTTTGTAAATGCTCATAAACCAAAGTGGATTCGAATCCTTTTCTTAAAAGATAATCGGCTATTTTTTTCTTTTTTTTAAGTGGATTTTTCTCTTTTACCAAAGCGATTCTTTTTTCTAAAAGCTGATGAAAAGTGTTGAGGTAATCCTCTTCGTCGATTTCTTGCAAACCTTTTTTGATGAGGTAATCAGAAACTTCTCTGAATTTTAATTCTCGTTCAATTCGGTATTTTCCCCATTTTTGAAGATGAAATTTATCATAAGCAAAAGTTTTGGCAAATCGTTCTTCGTTTAAAAACCCATGTTGAATCAATTTGACAATAATTTCTTCTTGATCGTTAGGATGAATATTGAGGTCGAATAATTTTGATTTTACTTCTTTATGACAACGTTCTCTATATGTACAAAACCTCATGAGTTTTTGAGTAGCTTCTTTTATACTATGGTATTTAGGTTTTTTCATCGGAGTAAATATAGAAGAGGGAAGTTAAAAATTTATTTGGAGGAGAAGAAAAAAGGGCATAAAAAAACCCCAAATAAAAAATATTTGAGGTTTTGTAAATGTTAATTTATAATATTTCCATCTTTATCGTGAAAATGATATTCGAGATAAGTATAAGCATCTCTCGGTAAAATTTTCACCCATCGTTTATGGTCAAAAAACCATTTGCTTCGTGGTGATGGAAAGCCTTTTGTTAAATAAGCAGCTATAAAAGGATGCGTACTCAGGCTTAAATTTTTATGATCTTTCTTGATTAATTTTTGAAGATCAGCTTTTATCTTGTCAAGAATTACTATTGGAGCTTCAATTTCTCCTTTTCCGTTAGGATTTTCCTCACGGGTTTTTATTTTGATCGCAGGTCTTACACGTTGGCGTGTAATCTGGATTAACCCGAATCTTGTTGGAGGTAAGATTTTGTGTTTGGCCGGGTCATCTTTCATGGCCTCAACCAAATGATTAAACAAAGCTTTTCTATTTTCTGCTTTTCTCATATCGATAAAATCTACAACAATAATTCCGCCCATATCTCTTAAGCGTAGCTGACGGGCAACTTCTGTTGCGCTAATCAGGTTTACTTCGAGAGCGGTATCTTCTTGATTTTTTGTTTTATTGCTTCGATTTCCACTATTGACGTCAATAACATGCATAGCTTCTGTGTGGTCAATGACCAGGTAAGCTCCTTTTGCCATAGAAACTGTGCGTCCGAAAGCGGTTTTTATTTGACGTTCTATTCCGAATTTTTCGAAAATAGGAGTTTGTTTTTTATAAAGTTTTACGATAGATTCTTTGTCGGGTAGCAAGCTTGCCACACGGTCTTTAATCTGCTCATATAATTCTTCATCGTTTGTGCATATAGAGGTAAAGCTGTCATTAAAGATATCTCGCATAAACGAAGAAGCCCAATTAAGCTCACTAAGTACACGCGAAGGATGATGTGCGTTTTTAAGTTTCTTGCACATTCCTCGCCATCGATTCATAAGTTTTTGAATATCTTTATCAAGATCAGCAACTTTTTTACCTTCGGCAACGGTTCTGATAATAACTCCGAAACCTTTGGGTTTAATGCTTTTTACAAGACGTTTTAAACGGTCTTTTTCTTCGCGATCTTGTATCTTTTGAGAAATAGAAACACGATTTGAAAAAGGAACAAGTACTACATATCTTCCCGGAAAAGAAAGCTCACTGCTTAATCGAGGACCTTTAGTAGAAATAGGTTCTTTAACAACTTGCACTAAAACCGTTTGATTGGATTTTAATACATCTGTAATTACCCCGTTTTTATCTATATCTTTTTCAAATGGAAAATTCTTTAAATCATAGTTTTTTTGTTTTCCTGTTTTTATTCCTTTTAGGAATTTTTGTAAAGAAGAAACCTGTGGTCCTAAATCATGATAATGTAAAAAACCATCTTTCTCGTATCCAACATCTACAAAAGCGGCATTCAAGCCGGGTAAAGCTTTTCTGATATTTGCTATATAAACATCTCCAACTACAAAGCTTTTATCTTTATCTTCTTTGTGTAATTCTATTAATTTTCCATCTTTTGACAAGGCAAAATCTACTGCATTTGAACTTGAACGAATTATTAATTCCTTACTCATGCGTATTCGATTTTTATCCACACTTTTCAATTAAAAAGCATAGATGGATTAAACAAATTCTATCACAAATTCCATTTTGATTTGTGATTTTTATACCGAAGAAGTCTGAATTAAAGACTTCGTTGTCAAAGAACTAAAAAACTCCATTAAAAGAGGAGTAGGGAACAAAAAAATCTACTTGAAACAGAATCGCTTCAAGTAGATAAAAGTTTATTTTTTCTTTTTATGTCTATTCGCACGGCTACGTTTTTTACGTTTGTGAGTAGCCATTTTTTTACGTTTTTTCTTTTTACCACTTGGCATAAGCTGTGTTTTTTAAAGGTTAAAAAATAATTTAAATTTATTCTACAGGGACTTTTGATTTTACCCCTTCTAAGAAAACTTTTGCAGGTTTAAAGGCTGGAATATTGTGAGCCGGAATTCTGATAGTTGTATTTTTTGAAATATTACGACCAGTTTTTGCAGCTCTTTTCTTTACAATAAAACTGCCAAAACCACGCAAATAAACGTTTTCTCCAGATTCTAAAGATTGTTTGACTTCTACCATAAAAGCTTCTAACATAGCTTGAACATCATTCTTTTCCATGCCAAGCTTGTCTGAAATGTTACTTACGACTTCTGCTTTTGTCATTTTATCTATACTTTTCTTGAAATTTTAAATTTTTAGAAGTGCAAATATACAAATTAAAAATTCAAAACCTAAAAGCATAACTCTTTATATAATAACCAAATAAACTCGTATAATTGCCAAAAAAACAGTGATAGAATTTAAGGATAAATTAAACAGCTGGTATGCGGTAAATAAAAGAACTCTGCCTTGGAGAAAAACCAAAGACCCATATAAAATATGGTTGAGCGAAGTGATTTTACAACAAACAAGAGTGGCGCAAGGTTTACCTTATTATGAAAAGTTTGTGAAAACTTATCCCACTGTTTTTGATTTAGCTGAAGCAGAAGAACAAGAAGTGCTTAAGCTTTGGCAAGGATTAGGATATTATTCAAGAGCGAGAAATCTGCATTATAGCGCAAAAATTGTGGCAAATCAGTATAAAGGAATTTTTCCGCTTAATTATAAAGAACTCAAAAAACTAAAAGGAGTAGGAGATTATACCGCCAGCGCAATTGCTTCAATATGTTATAATGAACCCGTAGCGGTGTTAGACGGGAATGTTTTCAGGGTGTTATCCAGAGTTTTAGGACTTGATATTCCCATCAATACAGCAGAAGGGAAAAAGATTTTTAAAGAAAAAGCTGAAGAGTTATTAGACAGAAAAAAACCGGGAACATACAACCAAGCAATTATGGAATTTGGCGCCATGCAGTGCAAGCCTAAAACTCCAAACTGTTTGGCATGTCCGGTAAAGAATAAATGTGTGGCTTTTCAACAAGGAAAAGAAAAAGAACTCCCCATTAAATTAAAAAAGTTAAAAATTAAAAATAGAAGACTTAATTATTTGGTTTTTTTATCAGAAAATAACACTACGCTTATCAAACAACGCACAGGAAAAGGAATTTGGAGAAATCTTTATGATTTTCCGTTGATAGAAACCAAAACAATATTGCAAAAAAAAGATATTATCGACCATCCGGATCTCGTGTCTCTAAAGCTAAAACCTAAAACAATAACTATTTTCAATCCGGAACCCATAAAACATCAGCTTACTCATCAGCGATTGCAAATAAATTTCTGGATTATTAAAACAAATATATTTCCGGAGAAATTTCAAGAAGTGGATTTGCAAACCATAAATCAAACCAAGCTGGAAAGCTTTCCGGTGCCGATTGTTATTGAAAATTTTTTAAAATCTTATGGATTTAAGCTTTAAAGATTTTGTACATTTACCAATCTAAAAATGTTTGATTTTAGGATATTATTGTAATTTAGTAAAAAAGAAGTGAAATGGCAGCAAGTCAAGGATCATTAAATAAAGTAATGCTTATTGGAAATGTGGGAACAGAAATAAAACCACATTATTTTGAAGGAGGAGGAAGTGTAGCTAATTTTTCTATTGCAACCAATGAATCTTATGTAAACAAAAGCACCAATCAAAGAGTGGTAAATACAGAATGGCATAATGTTGTTGTTTATAATAAGCTGGCTGAGATTTTTGAGAAATATGTAAATGTAGGAGATAAACTATATATTGAAGGGCGTTTGAGAACCAGAAAATGGCAAGATGATAAAGGACAAGACAGATATACTACAGAAATAGTTGCTACAGAATTTACCTTTTTGCCAAGAGGAGAAAAACAAGACCAAACTTTTGAAAGACAAACATCGCAAGAAAATATTCAACAAAAATCAACACAAAATCAAGAGGAAACTCCTGATTTTAATGAGGAAGAAGAGGATGATTTGCCTTTTTAAACCCTAAAAATAACTTTTAATCTTGGATCCTGATTTATCGAGTTTTTTATTTTTAAGCAGTTTTGGATATCCACAATTATTAAGCTTGTTGATAATTGTGATACTATTAGTTATTTCAGCCTTAATATCAGGCTCTGAAGTAGCTTTGTTTTCTTTAACTTCAACAGATTTTCCTGAAGAAAAAGAAAATTACACCTCAAGACAAGAAATATTAGCAAAACTGTTGGATAATCCACAGCGATTATTGGCAACTATTTTAATAGCAAACACCTTTGTTAATATCGCCATAGTTCTACTTTCAGATCAATTGGGAGATGAATTGTTTTCCAATCTTGATTTAGAGTTTTTTGGTGTAAACATGGAGTTTATTCTAAAAGTTGTTATCGTAACTTTTGTACTTTTATTATTCGGAGAAATCTTACCTAAAATTTATGCCACTCGTCAAAATGTGAAATTCGCTAATTTCATGGCGATTCCTTTAAATATTTTAGACAAAACTTTGAGAATATTAAATCTGCCGTTGAGCTCCTTTACAGATATGATTCAGCGAAAGTTAGGAAGAACCAACACCGGATTAAGCGTAGATCAACTTTCTCATGCTTTGGATTTGACTGATGAAGAAGATACTACAGAAGAAGAACAAGAAATTTTACAAAGCATTGTTTCTTTTGGAAATACAGATACCAAACAAGTAATGCAGCCTCGAACCGGGATTTTTGCATTGGAAAAAGAAGAAAAATATCAGGAAATTATTCCTAAACTTATAGATAAAGGGTATTCTCGAATTCCTGTTTATGAAGAAAGTTTAGATAAAGTAATCGGTATTTTATATGTCAAAGATTTATTGCCTTATTTAGAAAAAAAAGAATTCAATTGGCAAAAATTACTTAGAGAACCTTACTTTGTCCCGGAAAATAAAAAACTTGATGATTTGCTGAATGAATTTAAAATGATGAAAATTCATTTGGCAATTGTGGTAGATGAGTACGGCGGAACAAGTGGTTTGATTACCATGGAAGATATCATAGAAGAAATTGTAGGAGAAATCAGCGATGAATATGATGATGACGATTTGTTTTTCTCTAAAATGGATGAAAACAATTATATTTTCGAAGGGAAAACTTCTTTGGTAGATTTTTATAGAATTGCCAATATTGAAGATGATTCTTTGTTTGAGGAAAACAAAGGAGAAGCAGAAACCATAGCGGGATTTATTTTAGAAATCAACGGAACTTTCCCAAAAATAGGGGATGTCATCAAGTTTGAAAACTATTCTTTTACTATAGAAGCAGTTGATTTAAGAAGAATTATTCAGGTGAAATTTTCAAGAAAATGAGAAATATTATAGGATTTTTATTGTGCAGCATATTTTTTTGGGGTTGTCAACAAGACTATCGACCTAAACCCAAAGGATTTCTTGCGTTGAATTATCCTGAAGCTGAATATGTAAGCTTATCAAGAGATTGTCCTTACACCTTTAAAATTAATGAAGATGCAGTATTAAAATCTGTGGTTGGAGATCCTTGTAGATTCAATATAGAATACAACGATTTAAAAGGAGTGATTTATATCACCTATGAAAAAGTAGAAGATAATCTCGAAAAACTTTTGTCTGATGCACAAAATCTTCCTTTAAAACACACGATAAAAGCAGATGAAATATTTGGAGATGAATATGAAAATGAACTCCATAATACTTATGGAATGCTTTATACTGTAACCGGAAATGCAGCTTCACAAGCACAGTTTTATATAACAGACAGCACAGATAATTTTGTGACAGGTTCTATTTATTTTCAAAGAACACCAAACTACGATTCGATTTATCCTGCAGCAGAATACCTGAAAGATGATATGAAAAAAATGATGGAAACGCTGCAATGGAAAAAAACTCCAGAAATTAATTAAGAAGAAAACTCATTAATTTTCATAATTAAGATTAATTTTGTAAATTAAGTCTAAATTTATTGTCAGAATTTAACTTCTTAGCCAAAAATACTCTTCAAAATAAAATAATGGTCAACTAACCAAATCTATTTTGTATTTTTGTCGCTATGAAAAAAGAAAAAGTTATTCTGGTTAATGAAAAAGATGAGCCTATTGGATTAATGGAAAAAATAGAGGCTCACGAAAAAGGGTTATTACACCGCGCCTTTTCTGTATTTATTTTTAATGATAAAAATGAGATTATGCTACAAAAAAGAGCTGCTCATAAATATCATTCCCCCGGATTGTGGACCAACACTTGTTGTAGTCACCCAAGAGAAGGAGAAACAGTAGAAGAGGCAGGCGTAAGACGTCTTCAAGAAGAAATGGGTTTTCAAACACCGATAAAACACGTGACTTCTTTTATTTATAAAGCACCTTTTGACAATGGATTGACAGAACATGAATACGATCATGTTTTGGTAGGAAAATATAATGAAGAACCAAATTTAAATCCGGAAGAAGTAGCAGAATGGAAGTGGATGACCCCGGAAGATATCAAAGCTAAAATAAAATCTAACCCGGAGGAATTTACCGCTTGGTTTAAAATTATTTTTGAAAAGTACTATGAACACTTGACTTAAAAAACTTAAATAAAATATTATGTTTAAAATAGGGGACAAAATACCGGCATTTAGTGTGAAAGATCACAAAGGAAGAAATTTCAATTCTCAAGATTTTATTGGGAAGAAATTTTTAGTGCTCTATTTTTACCCTAAAAGTTTTACCAGAGGTTGTACAAAAGAAGCCAAGGAATTTAAAATTACAGAACATACTTTTCAATATTTTGACGCAGAGGTTTTCGGAATAAGTTCTGATTCTGTAAAAAAACAACAAGCTTTTCATGAACAATTAGAATTAACTTTTCCGCTTTTGTCTGATCCTAAAGGAGAAATAGCACAACAATTAGGCGTTAAAAAACATGCATTTGGATTGGTAGGAGGTCGAGAAACTTTAGTTTTTGACAAAAAGGGAATCTTAAGAATGAGATTTCGCCAATTGGAAGTGTTAGGGCATGTAGAAAAAGCTTTAGATGTTGTAAAAGAATTATATAATGAAGAATAAACTCTATCCCCTAAAATTTCAACCAATAGTAAAAGAAAAGGTGTGGGGTGGAGAAAAGCTAAAAACCATCTTGCAAAAAAAAACCGATTTTGAAAAAACCGGAGAAAGTTGGGAAATTAGCGCTATAGAAAATAGTGTTTCCAAAGTAATCAATGGAAAACTAAAAAACCACAGTTTAACTGAACTCTTAGCGGTTTATAAAGAAGATTTAGTAGGAAAAAAAGTTTACCAAACTTATGGTCAAAAATTTCCTTTACTATTTAAGTTTTTAGATGCCGGTCAAAATTTATCACTTCAATTACACCCCAATGATGAAATAGCAAAAGAAAGACACAACTCTTTTGGAAAATCTGAAATGTGGTATATTCTGCAAGCTGAAAAAAACGCAGGGATTTATGTCGGATTTATTCCCGGAACTACACAACAAGATTATTTAGAACATCTGGAAAAAGGAAACCTGGAAAAAATCATGAATTTTGAAAAAGTAAAACCCGGAGATGTGTTTTACATAAAACCTGGATTGGTGCATTCCATCGGGAAAGGAGTTTTATTGGCAGAAATTCAACAAAGTTCAGATATTACCTATAGATTATACGATTGGAACAGAAAAGATTTAAACGGGAAACCCAGAGAGTTACACACAGAATTAGCTTTAGATGCTATCGATTTTCAGTTTGATGAATTCAAAATAAAATACAATTGTTCTCCAAATACTTTTCAACAACTGGTAAAAAGTAAATTCTATACCACAAGAAAAATAAACTTAAATAAATCACTTCAGCTCAATTACAGTGAAACGGATTCTTTTGTGGTTTTTATGTGTGTAAAAGGAGAAGTAGAAATAAAAACCAATTCGGAAACACTTCATTTAAATTGTGGAGAAACAGCTATGATTCCTGCATCAATCAAACAACTTGAACTCCAAACAACTACCGCAGAATTACTGGAAATCACTTTATAGTTTGCTAAAGCTATAAGTAAATTGTAATTAATTTCTCAAGGAAATTTAAAATTTCAACTTAAAAAAGAAAGAATAAAATATTGCTGTAAGTCAATATTTCTGTTGTGAAAAAGTCGACCTAAAAAATTAGCTAAGGGATTCTATTATCAAACAATTAAAAAGCTTAATAATATGATAACATCCTTTTCTGTTAAAAACAAAATCATATCAGCATTTTTGCATTTTTGAATAATATTTATGGAGTCCGTTTATATTTTAATATTAACCGTTTTAGTAGGAATGTCCATCGCCGGATTAATTGTCGGGGTGAGCAATGATGCGGTTAACTTCTTAACTTCTGCATTTGGGTCAAAAGCAGCTTCTTTAAAAACAATTTTTACCGTTGCCAGTGTAGGGGTGATGATTGGAGCGGTTTTTTCTACAGGAATGATGGAAATACCCAGAAATGGTATCTTCAATCCCGGGATGTTTTACCTCAATGAAGTCATGCTGATTTTTCTGGCAGTGATTTTGGCAAACGTAATCTTATTGGATTTTTTCAACACTTTGGGATTGCCAACTTCTACCTCAGTTTCTATAGTGTTTGAGCTTTTGGGAGCAGCAGCTTTTATTGCTTTTATAAAAAACTATCAAACTGGAGTAAACTATGATATGGTGATGGAATACTTAAATACCTCTAAAGTATTTCAGATTATTATAGGAATTTTATTGTCTGTTGTAATTGCTTTCGCTTTGGGAGCTGCTATTCAATATATTTCTCGTTTAATTTTTACTTTTCGTTATAAAAAGAAAATAAAATCAGTAGGAGCAATTTTTGGAGGAATTTCTTTAACCTCTTTAACCTATTTTATATTAATCAACGGATTAAGCGGATTGTCTTTTGTTCCGGAAGAGTTTAAAATCTATGTAGCAGAAAATGTATTGATTGTTTTATTTATACTGTTGGTTTTTTGGACCGGAGTTTCTCAAGCCATAATGTCTTTTTTAAAAAAAGATATTTTAAAAGTGATTATTTTAGTAGGAACTTTTGCATTAGCATTGGCGTATGCAGGAAATGATATGGTTAATTTTATCGGAGTTCCTTTGGCAGCTAAAGATGCTTTTGATTTATGGAGAGCAGAATATTTAATTTCAGGAGTAGCCCCCACAGAATTTTTAGTAGAAGGGTTAAATGAAGAAGCACCCGGTGCTTCGGTGATATATTTAGCTTTGGCAGGCGCTGTTATGGTGATTACTTTATGGTTTTCTAAAAAAGCAAGAACAGTTATTGAAACCGGAGTAAATTTATCTCGTCAAGGAGATGGAGTAGAAAAGTTTGAACCCAATAATTTTGCACGAATTATAGTGCGTTATGCTATTGTTTTAATCGATGCGGTAAATGTTATTTTACCCAAAAGAATGCGGGTTAAAATCGGACAAAAATTTGAAACTCCGGATCCGATTTATAGTGATAAAAGAATTGACGCCCCGGCATTTGATACATTAAGAGCCAGTGTGAATTTAGTGGTGGCGGCAATTTTAATTTCCATAGGAACATCTATGAAGCTTCCTCTATCTACTACTTATGTAACTTTTATGGTAGCCATGGGGTCTTCTCTTTCTGATAGAGCTTGGGATAGAGAAAGCGCAGTTTATAGAGTTACAGGAGTTTTAAATGTAATAGGAGGTTGGTTTGCCACAGCTTTTATAGCCTTTTTTGTAGCAGCATTGTTTGCAGCTATCCTTTGGTTTGGTGGTGTTGTGGCAATAGTTATTCTTTCTGCTGCAGCGATATTTTTAGTGGTAAGAAGCACGATTTTGCATTCTAAAGAAATGAAAGAAAAAGAACGCAAAGAAAGATTTAATCAGCAAGATATTTATACCATAAATGAAATTACGATAGAAATATCAGATAATATTTCTAAAGTTTTAAAAGGCGTTAATAAACGTTATGGAAAAGTTGTAGATCATTTGGGATATCACGATTTGGCAAAGCTTAAAAAAGATAGAAAAAAGATAAAGAAAATTGAAGAACGTGTGGAATCTTTAAATGATAATGTCTTTAACTTGATAAAATCAATGGAAGAGGATTCTATTGAAGCCAGTAAGTTTTACATTCTGTTTTTGGATTATTTAGAAAATATGGTTAGCTCAATTGAAGAGATAACAGAAGCAAGTTATGATCATGTAAATAACAACCACAAGAATTTAAAATTTAATCAAATCAGAGATCTTAAAGCATTAGGAAGAGAAATGACTCTCCTTTTTGAAGATACGATAGAGATTTTTGATTCGCATTCTTTCCATAATATCAATAAAATTATCAAAGAAAAATCCTATTTATTGGAAGATGTTTCCGCTTTGATTCAAAAACAAATTAAACGTATTAGAACTACAAAAAGCAGTAGAAAAAACACCAAGCTTTACTTCGGATTGTTGTTAGATACTAAAGATTTAATCAAATCTAATATGGATTTGTTGAGGTTGTTTCAAGATTTTTATGAAGAAGCCAAACAAAAACTATAAATAAAAAAATAATTTCCACTTGATTTATTGTAAAAAAACAAGTGGAAAATTTAATTATTTTAAATCTAATTCTCCCACCACTTGATTGAGAAGAATATCTTTTCCTTGCATCAAGTAATTTCTGATAAATTCTCTTAATTCCATGGTGATATCATCCCACTGCACAGCTCCACCTTTAGTTATTTTTACAAAGTTATGTTCAAATTCTATTCTTTTTACATAATCGAATTCGAATAGAGCAGCCGCAAAAGGAGATTCGGAAAAATCTTTATTAAAGTCATATTTTACATTTTGTAAGACTAATTTTTTGTTAGCTACAAATTTTAAAGTTCCCGGATTAGGATCCATTTGGGTGTAAACTTCTACAGGAAAAACTTTAGGTTCTTCATTTATAGTTTTATTATTCGCAATAATAAAGGCTTTAAGTATAGATTTTATTTGTTTTTCTGCATTTTCCCAAAGATTTTCTTCTAAAATCTCTACTGCAACAAAATTTTCTGCAATAAAAACCGTTTTCACATAAGACAAGGTGAAGATTTGCTGTGCCAGAGGAGAGTTTTTAGCTTGCTCCGGGTTGTCATATCTGTATTTTCCGTGTCGAACAAAAAAATAATCGATAGTAAATTTTCTTAAGTTTTTATACTGAGTTTTTGTACTATTTACATTTAAATTAGCCATATGAAAAAAATTTACACAAAAATATTAAAAGATATACAATGAATTCAATATATTTACGGCTCATTTAAAAGAATCAGATGACGGAAAAGCTTGTCTTATTAAATAGTTAAGCGGTATTTGATAAGAAAACTCTCCGAAGTTGCGAAAATTTAAATTAATAAAGTATTCACATCTATTATATATGAAGCTTAATAGGATCTTTTTAATCTTTCTACTCTTGTGTACTCCTTTTGTGGTGTTTTCACAAGAAAGAGGAATTCCAGTATATTCAGATTATCTGACAGATAATTTATATTTACTTCATCCATCAATGGCGGGAGCGGCACAATATGGTAAAATTCGTTTGACCGGTCGTACGCAATGGTTTGATGTAGATGATGCTCCACACCTCGAAACACTTAGTGCTAATGGTAGGATAGGAGATAAAGTTGGTGTAGGTGGTATTTTGTATAATGATAAAAACGGAAGATTTTCTCAGCAAGGATTTTTCGGAACTTTTGCTTATCATATCTTGATGTCAAGAGATGAAATCGATTTAAATCAGCTTTCTTTTGGTTTAAATGTGGGAATCGCACAAGAAAGCTTGGATGAATCTGATTTAATCGGACCGGGACAACCTTCAGATCCTATTATTTCAGGAAATAAACAAAAAGACGTTTATCTGAATGTGGATTTTGGAATGTCTTATTATTTTATGGAATTTTCAGCGCATGCGACAGTTAAAAACTTGATTCCACAAAAAAGAGATATTTTTTCAGAAGATTTTGAAACAGACAACCAAAGATCATATTTGCTTTCTTTGGCCTATAATATTGTTCCTACCTATTCCAATTGGAGTTTTGAACCTTCTGTGATGTTTCAGTATAAAGAAGTAACCAATGAAGCTTTAGGTGATATCAACGGAAAAGCTTATTATAATTTTGATTGGGGACAATTATGGGGTGGTCTTTCTTACAGAAGAACTTTAAATGGAGCAGAATATAACAAAGGAGATCTTTCCTCTTCTTCTGCGAGTTCTCAAAAATTACAATACATAACGCCTTTCTTAGGATTGAATTATAAAGGATTTGTTTTTGCTTACACTTATAGTTATCAAGCTAATAATGTAGTGATGGATAATTCAGGTTATCATCAAGTTACTTTAGGATATAACTTTGGAAAAAGCAGAAATAGATACCATTGTAGTTGTCCGACAATTAATCAATAAAAACAGATTTAAAAGTCGAGATAACTTATCTTAAAATCTTTTCCCCGAATAAATCTTTTGAGAATTCGGGGATTTTTATTGCTGTAAAAAACCGGATTTCCTTGTGGAGTAGTGGCCAAATTATTATTGTTTTTTAAAACAGTTTTGGTTTGCAGCGCTACTGCTTTTCCCGAATCTATGATTTTTACGTCGGCAGGAAGTATTCTTTTTAATTGTGGAATAAGATAAGGGTAATGAGTGCAACCCAACACCAAATAATCAATATCCTGTGCTAAAAGTGGACTTAAAATTTCTTTTAAGAGCAGAAAAGTAGATTCATCATTAGCTTTTCCTGCTTCAATTTTTTCTACTAATCCTTTTCCTACTACTTCTATAAGATCTATGTCAGTGGTGAGTTTAGAAGAAGTGTTAGAAAATAATTCACTTGATAAAGTACCTTTGGTAGCCAAAACACCAATTTTCTTTTTTGAAGATTGTAGCGCAGCAGGTTTGATGGCGGGTTCAATTCCGATAAAAGGAATTTTATATTTTTTTCGAAGTTCTTTAATTGCATTTGTTGTGGCAGTATTGCAAGCCACCACAATGATTTTGCAATTCATTTTTAGAAGTTGCTCGGTGTTTTTATAAGAGAGTTGAATAATTTCCTCTTTAGATTTTCGTCCATAAGGAGCGTTTTTACTATCCGCAAGGTAGATGGTTTTCTCTAACGGCAAAAGCTGATGAATTTCTCGGAATATGGTTGTGCCTCCAATTCCGGAGTCAAAAATACCTATGGGTTGTGAATTTGCCATCTTATGAAAATCTTTAAGTAAAGAAAAAAGCACCCTAAAAAGAGTGCTTTACAAATATATGAAATATCTTTTCTTAGTTCTATAAGATTTTAAAACTAAGTTTTTATGATTTTTTGCGAATTAAATTCCCAATTCAGCTTTCACTTCAGGAAGCATGTTATGCCCTTCAGCAACTAATACATTTCCGCCTTCAGTAGAATCTAAAACATACTCATATCCTTTTTCTTTAGCTACTTTTTTAATAGCAGCTTCAGCTTTTTGGAATAGAGGACTTAACAATTCTTCTTGTTTAGTTTCTAATTCTTCTTGAGCTTTTTGCTGAAACTCATAAATACGTTGTTGAGATTCTTGGAAGTCAACCATACGTCTTTCGTTTTCTTCATCAGTTTGCTCGCTTACTTCTGCTTCATAACGCTCACTTTTTTCTTGTAACTCTTTGTGCATATCTTCAATTTGAGATTTGTAAGAGTTTTGGAGTTTTGTCATTTGAGATCTCGCATCTTGAAAATCTGGCATAGCTTCAATTAACTCGTTAGAGTCGATATGAGCGATTTTAGATTGTGCTTGACTAAAACTTATTGCTCCAAATGTAAATAAGGCTATAAGAACAATTTTTAAATGTTTCATGATTAATAAATAATAAATTAGACGTTAATAATAAATGTTTGTTTTTTAATTTGTTTGCAAAAATAAGAATAACTTATTTCTTATGCTTATCTGTTCTTCAAATTTCGTGCCTGAATTATAGAATCTCTTTCTTTTTTTCTTTTTTCAGCTTCTTGTTGTCTTACTTTTTGAATAGAATCTCGTTGTTCCTGTCGTTTTTTCAGCATAGCATCGCGTTGTCTTTGTTGTTTTTCACGCAGGGTTTCTCCGGAAGATTTTTCTTCTACAGCATTTTGTTTTTGTGGAGTTTCTTCTTCAGTAGAATTTGTTTTTGAAGAGTTTTTTTCTTTTACCTCTTGATTTTTTGGTTGATTTTGAGATTGAGTTCTGTTGTTGCGTTGTGCTTCGCGTTGTTTTTGAATACTATCTCTCCTGGCTTGGAATTCTGCTTGTCTGGCAGCACGCGTAGAATCTCTTTTTCTTTGACGCTCGTCCATCATAGCTTGTCTTTCCTCTTCTTTTTCTCTCATTAAAGCTTCTCTTTCTTCTTCTGCTTCTTCATCAAGTCGAGCTTGTTTTACAGGCTTGTATTCCTCTTCATTTACTGAAGATTCTTCTTTTTGGGAACCGGTTAGCTTTCTTGAATTTCGTCGAATTCCGGCCAAGATTTGATCGCTGATGTCGTGTCTTTTTGCCGCATAAAGCATTAGAGCATCTGAGGAATTATCATAGATAAAGTCGTATTCTCTGTTATCGCCAATTTCTTGAACAGCATTAAAAACTTCATCTTGGATAGGTTGCATGATTTGACGTCTTTGTGCAATCATATCTCCTTCGGGTCCAAAACGTTTTTGTTGATATTCTTGGAGTTGTTTTTGGTAATAATCGATTTCATCTTGGCGTTCATCAATTAAATCTTGGGTTAAAAGAGGACGTTCATTTTCAAGATCTTCTTTTAAACCTCTTATTTTTTCTTGTTTTAATTCGATTTCACCTTTCCACTTTTCTATTTTTTGATTTAATTCTGAATTTGCTTCTTTAAAATCAGGAAGTTCATTCAGGATATAATCCATATCAACATAGCCGATTTTATTTTGTTCGCGTTGTGCAAAAACTGTTGAACAAAATAACAGCACTAAACTTATGGTTAATAGCTTTGTTTTCATAATCAATTCTTTTAGAGAAAAACCTGTACCAAATTATTTAAAAGTTTTGACCAATAATAAAATGCGTTTCCCAACCATTCGGACTTGCATCAGGAACACCCGGAACAGGATCAAATCCATATCCGAAATCAAGTCCTAATAAACCAAACTGTGGCATAAATATACGAATTCCAAATCCGGCAGAACGATTTAATTGGAAAGGATCAAAATCTTTAAACTTTTCCCAGGCAGCTCCACCTTCGGCAAAACCTAAAACATAAATAGAGGCTTGTGGTTTTAATGTTATTGGATAACGAAGTTCCATAGTAAATTTATTGTAAATCGTAGATCCATCATTTCTGGTTGCTCCTGATGCCGGATCACGATCTATTGGGGTTATGGACTGATTAGGATATCCTCTTAGACGGATGTTTTCTCGTCCGTCTAAAGAGTAGGTTCCTAAACCATCACCTCCCACATAAAAACGTTCAAACGGAGGAATACCTCTTTTATTGTTGTAAGCACCTAAAAATCCGAAGTCTGTGTGAGTTCTTAAAACTAATTTATCTATAAGTTGATTATACCAATCGGCTTCAAATTTAAGCTTGTAATACTCTAACCAATTAAAGCGTTTTTTATCAATTTTTGCTGCATCCGGTTCTCCATGGGTTTGGTATTTCGGATCTTCTCCAAGTTTTCCGTAATCCACTCCATTAAATAAGGAGTAGGGAGGAGTTACTTTCGCACTGATTGTAAACTTGGAACCTCCTAATGGGAAAATCGGGTTGGTGTAAGTGTTATCACGGCTTAAAGCAACTGTGAAAGCTAAGTTGTTGGCTGTTCCGTCAGGGAAATTAAATAAACCAATATTATAGTTTTTCATCTCATAATGTTGGAAGCTTACCGCTCCTGACAAGGTGAAATAATCATCCGGCCATTGTAGTTTTTTTGCTAATCCTACTGATCCTCCGGTGATGTTAAATTTTCTGCTTCTGTCTGTTCTTCTGGTGTAATAATCATAATAATGCTCAATAGTATGAGAGAAAGAAGTAGATAAACGGATTGGTTTTTTACCCCCTAACCAAGGTTCTTCAAAACTGATGCTGTAAGTTTGATAGAAACTTGCAGCTTGTGCACGCAGAGACAAAATTTGTCCGTCTCCCATAGGTAATGGGTGATAAGCATCTTTATTAAAGATATTTTTGATAGAAAAGTTTTGGAAAGAAAGTCCTAAGGTTCCTACAAAACCACCTCCACCATATCCTCCTTGGAGTTCAATTTGGCTGGATCCGATTTCTGTTACATCATAATGTAAATCTAAAGTTCCGCTGTTTGGATCTACATTTTCGAATTCAGGAGAGAGTTTTTCTGCATCAAAAAATCCTAATTGACCTAATTCACGAACAGTTCTCACCACATCTTGTTTGCTGTATTGTTGTCCGGGACGAGTACGTAAATCACGATAAATAACATGGTCGTTAGTTCTGTCGTTTCCGGTTACATATACATTGTTGAAGTGTGCTATTTTTCCTTCAAAAATTCTTACTTCAAAATCTATGGTGTCATTATAAACTTTTGTTTCAACAGGATTTACTTGAGAGAATAAATATCCGTTGTTTTGATATAGGTTCGTGATATCATCAGCGTCAGGTCTGGTGTCATCAGCAATACGCTTGTTTAATAAAACACCGTTATAGGTATCTCCTTTGTTGATTCTTAAAATTTGATGAAGTTGTTCATCGCTGTATTTATTATTTCCTAAGAAATTGATTTTTCCAAAATAATATTTTTCTCCTTCTTCGATTTCAAGATTTAACGCAATATTCTTATCATCGAGTTTAATCATAGTGTCAGAAACGATTCTGGCATCTCGATATCCTTCGGATTTATATTTATCGATGATTTTTTCTTTATCCTTTTTATATTCTTCACTGATATATTTAGAGCGTTTAAAAAATCTTAGAAAGTTTTTCTTCTTGGTTTTTTTCATTTGTCGACGGATCTTTCCATCGCTAAAAACATCATTTCCGCTGATGTTTATTTCTTTGATTTTTACTTTTTTACCTCTGTCAACATCTATATGTAAATCCACTTTTTTGACATCACTGTCAGTAGTGTCTTTAGTTTCTGCTGTTGAAATTTTTGTGTTAGCGTTGAGAAACCCTTTTTCTTTATATTTATTTTGAATTTTTCTGCGGGTGTTGGCAATAAGGTTTTCCGTAACTTTTTTTCCGGATTTAAGTTTTGTTTCTTTGATGAGTTTTTTCTTGCGTTTTTCTTTTTTCAAACCGCTAACTACAATTTCATCTAACTCGGGAACTTCAATAATTTCTAATTCAAGATGGATTTGATCATCCTCTATGTTGGTAACATAAAAGTTGATATCGCTAAAAAGATCTAAATCCCAAAGTTTTTTAATCACATTACTGATTTCATCTCCGGGGATATTTACTTTTTGTCCTTTTCGTAAACCGGTAAAAGCAATAACAGTTTGCTCGTTATAGTTAGTAGTTCCGGTGACTTTTATATCTGCAATGGTGTATTCTTTTCCATTTCCCATCATATCTTGAGCTTTAACATTGAAGTTCAAGAAGGAAAAACAAATAATAAAAAGAAAGAATAGTTTTTTATACATATGTGAATTATAGTTGTTCGCTGATTTTTCCAAATCTACGTTCTCTATTTTGATAATTTATTAAAGCTTTGTGAAGATGTTCTTTTCTGAACTCAGGCCATAAAGTTTTGGTAAAATATAATTCTGCATAAGCAATCTGCCATAGCAAAAAATTACTGACACGTTCTTCTCCTCCCGTTCGAATCATCAGATCTACATTGGGGAGTTCTTGATTATAAAGGTTTTCTTGTAAAGTTCCTTCTGTGATATCACTACTTTTTAATTTTCCTGATTTTACCAATTCGCTGATGCGTTTAGTAGCTCTCACCAATTCTTCTCTACCGCCATAACTTAGGGCCAACACCAAATTCATTCTTTTGTTATTGGCTGTTTTTTGAATCACCTCATCGAGTTCTCTTTGAACAGAAGAGGGGAGTAGGTCTTTTTTGCCAATAGCTGTTAGTTTGATGTCATTGTCCATCATAGTTTTTAGTTCTTTTTTTAAAGAAGAAACTAATAACTCCATCAAAGTTCTGACTTCAAGTTTAGGACGTTTCCAGTTTTCTGTTGAAAAAGCAAATAAAGTCAAGTTTTTGACTCCGATTTCAGCACAAGTTTCAACAGTTTCGCGTACAGCTTTTGTGCCTTTTTTATGGCCGGAAACACGTTTAAATCCTTGAGATTTTGCCCAACGACCATTTCCATCCATAATGATAGCAATATGGTTGGGAAGTTGTTCGGTGTTTATTTGTAATTCTTCGCTCATTTAAAAAATGTCATAACAAGGTTTTCGTCCAAAAACATAAGTTAAGGTTACTCCGGAAAACATATACCAATCATTGGTGTTTTTGTTTCCAAAAGCCGGGTAATCATCTTTACCTCCATATTCTTTGGGGTTACTCCCATCTAAATTGTCATGAAAGGTCATTCTTGCCCCCACTTCAACAGCAAGTGTAAAGCTTCGGCTTAGTTTTCCTTTTACCCCAATAGTCATCGGAATAGCAACACCAATTTTATTTTTTTTTGTTTTCAGTTCATCTTGGGGGGTAAGATATAAATCATGCGTGAATATTCCTGAAATTCCGGTAGAAAGATAAGGAGTTATTTTTTGATTGATATCATAAATATCCCATTCCCAAAAGTTAAATTCCATTCCAACACTGAGTTCTGTTAATCCATTGGAAAAAGAGTACCCTCTTTCTTGACGTCGAAGTTCGTTAGAATTTGCGTCGTCAGCTTTTAATTTGGTGTGAATCAAAGTTAAGCGCCAAGAATGTCTAAGACTTCTGTTCCACTTAACGATTCCTCCAAAAGCCAAGCTGTTGGGGTTGATGTAATCTGTAGTTCCTACATCGCCAATAAAGTTAGATCCACCAACATAAGGACCAACTTCAAAAATTTGGGCTTGTGAGGTGTTCATCCAAAAAAGCATAAGGAAAGCTACAATTAAGTGTCTCATATGGTTTCTAAAAGTTTGCAAATATAGGAATTATGTTTTCTCTCCGGTTATTTTCGAGAGCTTTTCATGTGTTTATTGGATAAAACATTTTTATTGACAATTTATTGTTTTTAATTTCGCTTATCTTTTCCCCATAATAATTTTTGACGCAGTGTTCTTATAAAATTTCCTTCTGCTGTCATCACCAAATTTATGCTGAAAGGGGCTTTTTTAATGTTTAATTTTGTTCCTTTTTTTAAACTGATCATATCAGAGTCCATAGAAACCAAAAACTCATCAGCTCTTGTTTTTACTTGCAGAGTGATTTCTGTTTCGCTGGGAATAATCAAAGGTCTTGCATTCAGATTGTGCGGTGCAATAGGAGTGAGTGCTAAAGCTCCGGTTTGTGGAGAGATAATCGGTCCGCCGCAGCTTAAAGAATATCCTGTAGAACCGGTTGCTGTGGTTACAATCAATCCATCTGCCCAGTATGCGTTTAAATATTGACCATCCAGCCAAGTTTCTATTGTAATCATAGAAGAGGTGTTTTTTCTGTTGATTACAATATCATTTAAAGCATAATGTTTTTTGCTTTCTTTTTCTCCGGCTGTTTGTGTGGTTAAGCAAAGTAATTCTCGTTTAGAAATACTGTATTCTTTTTTGAGGATTGCTCCTAAAGAATCTTCAATTTCTTCTTTTTGAATAGTGGCCAAAAAACCTAAACGCCCGGTGTTGATACCTACAATAGGAATGTTGAGTTCTCTTACAAAATTTACGCTTTTTAAAATAGTTCCATCTCCACCAATGCTAAACAATAAATCGTAAGATTTATCCAGTTTTTTAAAAGTTGGAAAATTATAATACTTCTGATCTATGATTTCATTTTCTCTGATGATTTCAGAAAAACCTTCTTCCACCAAAAAATCGATGTCTTGTTTTTCGAGTAAATCAAAAAGCTGTTGAATAAAAATCTCTGAGTTTTTATGATAAAACTGGCCGTATATTCCGATTTTCATAATTTTAAATGTTGAGGTATTTGTTAAGGTAATCGGAGCGTTCTTTCAAATTCTGCATAAAATTATCATCTTCATGTTTGCTGATAATTTTATAATCATATCGCCTAAAAGTTTGAAGAATCTCACTCATCATAGAATGATTTATTTTTAAAGTTATTTGAACAATTCCTTTGGAAAACTTATTGATATAGCACCCATAAATTTTTCCGTCATTAGATTCTATAATTTGGCAAATTTCACTAAAAGAATAATCATTTTCTCCTTTTTCTACCACAATTATATTTCCTTCTTCAGAAAAGAAAGGAGTCTGTTCTAAAATTCCAAGTAAATCGATTAATTCTATATATCCTAAATAAGCATTTGTGTTTTCATCCAGTACAGGCATTAAGTTTGTGCTGTTTGCTGTAAAAACTCTTAAAATATCTAATAAAGAATCACTATTTCTAACAAAAAAAGGACTTAAAGAATACTGATAAGCCGCTAAAGATTTTTCAGCCTCAAAACAGCGGACGTCATTTTCAGAAACACATCCTATATAAACACCATCTTTTTCTACAGGAAGATGAGAATAAGTCAACTCATCAAAGATTTCTTTCAAATCCTTTACTTTTCCGGTCAAAGGTTGAAGTGTTACATCATTTATAATAACATCTGAAACAATCATTTACTTTTCTTTTGCAACAAATTAAACAAAAAAATATGCAATAAGCCTTTTATCCTTTGTATTTTTGCATTTATTTATATAATGTAAGTGCTATGACAAGATTAAGTGTAAATATTAATAAAATTGCAACCATCAGAAATGCTCGAGGAGGAAATGTTCCTGATGTGATTGAAGCAGCAAAAAGAATTGAAAGTTTTGGCGCAGAAGGAATTACTGTTCACCCCAGACCGGATGAACGACATATTCGTTATGATGATGTAAGAAAACTGCATCCTGTTGTAAAAACAGAATTTAATATAGAAGGAAATCCAAATCCTGAATTTATGAAGCTTGTTTTGGAAAATAAACCCACACAAGTAACTTTAGTTCCGGATGCAGAAGATGTGTTGACTTCAAATGCAGGATGGGATACCGTAAAATATACAGATTATTTATTTGATATCATTCAGGAATTTAAGAAAAACGGAATAAGAACTTCTATTTTTGTAGATCCGGATCCTAAAATGGTCATGTCAGCAGCAAAAACAGGAACGGATAGAATAGAACTTTATACAGAAGATTTTGCGGTGGAATATGCTAAAGGAAATCAAGATGCTGCAAAACCTTATGCACATTGTGCAAGAGTTGCGGTAGATTGTGGATTGCAAGTCAACGCAGGACATAATTTGTCTTTAGAAAATATTAAATTCTTTAAACAGAATGTTCCTCATCTATCTGAAGTTTCTATCGGACATGCTTTGATTTCAGAAGCTTTGTATGAAGGATTAGAAAAAGTTATTTTACGTTATTTAACCTATTTAAGAGATTAAAAAATGAAATTGTATTCCAATATAATAGAAGGAGGAGGGAAACCATTACTAATCGTTCACGGACTTTTCGGAATGGGAGATAATTGGAAAACCCTTGGAAGAAAATTCGCAGAAGAAAATGGTTTTGATGTGCATTTAATCGATCAGCGAAACCATGGAAGAAGTCCTCATTCAGATGATTTTAGCTATGCTTTGATGGCAAAAGATTTAGAGGAATATTGCAAAGAACACAATTTGGATAAAGTAGTTATTATTGGACATTCCATGGGAGGAAAAACCGCAATGGAATTGGCTACAACAAATCCGGAATTGGTAGAAGCTTTAATTGTAGTTGATATAGCACCAAAATCTTATCCTCCTCATCACGATGAAATATTAAAAGGACTCTCTGCTTTGAATGAACAAAAACTTACTTCAAGAAAGCAAGCAGATGAAAACTTAAAAGAATATATTGACAATTGGGGGGTAAGGCAATTTTTGTTGAAAAATCTATATTGGAAAGAAAAAGGAATTTTAAAATTCAGAATGAATTTACCCGTTCTTAAAGAGAAATATGAAGAGGTTACTGATTCTATTTCAGAAAATGCTTTATACGAAGGACCGACTTTCTTTATCAAAGGAGAAAAATCCGGATATATTCATGCAGAAGATCGCGATTTATTAAATAAACATTTCCCGAAAAGTCAATTGTTGACTATTAAGGAAGCAGGACATTGGGTTCACGCAGAAAAACCGGATGAATTTTACCAAGGAGTAATAGGTTTTTTGAAATTTAATAAAATTTGTGAATAAAAAAATAAGGCAAATCGCTGTAAATCAAAATTAAGAAGTATATTTGTCGCCGATAGAAAATCTATCTATACATAATAATCATTGAAATAATATTGGCATGTATCCAACACAAGAAGAAAAAAACAAGTTGTTTGCTAAATACGGCAAAAACGAAAAAGACACAGGTTCAACAGAGGGGCAAATTGCTTTATTTACCGCAAGAATTGCTCATGTCTCTAAACACTTAAAAGACAATCCTAAAGATCACAATTCAGAAAAAGCATTGGTTCGTTTAGTAGGAAAACGTCGTCGTTTATTAGATTATCTTATCAAAAAAGATATTTTACGTTACAGAGAAATTATTAAAGAATTAGGCTTAAGAAAATAAGTCTTATTAGAAAACTAAGGGGTGAATTTCACCCCTTTTTTCATTTGTTAAGCAAATATTAGATTTAGATTCCTTGCTTCAAAAATTATTTTATAAATTCGTTTGCTGTAAAAAGAATAAGCAGTTATTTATAAAATAATATTCAACTATTCTTATAAAGCCTGTCTTCATTGGCTGAACAATCTACACAACACAACCCCGGCCGTCGGGTAAAACCGGAAACAATTATTAATTAAATAAAAAAATATTATGATACCTAAAGTATTCACCGAAACCATCGATTTGGGAGACGGTAGAGAAATTACCTTAGAAACAGGAAAATTAGCCAAACAAGCCCACGGGTCTGTTGTGGTTACTATGGGAAAAGCTGTATTGCTTTGTACGGTTGTGTCAAGCCATGAAAAAAGTAGCATGCCTTTCTTCCCATTAACAGTAGATTACAGAGAGAAATTTTCGGCAGCAGGACGTTTTCCGGGAGGATATATTAAAAGAGAAGGAAGACCAAGTAATGAAGAGATTTTAACCATGCGCTTAGTAGACCGCGTGTTAAGACCACTTTTTCCAAGTGATTATAAGTTTGAAACACAAGTGATGATTCAATTGATGTCTCATGACGAAGATGTTATGCCTGATGCTTTAGCAGGATTAGCCGCTTCAGCAGCTATTCAATTATCAGACATCCCTTTTGAATATCCTATTTCTGAAGTGCGCGTAGTTCGTGTTGATGGAGAATTTATCGTCAACCCGGGAAGAGATTTATTGGCAAAAGCTGATATGGATTTAATGGTTGGTGCTTCAGAAGACAGCATTGCTATGGTAGAAGGAGATATGAATGAAGCTTCAGAAGAAGAAATGATGGAAGCGATTAAATTTGCTCATGAAGTCATAAAAATACAATGTGCAGCACAAAGACGTTTGGCAGAAGCAGTAGGTAAAAAACCAACTCGTGAATATGAAGGCGAAACCAATGAAGAAGCTTTAGAAAAAGAAATCTTTGAAACAGCTTATCAAAAATGTTATGATATCGCTAAAAAAGATACGCATAAAGAAGAAAGAACAACAGCTTTTGCTGCAGTTAAAGAAGAAATTTTAGCCGGTTTTTCTGAAGAAGAATTAGAAGAAAAACAAGAAATGATTTCTCGTTATTTTAACGAAGCACATAAAAAAGCAGTAAGAGATTTAATCTTAAAAGAAAATATTCGTTTGGATGGTCGTCAAACCACCGATATTCGTAATATTTGGTGCGAAGTTGACAACTTGCCTTCTCCACACGGATCTGCTTTGTTTACACGCGGAGAAACACAAGCTATGGCAACTGCAACATTAGGAACATCAAGAGAAGCTAACCGAATTGATTTAGCTACGCTTCAAGATGAAGAAAATTTCTATTTGCATTATAACTTCCCGCCGTTTAGTACAGGAGAAGCTTATCCGATTAGAGGAACTTCAAGAAGAGAAATCGGACACGGACATTTGGCACAAAGAGGATTGAAAAAAGTACTACCTGAAGATTCACCATACACGGTCAGAGTGGTTTCTGAAGTGTTGGAATCTAATGGTTCTTCTTCTATGGCAACAGTTTGTGCAGGATCAATGGCATTAATGGATGCAGGAATTCAACTTAAAAAACCTGTTTCCGGAATCGCAATGGGATTAATTACAGAAGGAGAAGAATATGCTGTACTTTCTGATATTCTTGGCGATGAAGACGCATTAGGAGACATGGACTTTAAAGTTACCGGAACAAAAGACGGAATAACTGCTTGTCAGATGGATATCAAAGTGAAAGGATTGTCTTATGAAATTATGGGTAAAGCTTTAAGTCAAGCTCGTGATGGACGTTTACATATCCTTGATCAAATGGCAAAAGCTATCACAGAACCAAGAGAAACAGTAAAAGCTCACGCGCCAAAAATTGTAACGAAAACTATTCCTGGAGATTATATCGGATCTCTGATAGGACCGGGCGGAAAAACCATTCAGGAATTACAAGAACGCACAGAAACAGAAATCGTTATCAATGAAAATGATGAAGGCGATGGAATCGTAGAAATCTTAGGAACAAGTCAAGAAGGAATAGACAAAGTTTTAGAAAAAATAAAAGCGATTACTTTTAAACCTCAAAAAGGAAGTATTTATGAAGTTAAAGTAATAAAAATCCTTGATTTTGGAGCTGTAGTAGAATATATGGAAGCTCCGGGTAATGAAGTGTTGCTGCATATTTCTGAATTACAGTGGAAACGCACCGAAAATGTTTCTGATGTTTTAAGTTTAGGAGATATTATCGATGTTAAATATTTCGGATTTGATGCAAGAACCAAGAAAGAAAAAGTTTCTTTAAAAGCATTACAACCCAAACCGGAACGTAAATAAAATCTTATAGAATAAAATTCAACGCCTGAGAAAATTTATTTCTCAGGCGTTTTTTTTATGAGAATATTTTTTAAATAAAAATTCTTTATAAAAAATAATGTTCAATAAAAAAGCTTCCC
>JAJYSY010000027.1 GCA_021793375.1 Bacteroidota bacterium | reverse complement strand
AAACTTATTTTAAGTATCCAATTTATAATTTTAAATTTGATGAAAAATTGAATGAATTAGTTTAGCTTTAATCAAAATAATGAACTTCAAATTTTATAATTAGAGATGAAACAGACACACTATAAGGAACACTATCTTTTTCTGCTTTAAATCCGTGGAGATCAGAAATAATTATCAATCTGGATTTCATAATAAAAGATGTTTTATAATAAAAAATCCCGAGTAAAATTTTCGTTTTTCACTCGGGAATAATAGTATTTCAATGAAAAAAATTAAGCTTTAGTCGCCCAGTTTTTAAAACTGAGTTCTTCTGCAATCAAAGCTTTTAAATCAGCTATTTTCACTCTTTTTTGCTCCATAGAATCTCTGTATCTTATCGTAACACTTTGATCGTCTTTAGTTTCATAATCAACTGTTACACAGAAAGGTGTTCCCGCAGCATCTTGTCTTCTATACCTTCTTCCCACAGCGTCTTTATCATCATAAAGCACTTTGAAACCCCACTGTAAATCTTCTATGATTTCTTTGGCAATTTCCGGTAATCCATCTCTTTTCACCAATGGAAAAACCGCTACTTTTGTAGGCGCTAAAATAGAAGGAAGCTTTAAAACTGTTCTGCTTTTTCCATCTCCCAAATCTTCTTCTTCCAAAGCTTTTGAGAAAATTGCCAAGAACAAACGATCTACTCCAACAGAAGTTTCAATTACATAAGGAATATAATTTTCTCCTGTTTCTGCGTCGTGAACTCTCATCTTTTTTCCGGAGAATTCTTCATGAGCTTTTAAGTCATAATCTGTTCTGGAGTGAATTCCTTCTAATTCTCGAATCCCGAAAGGATAGTTAAACTCTATATCTTCTGCAGCATTGGCATAATGTGGCATTTTATCATGAGGCTTGAATCTATAATCCTCTTCGTGAACAAATCCTAAAGTATTATACCATTTTTCTCTTATTTCTTTCCAATGTTTAAACCACTTGAGTTCTTCTCCGGGTTTAACAAAAAACTGCATTTCCATTTGTTCAAATTCACGCTGACGGAAAACAAACTGTCTGGCTACAATTTCATTTCTAAAAGCTTTTCCTATTTGTGCAATTCCAAAAGGAATACTCATTCTGCTGGTATTTTGTACATTTAAAAAGTTTACAAAAATACCTTGTGCAGTTTCGGGTCTGAGATATAAATCTAATGCGCTGGCGGAATCTGCTCCTAATTTAGTAGCAAACATCAAATTAAATTGTTTTACATCTGCCCAATTTTTAGAGCCGCTAACCGGACAAGAAATTCCTAATTCTATGATTAGATTTTTCACTGCATCCAAGTCTTCTGCTTCCAAGTATTTTCCTAATCGCTCAAGTGCTTCATCAGCTTCTTGATTATAGCGAATCACTCTTTTATTGGTAGAAACAAATTGCGCTTCATCAAAGTCATCTCCAAAGCGTTTTTTTGCTCTTTTGATTTCTTTTTTAGCTTTTTGTCTTCTGCTTTCTGCGTAATCTTCAACCAAAACATCTGCGCGATAACGTTTTTTGGAATCTTTATTATCGATCAGCGGATCATTAAAAGCATCAATATGACCTGAAGCTTTCCAAGTTTTTGGATTCATCAGAATACTGGCATCCAAGCCCACTATATTTTGGTGTAATTGCAGCATGCTTTTCCACCAATAATCTTTAATATTTTTTTTAAGTTGAACTCCATTAGGGCCATAATCATAAACTGCCCCAAGTCCGTCATAGATTTCACTTGACGAAAACACATACCCATATTCTTTGGCATGTGAAATAACCGTTTTAAATTTATTATCTGTATTTGCCATATTGCAAAAATAAACAATCCCGCCTTAAAAAAAAGCGGGATCGATTGTTTATACTTAATTTCTTACTTTTTCCTTAATAAGACAATAATTTAATCTTTTATTTCTTCCATATCGCTGTTCTTTTCAGCTTCTTTCATTCCTTCTTCAATCATATCATAGAATTTATCCAGTTTTGGTAATACTACAATACGAGTTCTTCTGTTTTTAGCTTTTCCTTCAGGGGTATCGTTTGAAGCCACAGGAACATATTCTCCACGTCCGGCAGAAGTCATACGAGCTGGATCTACATCATAATCATTTTGTAAAATTCTTACTACTGCATTTGCACGTAAAGTACTCAAATCCCAGTTATCTTTCATTCCTGCGATACCATCTTTTACACGATCGCTGTCGGTGTGTCCTTCAACCATAAATTCGATATCTTTTTTATCGTTTACCACAGTTGCTACTTTACCTAACACTTCACGCGCTTTTTGCGTAACTTGGTAGCTTCCACTTCCGAATAATAATTTATCTGAGATAGAAACAAAGACCACTCCTTTTTCTACATTGATTTCAATGTCTTCATCTTGTAAATTACCTAAAGCTCCTTTTAAACTGGTTACTAAAGCCAAAGTAACAGAGTCTTTTTTGTTTACAGCATCACGTAAAGTTCTTAGTTGTTTGTCTTTTTCTTTGATACTTTCCAAAGATCTTTCTAAGTTTTCTGCTGCCTTTTTTGAAATTGTTGCGAAATCTCCTTGAGTTCCTAATAAAGCATCATTTGTTCTTTCCAAAGTTTTTACCTGACTTTTTAGGTGTCTGACTTCACTTTGTGCAGCTTCTCGATTTCCTTTACACTCATCAAGTTTAGCATTAGCTTTATAGAGTTCATTTTCAACGTCGTCTTTCTTTGTTTTCAACTCATCATATTTTTTGTTGGAAACACAAGACGTAAAAAGCGTCAGCATTGCTACTGACAAAATCGCTAACTTTTTCATCGTTTTTCAGTTTTAAAATTAGGCTACAAATATATTTAAGTTAAGGAGTAATCACATAAGATTAACATATTATTTAACGCAATAACCTTTCTGCCACAAGTATATTTTCAAATACGTCAAGTTTTTAAGATTTTTATACATCAATCTTATATTTTTGCTAAATCCTCTATTGTTTTTAAAATTCTTTTTGTTTTAAATCAGAAAATTTCTTTTTCTTTTCTATATAATATTTCCACACAATGCTTTTAATCTGCACATGTTGTTTTTTGGAAAGCTGTTTTTTTCGTTTTTTATACATTTTTGGGGCTCTTTTATAAAAACCGAAATGCGCTCTGACAATAGCCCAAGTGTGTTTGAATTTTCCTTCTAAGAAAAACTTTATTCCGGCTATTCCATCTAAAACCAGTCGAAAAAAAATAAGCAGATAAACTTGAAATCCCGGAGAGTTTTTTAATAAATTAAACAGAGAATTTCTAAAGTTTAAATAAGTTTTCTGCGGATTCATAGCATTTAAAGTGGCGCCGCCCACATGATATATTTTACTATTCGGAATAAATTTCACGCGATATCCCGCATTGTTTATTCGCCAACACAAATCTATTTCCTCTTGATGTGCAAAATAATCTTCATCCAATCCGCCTACTTCTTCATAAACTTTTTTTCTGATTACCAAACAAGCTCCACTCGCCCATAAAACAGAACAAATATCATTGTATTGTCCTTCATCTTTTTCGAGCGTATCAAAGATTCTTCCTCTACAATAAGGAAAAGCCAATTTATCTATATATCCGCCTGCAGCTCCGGCGTATTCAAAATAATCTTTGCGTTTATAGTTCAATATTTTGGGTTGAACCGCAGCTGTTTTAGGGTTTAACTTTAAGTGTTTTAAAAGTGGCTGCAACCAATTTTGAGTTACCTCCACATCGCTGTTTAACAACACAAAAACATCTTCTCTTAAATCTGCTAAAGCCTCGTTATATCCTTTTGCAAAACCTCCGTTTTCTTTATTTTGAATAACTTTTACTTCTTGAAAATTTTCTTTTATATACTTTACAGAATTATCTGTAGAAGCATTATCGGCCACATAAATATTTGCTTCCGGAGAAAATTTTATAACAGAAGAAAGAAACTTCTTTAAAAGTTCTACTCCATTCCAATTTAATATAACTACTGCTGTTTTCACGTTTGCAAATTAACTCAAAAAAAGAAGATTTCTAAAAAATCTATCCTTCAAAATCAAATGACATTATTTTACGTAATTGGGAATATCTCTTAAAAAAACATATCTTTTTTCTTCATAATCCATCTGACAAAAATAATGTTCCATTCCATTGGTGACCATTAAATAATCTGCTTTTAATTTCAAATTATACCTTGCAATCTGATCAAAAGTTTCTTGTGTTATTTTTACGGAAGGCGCTTTGCATTCCACAATAATACGAATACTTCCATCTCGATTAAACCCTACAATATCATACCGTTTCAGCGTACCGTGAATTTTAATTTGTTTTTCTACATTCAACAAGGATTTCGGATGTTTTTTTTCTTTTCTTAAAAACATCAAAGTATGTTGCCTGACCCATTCTTCAGGAGTAAGATGGATAAACTTTTTTCTGATCTCATCATAGATGCTCATTTTATTTTCACTATTTTTGAGCCGAAAAGAATAGGTTGGAAAATTAAGTTTTGTGAGCATTTAAAATATTTAATGTAATTAAAAGCTGATTAAACAAAACAAACCTATTTATTTCAGAAAACCAAGTTTTCCTTATGAGTGGTTATAAAAAAATATTGACCGATATAAAAAATAGAAATTTCAAACCTATTTATTTCTTACACGGAGAAGAACCTTATTTCATAGATATGATCACGGATTATATTGCAGAAAATGTGTTGACAGAAGAAGAAAAAGGTTTTAACCAAACTGTTTTGTATGGTCGTGATGTCAGTGTAGATGAAGTTGTTGCCAATGCCAAGCGTTTTCCGATGATGGCAGAACATCAGGTGGTGATTTTAAAAGAAGCTCAAGGATTGGGGACAACAAATTTGCAATCAAAATTAGCAGAATTTGAAAATTACTTTAAAAATCCTCAGCCTTCCACAATTTTAGTAATTTGCTTGAAATATAAAAAAGCAGATGGAAGAAAAGCTTATTTTAAAGCCGCTAAAAAAAATGGAATTGTTTTTGAAAGCAAAAAGTTATACGAAAATAAAATCCCGGATTTTATTCAAAGTTCTTTAAAATCCAATGGATATAGTATTTCTTATAAAGCTTCTTTTATGTTGACGGAGTTTTTAGGAACAGATTTAGGAAAAATCAATAACGAATTGAGCAAACTCCAACTCATTGTTCCTAAAAACACAGAAATCACTCCGGAAATCATTGAAAAAAACATTGGTTTTAGTAAGGATTTCAACAATTTTGAGTTGCAAAATGCTTTGGGAAATAATGATTTTAAAAAAGCGTATCGCATAATTGATTATTTCGCACAAAATCCAAAAGACAATCCTATTTTAGGAACTCTTCCTCTATTGTTTAGGTATTTTTCTCAAATTTTACAATACCACGGATTGAAAGATAAATCTCAAAAAAATGTAGCTTCAAAATTGAAAATCCATCCTTTTTTCGTGAAAGATTACATTCAAGCTGCAAAAGTTTTTCCGATGAAAAAGTGCAGTTACATCATCGATGTTTTAAGAGATATTGATGTCAGAGTAAAAGGTGTGGAAAGCAGTGCAAATGTAACGCAAGGCGATTTCTTAAAAGAATTGCTGGTAAAAATCTCCCGATAGATTATGCTTAAATTTAAAACTTGGATTTCTGCTGCAAGACTGCGAACCTTGCCACTATCTATTGCCGGAATTTTAATCGGAACTGGAATGGCCGTAAGAGAAGGTTTTTTCGATCTCAATATTTTGATTTTTGCTTTGCTCACCACATTGGGTTTACAGGTTTTGTCAAATTTCGCCAATGATTATGGAGATGGAATAAAAGGAACAGACAATGAAGATCGCATTGGTCCGATGAGAGCATTGCAAAGCGGAATAATTTCTGACAAGGAGATGAAAACTGCGATGATTATCACCAGCTTAATCACTTTGACTTTTGCAGGAATTTTGATTTTCATCGCTTTTGAAAAAGATCAAGTTTTCAATGTTCTTCTCTTTTTCGGATTGGGAATTTTAGCCGTCATCGCCGCTATAAAATACACCGTTGGAAAAACTGCTTATGGATATCGCGGTTTAGGAGATATATTTGTTTTTCTGTTTTTTGGTTTGCTCAGCGCAGTGGGGAGTTATTTTTTATATACCCATACCCTAAATTACACCATCTGGATAATGGCTGCAATCGTTGGATTGCTCAGCACAGCTGTCTTAAACCTCAACAATATGCGAGACAGAGAGAGCGATAAAAAATCCGGAAAGATTACTTTGGTGGTGAAACTTGGAGAAAACAAAGCCAAGAAATATCATTTTGCTTTGATTTTAATTTCTTTTATTTTGAGTTTGATTTATATTTCAAATGATCCGAATTATCTTAATTGGTTTATTTTAATAGCTTTTATACCTCTGCTGATTCATTTAAAAGTTGTACGAGAAAATAAAATCCCTAAAAACTTAGATCCGGAATTAAAAAAAGTAGCCCTGAGCACCGTTTTTTTTGCTTTGATTTATCTGCTCACCGGATTTTTTTATTAAGTCAAAAAAAACTTTAATCAACTCATAAACAACAAGCTATATTTCAAAACATTTTAAGATATAAAAACAATTTAAATTTTCTTCAAAATATATTTTCAGATTAGAAAAAGCTTCTTATATTTGCAGCCGTTCAACAGCCTTGTTGGACATTTTTATTGGAGGAATGGCAGAGCGGTTGATTGCGGCGGTCTTGAAAACCGTTGAAGGTAACACTTCCGGGGGTTCGAATCCCTCTTCCTCCGCCTACGCCCGTCGAAGCATCAGCGAAGACGGGCTTTTTTCTTTATCCACCATAGCTTCAACGAAGGTGGATTTCTCTCCATCCGCCGTAGCTTTAGCGAAGGTGGATGAAGATTTAATTTTCATTCTCTACAAGTTTTTTATCTAAAAACCTGTATCTTGTGTTACTTAACTTCAAAGGAATGCACATGATACCTTCCTATACCGTTTATATTCTCAAATGTTCGGACGGGCAGTTTTACACGGGGTTTTCTAAGAATTTTCCACAACGGCTTAAAGCTCACCAAAGTGGAAAGGTTAAATTTACGAAGGTTAGACTTCCTGTGGAAGTTGTTTTTCTTGCTCAGTTTCAAGACAAACAAAAAGCTTATGATTTTGAACGCTATTTAAAATCAGGTTCAGGACGAGCTTTCCGTAATAAGCGGTTGATTTAAATGGAGATTTTTGAAAAGAAAATTTACAGCCGATTTTACAGCCAGTTTTAGTTCAAAATCCGTCTTCTTCCTTATCAGTCGTAGCTCCAGCGAAGGCCGATTTTCTTTTTATGAGATTCTGCGAATTTCAAAGAGGTTTAATGATAGCTTGAAGTAGATTATCAGAATGTGCGTGGGAAAGAAAAAATAACAGTTGACTACTTTTTCTTAATCTGCGATTAGCTCAACAGCAATTTTACAATCCCAATCATTTTATCTTTATCCGTCGGATTACTTTGAGCGATTAATAAAGTTAGTGTGGTTAATGTTTGTGGATTAATTTGTTTTTCAAAGTTTACCCCTGTCTTATTCAGGAACCAAATAAAGGAAAATGCGCCACTGCGTTTATTCCCATCATTGAACGGGTGGTTTTTCACAACAAAGTAAAGCAAATGGGCTGCTTTCTCTTCTAATGATGGATAAGCATCCTCTCCAAAAACTGTTTGGAATATATTCCCGAAGATTCCTTCTAAACTTCCTTTTCTTTTAAAACTTGTAAGTCTTTGGCCAATTGTGTGGCAGAAAGTTGGATTTCTTTTACGGTTCCATAGGAAGGGAATTGATTTTTATCGTACTTCTCTAACGCTGACCAGGTATTGGAATAGCTGCAGATTAGGTTCAGGATTTCATCACTACTGGATTGATCCGACATTAGGAAAAAGGTTTTATGGTTATCAATTCTACCTTTAAAACTTCACTTAGGCGTAAAAGGATATGAAGGCTTCTATTCAAAAATACTTTATAAAATTTCCGAATCATTTCCGTGGCTAATTAAAATCTACATTCCCCCAATCAATTCTTTAGCCTTTGCAAGTGTATAAGCACCTTCAATTGCTTTTTTGTCAAAAATCATAAAATAGGCGAAGTCATTGCCTGCTTGACGTTCCCACTCCGAGCCTAAACGACATTTTCTTTCACTATCGCTATTGTCACGATCGCTGCCTTTGGTTTCAATAAGAATTGTTTTCCCTTTTTTGGTTTGTAAAATAAAATCGGGATAATGATTAATAAATCCGTTTAATTTAAAACCTTTACCTCTTTCCAAGTTTCTATGCCAAAAGGCAATATTTGAGGCGGTACCTATTTCCATTATAACCTGTTCCTCAAACCCATTCATTTCTCCCTCTTTTTCATACAAGGAATTCCCTATTGAAGATCCTGTACGCCCGGGAACAATTTCATTTTTTAATTTCCAGTTGGGTTCTGTGGTAATTCGTTTAGACTTCAATAAATCTAAAAATTGAGTTTCGGCATAAGCATCTGCAAGCTGTCTGATTTTTGTTTTTATTTTCCCGGTATAGCTGTACTTACGATTAAGTATATCTCGCATTTGTTCCGCATTCATTCCGTCTAATATCCGCCCGATATAGGTTTTGATTTCTTGGTCAGCAATGGGATACATATTTCCAATCACCTGCATTAATTCGTGAGCAATATTTTTGATTTGAACTTCTTTGGGCTTTGAAAGAATATATTCAGCTATCGGGTCTTTGATGGTTTGGTCTTCTATCCTCGTAAAAGTAGGTTTATATTCATCTTTTTGAATTTCCTCTAAATCCACTTTAATTAAATCAGAAGAGATATTTTCAAAGTCTATTTTGATATCTTCTTGTGAGAGTCTGAAGTCCTTTAATAGGGATTCCCGATTTAATAATTCTTCATCCGTACCAAAAATATCACTCGGTGGAACTTGTAAATAAAACTGAGGCAACTCAATCTGTTCTGCTACCTCTTTGTTTGCTTCTTTTATCCGATATCGTTTCACTTTGTTTCCCATTTCTTGAAATAAATTCTCATCTTCATCTTGATTTTCTTGTGCCTTTATCTCTTCTTCCAATTTTTCTGACTGCTCTTTAGCCAAAGTCTCAATTTCTTGAATCACCGGACTTTCTTCGGCTTCGGATTCCAGATTAATTCTGCTTTTGTCAATTTCATCTTCATTCTTCTCCTCATCTTGTTGCTCGGGAAACAAGAAATTTTCTACAGGTTTTTCTATGCTTTCCTTCTTTTCCTCCTCCGGCATCTTATCGATTTTACGGTAGTCTTTTTCGCTAAATCCGGATTCTTGAAGTCCTTTTACAATGTTTTGTAAGGTCTCGTTAAATTTCGCTGAAGCGGTGAGGACATAAGATAAGTTCAGTTGATAGGCTGAATGTTTTCTTACATAGGGCTGACGTAGTACCCGTCCTAAAATTTGTTCAACATCTACGGCACTGGATTTATTGGCCAGAGAAGCCAAGATATAAGCAAACGGACAATCCCAACCTTCTTTTAAAGCATTGATGGTAATGATATAGCGCACCTCGCAATCCCGACTCATTAAATCAACACCTTTGAGTTCATCGATATTGGCAGTTTTAATTTTGATTTGCTCTTCAGGAATCCCTAATCCAATTAATTGTTCTTTTAACTTCTCAAAAGTTACATTATCTTTTTTGGTTTTTGGCTGAGCTTGGAATAACACAATCGGACGAATGTATTTCCCGCCTTTTTCTTCTTCTAACTTGGCAAACCGCTCTAAATTTCGCTGTAAATGCAAAGCGTTGTTGACAACTTCTGTTTTGTCATAATTGTTATATACGATCACCGGGAGTTTGACCATATGCTCCTTTTTCAGTTCTATAGCAGGCACTAAACTGATGATGTTTGAATTTTCTTTTGGTGTAGCGGTCAAGTCCAGGATAAAAGATGGATTTAAGTTTTTAAGCATTTCAACACTCAAATTGCTTTCCGCATTATGACTTTCATCCACTACGACAACCGGATTTAAGCTACGTATAACATTAATCAAAGCAGTATCGTCTATATCATCCAACAAAACATCTTTATCCTTTATATGCTCTGTAAAAGATGCCATTTGTGAATTCTCTTGATATACTTTTCTATCTTCTTTATTTCTTGCTCTTAAGCTTGCAAAACTCATTACAAAAATGCTCAACTGGTCTTGGACTATTGTAGGGTTGAAATTAGAACCTTGCAACAATTGATCTTTTTCATAAACCTGAACGCGATTATTGAACAAGGCATTCAATTTCTGGCGATAAGGATGTTCCGGATTGGACAAAGCTTTGGTAGTTTGTTGTAGTAAGTTGCTCCATGGAACTAACCAAATCACAGCTCTTGGCTTCGATGCATCATAAGCTGAAAATATTTTATGCAACGCATTTACGGCAATAAAAGTTTTTCCTCCCGCGGTGGGAACCTTTAGGCAGACGTGTGCCGAATTGGGAATATTATTTTTATAAGGTTGCATTCCTGAACCGTCGATAGGGTTATAAGGACCAATTTTATCTTCCCAATACTGATTAAAAGCTTTAGCTAAATCCTGATACTTTTGAACATATTCAAGATAATCTTCCAAATCTTTTAAAACTTTATGTTGATAGGATTTTAATTCCATTATTTCAGTAAATTATTTCGTTGTATTCTTGCTTTTGCTTCCTTTAATAATAAATGTAACTTTTCTTCCAATTTTTCTTTGGGTGGCAAATCTGTCCAGTATTCTGCTACCATAATTCCATTTTTACCCATTTCCAATAATTCAATTTGCTCATTGCTTTTTTCTGCACACAAAATCAAACCTATTGGTGTTTCTTCTCCTTCGTGCTGTTCGTGTTTTTGAAGCCATTTTAGGTAAAGCTCCATTTGACCCTTATGGGTTGCTTTAAACTTTCCTAATTTCAATTCTATAGCTACTAATCGTTTTAGCTTTCGGTGGTAAAACAATAAGTCTAAATAGAAATCCTCTCCGTCTATAATCATTCTTTTCTGTCGCTCAACAAAGGCGAAGCCCACACCCAGTTCCAAGATAAATAGCTCTATTTCCTTAAGTATAGCCGATTCAAGGTCATTTTCTAAATACCCTTCTTTTAATCCTAAAAAATCTAAGAAATAAGGGTCTTTAAACGTGTCTTGAGCTATAGCAAGGCTATCTTTTATCTGAATTTGAGCAATTTCTTTTCGCTCATACGCCTTGCGCTCTATCTGTTTGCGTAACATTCGTACACTCCATTGCTCCTCAATCGCTTTTTTGAGGTAAAACAAACGTTTAGCTTCTTCTTCTATAGGAATAACTGTTACAAAATGACTCCAACTCAATTTTGTCGACAGTGTCGCGACAATCTCAAAATCTTTAAAAACCTTAGAAAACTGAATCATTCGCCGAATGTTCTTTTCCGCAAATCCTCTTCCATACAAGGTTTCCAAATCTCGCGACACCGTCACGACAATGTTTTTAGCATATTCTGCTCGCTCGCCTTCCAATACATATTCATTGATTTTATGCCCCACCTTCCAATAGACAAGAGTCAAGGTGCTATTAACCTGAGCGACTACATTTTTCTTACCCATTTCGATAATCGAAGTGAGTTCTTTAAATAACTTATTATTTCTAATTTCTTCGGCCATATTGTCTATTTAGAATCGCGTTATATCTCTTGGTATTTTCTTAAAAATAATGTTATGCTTATTCATAAAGCTTTTCGGCAATAAACAGTTGTCTGCATATATGACATACTGTTCAGCTTTAGTTTTTATATCTTTTAAAGCTTCATAATCCAAGGTGGTTAAACTTTCTTTTTCATAGATAAAATAATAAGCCGTGTCATTTTGAACTCCTAATAAATAAGGTTCTTTTGAAGATTGTTCAACCGGTTTAGAGGCTCGTGTTTCTGAAAACCAGACATAGGCTCTTATTTTTTCAGTGGCTACTTCTTCGTTAAGATTATCGTTTGCTTTGAATAAAGAACAACCTAAAGTATAAAAATCAAAAGACTCAGTTAAAGCTGTATGCTTTTCACCTTTATAACTATAACCTGTTAGAACGTTTTGAATTCTCTTGGCCGTTTTATCTCTTGCATAATCTTCCATTTCAATTAATATAAATCTACGGTTTTCCCCGTCAGATTCATTTAATTTAAGAACTGCGTGAGCTGTAGTTCCTGAACCTGCAAATGAATCCAAAACAATATCATTATCGGTGGTCATAGAGCTTATTAAAAAAGTGATCAATTCTATTGGTTTAGGAAAATTAAATTCCAACCCCATAGATTCCAATAAATATTTATTAGTTTCGGTAGTCCCCATATTTCTTAATACAGACGGAATAAAGTGACTTTCCCTACCCTCTTTTCTGTAATAAATTACGCCGTTCTTGGTTAGATAAAATCTAATTTTAGCCTCTCCCTCATTATAAGGTTTGCATTCATTTTTTATAAATCTCTTTAATTTGTTAGAAGCAGACCAACCCGAATATACCTTTATAGGACTTTGTAGTTTATAATCTTCAACAACCATATCTGTTTGTCTTATAGGATAAGACAAACCATATTTCTTTTTCATTTCTCTGGTAAAATACCCCAAGGAACCTACTTCTTCTATGAGGTCTTTATAGTTTTCAGTTTTTGGAACCAATAAGGATTCTACCTCGCAGGGGAATCCAGCAGGCAACTCTATTTCAACAGGAGGGTTTTTATATCCATTTTTTATTAATGAGTTCTCAACAAAATTCCTTCTAATTTTTGAATCTTTGGGTATATTTGGGTCAACTACATTCTGCAACTTTAACTTATTAATTCTTTTTGCATACATAAGTATATATTCGTGTACAGAAGTAATCTCTTCTTGATTCTCTGTATTGCCCTCATTGTACCATATAAAACATTCTCTAAAATTATTCCGTCCAAATATCTCATCACAAAGCATTTTTAATGAAGCAAATTCATCAACTCCTATTGATATAAATATCGCTCCATCATTAGCTAATAATTTATGCAACAACTGCAAGCGTGGGTACATCATACACAACCACTTGTCGTGTCGAGATAGATCGTCTCCTTCTTTGCCTACTACTTCGCCCAACCATTTTTTAATTTTAGGATGGTTGACATTGTCGTTATAGACCCAGTTTTCATTTCCGGTATTGTAGGGCGGGTCTATATAAATACATTTGATTTTTCCTTCATATTCCGGTAATAAACTCTTTAATGCTTCGAGGTTATCTCCGTGAATGATTTTATTTCCCGAATGGGTTTCTGTTTTATCTTCTCTTGTTTTTCCTGTTTTAGCATCGGCTGTAAAACCATATTGATGCTCTAAAACACGAAAAGGTACATCGTGATGATGTGTAATAACTTTATCTTTTCCTATCCAGTTGAGTGTTGGCATATTTACTATTAATCGTTTATAAATGCTTTCTTAACTTCTAAAGCCATTGCATAGCTAATCCGCAAATTTGAAATCAATTTTTTAAGTTTGTTCGAGACATTGTTCCTAGCCGAATTCAATTCCTTTGATAGCTTGGGCAGTTCATTTATTGAATTTTCGAAGCCAACCATTTCGGTGATTGCCAAGGATATATTCCCTATTAAATCATCTAAAGAACACTCAAGTTGTTTGAAATCCTCTTCTTCAACTATTAAATCTATTTTTGATATTTTAATGTTATTTGATAATGCGGTCATAGCTTTTTCAAAATTATCGTAAAACAGTGTAATTTCTGGATCGATACGATTTGCATAAGTATTTAAATTTTTGGATACTCTAATCAAGTAACTTCTAATTGTTTTTCTTCCAGGCATACTACCTCCAAGAGTCAGCGCCTCAATCTCATTAGTTTTACTTTTAATTCGTTCACTTACCCAATTCGTGGCATCTGTTATTTGATTTAACGCAGTCAATGAAAGATTAATGCTTTCTTCCATTTGGTCAACGTAATCTAAAAGTCCTAATTCATTCTCCGATTTCACAATATCCATATCTGTTACTACTCCTTCGTTTTCGTAACATTTCAATTCATCAATACTTTCAGGAATATGCACCCGAAGTTTTCCGGAAAGCTCCTCTATAGTTTCGTAACTTCCGTAAAGTAACTTTTTGTTTTCAGTTACATCCTTCTTAAAGTTCTTTATTTTTTGTATTTGTTCTAAATTGATATCATCAATTGAAACTGCTGTGTTCTTAAAATAAAACAATATTCTTAAGGATGAGGAATTCTCTTTAAATCTCTCGTATGCTCTATGAAATTCTTCCTCAGTACCTGATTCTGCTTTATCGGTGGGGCTTCCAAATTTTTTCCATAAAATACCTACGAATATGTCGCAACTATCGACTAAAGGGTTTATCAATTCTTGAGGATTATTTTGTGCAATTCCAGGAATAGAATGCGTTTCCCACTTTACTAATTCTAGTCGTAAACCATTTCGTTTTCCAAAGGTTAAATTTAATTCTTCTATAACCCTTTTTATTTTCTCTCTTTCCTCTTGCACATCACTTGGCGTGGCTAAAAAAATCTTATACTGTGTTATTTTGGTCGGCATAATTAAATTTTAGTTGAATTAATCAAATCTTTTATATCCACATCCAAAGCTTCTGCCATAATCTTCAAATCCTGCAAAGAGGGCTGATGACTGTTACTGCACCATCTTGAAACCGTAACTTGGCTTTTCCCTACCTTTTCGGATAGCCATTTGTTGGTTTTGTCCTTTTCAGCCAATACTACTCTAATCCTATTTAGCTTCATTTGATTGTATGTATTTATAAATAGATGATAAAAATAGTTAATTATTTCTTCTCCACAAACTATAAATAACTTATCTTTGCTATTGAAAGAAAAATATTAATTAACGCGAAAGCGTAAGCTATCGTTTTGGACGAAGAAAACCGCTAATTTTCAATGACATCCAAATTCGATAAGCTTACGCCCGTGCCGATTCGGCGTGGGCTGTAAGTTTTATCTGGATGTCGGGCTCTTAGCGGTGCCTCTTTGTCGGATTTAACGAGCAGTTCCACGCTTTTTTAATTCGTAAGATATGGCACAGGGCAAATACTATTTCAAGCGTAAAAACTCTCCTTTCAAGGATTATCCTGAGGATACTATTGAGAAACTATTTGAAGCTTATCAAGCTAAGAAACCTATTCGGGAGATTATTTCGGAGTTTGACCTAAAAGGTGTTTCGCCTAAACAATTCTATCAGGATTTACCTTACGTCCGCACAAAGGATAAATGTGAAAATTGTGGACATACGATTTACACTAAAAAAGCATCGAGAACACAAAGCAATGATACAGATAGGTATTTGTGTCTTCACTGTCATCACGATTTCACCAAAGATTGCGAGTGCACCTATTGCATTACCGAACGTGAGGAAAGGTTTCAACAAGAAAAGACTGAATACGAAAAACAGGCGCATCAATGGTTGAAACAGCAAAATACAATGATTTATCAGCCATCAGAAGTAAGTTTGGTTGACGAAATTAGGTTAATGCTAATCTATCGTAATTTCTGTAACGAGAAGGGTTCTATCGACTTTACCAATCCTCAATATTACAACAATGAAAAGTTCATCGGCATACCTCGTGAATATGTGAATTTCATCACCAATTTGATAGAGAAAAAGCTGTTGCTACCTGTCGGCTATCCGCAGTACGATTCTTTTGAATCTCTTAAAAATAAAGATGGAACATATTATTTTTCGCTTTACTACAATAAAGCTATATGGCGTATAAACATTGATTTCCCAACTACTCAGGATGCTTACTTTCAGACGTTAGTCGAAAAGAATTATACCATAGAAGAGCTTTCTATTCTTTGGAAACGTATTTATCGATATGAAATACTCTTATATCTGAATAATCAAAATGAGCTCTACTTTAACGGCATTATCGACCTCAATTTGATTGATGTCTATTTGGATGAGCTAATGGAACATTATTCCTTAACCAAAGCCTACGCCTTGATTTACTTTACAACCACCAGTTGTTTGAAGTATATCCATAAATATCAGCCTAACGAAAAAGCATTGCGAACACGTTTTTTAAACCTGTTAGACCAAAATATTGAAAAGAACATTGGAAACCCAAATCTCAATGATTTCAACCGAATAGCTGAAAAGCTAACCGATACAAATGCTTATATCATCGAGGAAATATTCCAACAAAAACAACATTATTTTCACTTAAAAACAAAAGACTTATTACAATCAATAACCGTTTAAAATCAATCAATTATGAAACAAAGTTTATTATTATTCAGCTTTCTTTTTTTACTTTTTTCTTGTTCGTCTGACGATGATTTAAAATCAGGTTCAGGACGAGCTTTCCGTAATAAGCGGTTGGTTTAAATCTGAATGTTTTTTGAAGGGAAAATTTACAGCCGATTTTACAGCCAGTTTTAGTTCAAAATCCGTCTTCTTCCTTATCAGCCGTAGCTCCAGCAAAGGCCGATTTTATTTTTATAAGATTCAGCGAGTTTTAAAGAAGTTTAGTGATAGTTTGAAGTAGTTATCAAGATAGTGTGCTATTGAAAGAAAAAAACAATTGAATACTTTTTCCTTACCTGCAAGTTTCCTTGTCTGTGGGAACTTCCACCTGAATATCATTTTCACTACCGGTGGTGCGAAGTCGTCTGAATCTGCATATTTATCGGAGATGTATTTGATAAATAACATAAACAGCACATAATCCTTATATTGAGAAGCGTCCATCCCTCCCCGAAGTGCATCACAACTCGCCCAGATGGAACTGTATAAATCTGATTTTTTTTATTGCCATAGTTTATTCGTAATTTTTTTATTTTAATTGTTTTTTAAATAAGGCGAAACCGCTTTCTATCTCATCAAACGAAATTGAATTCGTTTCAATTATTTGATTAAAAAGAGGACTCGTTAATTCTTTTTCTATTTCAATTTTGATCAACTGTTTTAATTCGCGTTTTGCTGCTTTATTTTCCTCTAAAAGCTTATTAATATCTATCCCTAAGAGTACGGCGCTTCCTTTTACAATGGAAAAATCTTCCAATTCATAAACTGCTTCATAATGCTCCAAGGCAGCTCTTTCCTCGTTAATTGGTAAATAATTTTGCAGGATAAATCCAATATCTTCCGCATCCTTATTCCCTTGTAAATAACGATCTTTCCAAGCTAAAAGTTTTAGAATGAAGATTCCGCTTAAAGAAGCTACCTTAACCTTTAAGTCATCTTCAAAACTCACTTCAACTAAGTCTTTCTCAACGGCATCGTATCCCAATACTGACATTGCGATGTTTTGATCCGGTGGCCAGAATATTTTGTTTTTTTCTTCAGCTATGACACCGTAAGGTACCAAATCAACCTCAAAATACTTTTGATATCTGAGCTTTTGGATATGCCTTACATCCTCCTCAAAATGTTCGAGTTGAAGAAGTTTGTTTTTGATTTCTTCAAACTTTTCCCAGTTGTTAATAGCAATAGCTATATCCAAATCATAGGTTCCCCGACCAGCTTGCTTCTGGTGAATCTGCATCATTATATCTCTTGCCGTAGCACCAATCACAAAGAACCTTACATTCAATTCGTCAAAAATCGACAACAGCTCTTCCAACAATGGTTTAAGAAGCGGGTGTTCTAATTTTTCTATTTCTAATTTATAGCCCATCTTCCAAGATCAATTTTGCGGTTTCGATATTTCGGTTGTTTCCGGTATTCAATAAATCTGCATACACCACCAATTTTGGCGCTACTTTACTGTCTTTATCCGCAATTTCTGCTGTCCAAAATTTTTGATATAATTCAATATTACCCGATTCATCAGGAACCAGCTTCAGATTCTGAGCAATTGTTTTAATATCTTCATTTGAATAAATAATATAATCTTTGGGCTTCAAGCGCTTGGTCAACAGCTCTCCTCCTGGCTCTCCTCCGAAATAAAAATCCAAGTTGCTCCCTAATAGATCTTTTGAATTGAAATCTCCAAGCGCACGCATTCGTTGCCTTTTAATTCGTGGTTTCAAATAATCTTTATAGTTGGTAACCCAACGATTAATCAGCTCTTCTTTATTTTTTAAAATCTTTTTATGACCAAATCTTAATAAATAGTTTTCCTCTTCTAATTCTTTAAGAATATTGCTCACCGACCCTGTAGAAACCCCTGTTTTACTCGCCAATTTTCTATAGGTTAAGGCCAAGCTGTTGGGCTGAGAAATCAAGAGCAATAATAATTTTAAACCCGTCTCTTGAAATGCGCGCGTTTGATTATTGGCGAAAGTAACTTTAGGCTTCTTCCCTTCAACCATCACAAACAAAGAATCGGTCTCTATGTACGCATTTCCGGCTGCATCCAAATAATTAATTTTGTTTCTCCTTAAAAATTCTGCTTTATTCTGCGGAAGATGGTCGGCAATTAAGATTTTATGAGCATCATCATTTACATTAGTAACAAGCTCTTTTAAAGCATCATTACTTTCATTTTTGGCATATTTCTTAGCTATGCAAATAAATTTCTCATCTTTAATTTCAATAATAGCATCATAATCCCGAGAATCATTGCAAATCCTTATCGGGGAAGTTAAAACATCCTCTAAAGAATTAATTCCTTGATATATAAGATCAATTGTCTTCTGCATTTCGTTCAATATAACATATTGTTCAGCATAACTGAATAAACAAATATAATGAACAAAGTGGAATTATAGCTAATAATTTGTCTTCTATTTGCCTTAGAAAGAAAAATATAAATAAACGCGAAAGCGTAAGCTATCGTTTTGGCAATAAGAAACCCTTAATTTTCGAATTGATGGACGATTTAAATCCGGTCATAAATGATGATATGGATTTTGGTATATGATTATGCTCAAAAACAGGCAATTTATACTGAAACATACTGCGCTATAACTTAAATAGAGGTAAATTAAAAATCTCGCTCCCCCTCCACCAGATTTTCAAATTCTTCATACCAATCTTCTCCGAATTTTCGGATCAGTGCTTCTTTTAAAAATTTATAAGTAGGAATTTTAAGCTGGTTTCCTAATTTACAAGCGGAATCACAGATTTTAAGTTGTTGCATATTTACGGCTGTAAAAGTTTCATATTCTTTTATTCTTGCCGGAAATAAATGACAGGAAATCGGTTTTTTAAAGTCTATTTTTCCTGCGCGATTTGCTTTTTCTATCGCACATTTATAAATTCCTTTTTCGTCTTGAAAAACATAAGCACAAGCTTTATTTTTCATCAACGGGGTGGAAAGTTTGTCGTTTTTATTAAAAAAATAGCCTTGTTTTTTGACAACTTCTTTTCCTTCTTCTGTCATATAAGGAGCGACTTTCGGATAGATTTCTTTTAGAATTTCTGCTTCCTCTTTTTCTAAAGGCGCACCGCTATCTCCTTTTACACAACAAATTCCTTTACAGGATTTTAAATCACATAAAAAGTTTTTTTCTGTCAAATCATCTGAAACCAATACGTCTTTTACACTGATCATAAGCGTTTAATTTCTTTTGTCGAATTTTTCAAATTTAAATATTAAAACGAAAGCAAAGCTTTTTCGCTTTTATTTGTTTTTCTATTTATCTTTTTATGAGCTCAAAGTTTTTTAATTCTTCTAAATTTGCAAGAAGATTTTAAACATAATCCTATGCAAACCACTTTAGCTACTGCTGCTGATATTTCCGGGGTTCTCGCACTTCAAGAGAAATATTTATATAAAAATATGACCGAAGAGGAAAGAAAATATGGTTTTGTAACCACGCCTTTTACCACAAAACAAATCCAAGATATCTTAAAAGAAAATGGTTTGTTTGTAGCTAAAAATAAAGAACACAAAGTGGTTGCTTATATTTTTGCAGCGAGTTGGAAGTATTTTGAACAATGGGAAATTTTTAATTATATGGTTTCGCGTTTTCCAAAACTCTCTTTTCAAAAACAAAAAATTACAACGAAAAACACTTTTCAATATGGTCCGGTTTGTATTGATAGAAAATATCGCGGACAAGGTTTATTTAATCAACTTTTTGAAGAAATGCGACTGGAATTTGTAAAACGATATCCGATTTCAATTACTTTTATCAATAAAATTAACGAAATTTCTACTGCTGCACATACCCGAAAATTAGGATGGGAGATTATTGATGAGTTTGATTTTAATAATAATCAATATTTGGCTTTAGGATTGGATATGCATAAATCTGTAAGCTGATTTATATATAATACGCAAAAAGGATTCGTTTAACAACAGTTTTTTTAAAAGCAATCGTTAAAAATGTCAAAAAAAAGACGTATTATTATCCGCTAAAAAATATTTTTTTCAGCTTATTCAAATTCAAGGTTTTGTGGAAGAATTACCTGAACAATTAAAAGATTTATTAAAAAAGAACAATTTACATTTTCAGCAAGAAAGTGAATTGCCTTCAAATAATGACTCAACAAATATGGAAGACAACAACAAAAACTCAAAGCGGAATTTTATTCTCATCATTTTACTGACTTTGAATTTAGGGTTGATTTTTATTTATTTCAAATACCTGTTTTTAAGTCCGCCTTTTATAAAAATCTTCGGTTTAGTAGTTCTTCTTTACTTTATTTATTTGACAGTGGATTATTATAAATCCGGAAAAAAACAAGCTTAAAAAATTCAATATTAATTTATATTTCAATGAAAAATTTAACCAAAAAGAATCAGACAAAAATTGGAATCGGAGTGGGCTTAGCTATTTTCGCTTTGATTATTTTACTGAATTCTTGGACAACTATTCGTCCGGGAGAACGCGGTTTTATGTATAAACCTTTTGCCAGCGAAAGTATTAAAACCGAAAAAGTTTATGGGCAAGGAACTTATTTTATGTTGCCTTGGAATAAGATGTTTACCTATGAAGTTTTTAGAAAATCTAACGAATACGAACAAAAATTCTTGGATAAAAACGGAATGGATATAGATTTATCTGTTTCTGTAAACTATAATATCATCCCGGATCAAGTGGCTTTATTACACTTGGAATATCGTGAGGAATACACAAAGTTTGTTGATGAAATTTCAAGAGGTGCTTTTAAAGATATTATTGGAAGATATACTTATGAAGAAGTTTTTTCTACTAAAAGAGAAGAGTTGGAAAAAGAAATGGAAGATAAAATCCGCTCTAATTTTGAAGGCAATTTCTTGAATTTAAATTATGTAAAAATCATAGATGTGGTCTTGCCGGAAAAAATTGCTATGCAGATTAAAGAGAAAGAAACGCAAAAACAAAGAAACTTAACTGCTGAACAAAAAGCATTGGAGCAAAAATATTTGGCTGACGCAAGAATTGAACAAGCAAGAGGAGATTCTGCTCAAGTGGTTTCTGCTCGTTTTAAAGCTGAAGCTATCCGCTTAGAAGCTAAGGAGCTTTCTAAAAGTCCGCTTTACATCGAATTGAAAAAGTGGGAAAAATGGAACGGAGAAGGTTCTCCTTATGGCGAAGGAAATGTTTTTGGTGGAGATGTCAGCATTTTAAAACAACAATAAAATAATTTAAAAATATAACAATAAAAAAGGGAGATTTTTGTCTCCCTTTTTTTATGAAAATTAATTTTCTTATAAAGTCTGATTTTGATTTTTAATAATTGAAGAGTTTCAAAATCAAATGGAAATTTTGCTATTTTAAATTTGCTTTTAAATGTTTAAAATCTCTTCTTTATTTCCTTTTAAGTGAGTAGAGAAGTTATTGAAAAGAGGTTTTTTATTGCGTTTAAGCTTAGGTTTAAATGATAAAAGACATTTGTATAAAACCTCGATTAAAATTTATTTTCTTACTTGTAAATTAGCTTTTATAGCCTTTCTTAATTCTTCCACTCTTAACAAAATATAGATTTTGATTTTCTGTCTTCATAAAAGAAATCAGCCATAAAAAAACCGCTACTTTTTAAGCAGCGGTTTAGTTTTGTTGTGTTTTTCCGATTAGGCGTTAAAGTCATCAAATCGGATATTTTCTTCAGGGATTCCGAAATCGAGTCCCATTTTTTCTACAGCCATATTCATCATCGGCGGTCCACAGAAATATAATTCTATTTCCTCCGGTTCTTCGTGATGATTTAGGTAATTGTCTATTACTGCTTGGTGAATAAATCCTACAAATCCATCTCCTTCTTTATCGTCAATGTCTTTTTTCACTTTCCAATTATCTTCTTCTAAAGGATCAGATAAAGCTACAAAGAAACGGAAATTCGGGAAGTCTTTTTCCAATTGTTTGAAATGGTCTAAGTAGAACAATTCTCTTCTTGAACGACCTCCATACCAGAAAGTAACTTTTCTTCCGGTTTTTAAGGTTTTGAACAAGTGATATAAGTGTGAACGTAATGGTGCCATTCCTGCTCCTCCACCAACGTATAGCATTTCTGCATCGCTTTCGTTAATAAAGAATTCTCCGTAAGGACCGGAAACAACACAAGTATCTCCCGGTTCTAATCCGAAGATATAAGAAGAAGCTACTCCCGGATTTACATTCATCCAAGTTCCTTTTTTCTTATCGAACGGAGGTGTTTCCACACGAACATTTAGCATAATTCTTCTTCCTTCTGCCGGATATGAAGCCATTGAATAAGCTCTTTCTGCTTTTTCGTTATTCTTCATTACCAACGGCCAAAGTTCAAATTTATCCCACTCTGATTTAAATTTATCCGGTTCTCCCGGGTGTTCTTCAGGGTGAGCTGTAATGTCAATATTTTTATATTCTACTGTACATTTCGGCACTTCGATTTGGATATATCCTCCTGCGGTATAATTCATATCTTCCGGTACCTCAACTACAAATTCTTTAATAAAAGAAGCTACGTTATAGTTACTCACTACTTTTGCTTCCCATTTTTTAACTCCAAAAACAGCTTCAGGAATTTGTATTTTCATGTCTTGTTTAACACGAACCATACATCCTAATCTCCAGCCTTGTTGGATTTCTTTATAAGAGAATTGTGGTGTTTCTGTAGCTAAGATTGTTCCTCCTCCGTCGGTTACAACACATCTACACTCTCCGCAAGTTCCTTGTCCTCCACAAGCAGAAGGCAGGAAGAGTTTATTATTTCCCAGGGTAGATAACAAGGTATCTCCTGAGCTTACTTCCATGTCTTTTTCGTTATTTATGTTTATTGTTACTGGTCCTGATGGCACTAATTTATGTTTTGCATAGAGTAGGATTCCTACTAAAATCAAAATCATCACCAAGAAGATAACTATACCGGCAACTATTGTCATTAAATCCATAATACTGTATTTCTAATATTTTATAATGAAATTCCCATAAAACTCATAAATCCAATGGCCATCAATCCACAAATGATAAAGGTAATTCCTAAACCTTTTAAGGGTTTTGGAACATTTGAGTAAGCCATTTTTTCTCTAATAGCAGCAATTCCTAAAATTGCCAAGAACCAACCTACTCCACTTCCTAATCCATATACTGTGGCTTCAGAAATATTGTAGAATTCTTTTTGTTGCATAAATAGAGATCCTCCTAAAATTGCACAGTTTACTGCAATCAGGGGTAAGAAAATTCCCAAAGCATCATAAAGTGCGGGAGAGAATTTCTCGATAACCATTTCTACCAATTGCACCATTGCTGCAATTACTGCAATGAAAATAATCAAGCTTAAAAAGCTCAGGTTAATTTCTGCATATTCAGGTCCTAACCAAGCCAGTGCTCCGGGTTGTAAGAGGTAGTTATCCAATAAATAGTTAATCGGAACGGTAATTCCTAAAACAAAGATTACTGCTGCTCCCAGCCCCACTGCTGTTTTCACGTTTTTCGATACTGCCAAGTAGGAACACATTCCCAGGAAATATGCGAAAATCATGTTTTCTATAAATATACTTTTTACAAATAAGTTTAAATAATCCATAATTAATAGGCTATATTAATGTATTAAGCGTCTTCTTCAATTAAATCGGTGTATTTGGTTCTTTGCAACCAAATTAAAATTCCAATAACAATCAATGCCATAGGTGCTAAAAGCATCATTCCGTTATCTACATATCCCAAAGCATATAAGCCGGTAGAATCTGCCGGATCTACAGCTTGTTTACCAAGAATTTCATATCCCATTAATTTTCCTGATCCAAAAAGTTCTCTGATAAAAGCTACGATTACCAAAATCAATCCGTATCCTGCTCCGTTTCCGATTCCGTCAAGCAATGATTTATAAGGAGGTTTAGACATTGCAAATGCTTCTAAACGTCCCATTACAATACAGTTGGTAATAATTAATCCTACGAAAATAGAAAGCTGTTTACTTACGTCATAAGCAAAAGCTTCTAAGAATTCGTCAATCAAAGCTACCAAAGCTGCAATTACTACTAATTGCACGATAATTCTGATTCGGCTTGGAATAATATTTCTCATCAATGAGATGGAGAAACTACTCATTGCCATTACAAAAATTACGGCTAAAGACATTACAATTGCCGGTTCTAACTGAACTGTAACTGCCAATGCTGAACAAATTCCAAGAATTTGCACCGTAATAGGGTTATCGCCATTAAGTGGATCTGTTAAAAGTCTTCTATTTGCTGCAGAAAACAATCCTTCTTTTTCTTCTGATTTAGAAACAAAAAGAATCATCCCGTTTTGTTCTGCTTCTTCTTTTGTCATCTTAGCAGAAGTATTGGTATTTACTTCTTCCATTTTATCAGAATTTGATTTTATATTTTTATTTTCTTTGATCATAATAAAGTCAAATTTTTAATTTGAAGAATACTCAATTTTCACATCTGTATTTTCATTGAAGTAAGGAATATAATGTTTCAATCTTTCTTGAATCATATCTTCTACTCCATTAGCAGTAAGTGTTGAACCGGAAATTCCATCAACTGCGTGGTCGTCTTTATCATTTCCTCCGGTGTATCCTTTTACTACAGAAATTCCAACAAGATTTCCTTCTTTATCTAATATCTTTTCATCTTTAAAGCTATCTTGAAACCAGTCTTTGGTAATTTCAGCACCAAGTCCTGCTGTTTCTCCTTTGTGGTCAAAAATAGCTCCTCCGATGGTGTTCACATCTTCTTTTAAAGAAATATATCCCCAGATGGCATCCCAAAGTCCGGATCCGTAAAGTGGAATAATGTAATATCTTTCGTCATTCATCTCTGCAATGTACAGAGGAAAAACTTGTTCTTCAACAGGTTTTTTCAATTCCTGACCAAGATTTACATCAAAAGCTTTCACAGATTCGTCAACACTTCCGTCTGAGCGCAGAGAAAGTTCTTCTACGATATATTTCTCATAGTTTATTTCCGCTAAATCACGTGATAAAAATACCTCTTCTCCATCTTGTTCCACGGTTTTAAGTCCGATAGCATTTAAGATGTCCTGCATTTTTTCTGCACGGTGATTAATTCCTTGTCTTTCGGCGAGAGAAGTGGCTGCAAAAGCCAGTGCTGTAGCAACGACAACAACCATTACTATCGCAAAAATAAAAGTATATTTATTACTATTTACATTCATTTTAAGCAGCTTTTAATTTTTTTGATTCCAAACGTTTTTGACGTCTTTTAATATTCGCTTGAACCACGTAGTAGTCGATTGTTGGGGCAAATACGTTCATAAACAATACTGCCATCATCATTCCCTCCGGGTAAGCCGGGTTGACTACTCTGATCAAAATGGCCAATAATCCGATTAAGAATCCGTAAATCCATTTTCCTTTAGTGGTTTGTGTTGCTGTTACCGGATCTGTTGCCATAAAGACAATTCCGAAAGCAAATCCACCTACTAATAAGTGATCATACCAAGTGAAGTTTGTCAAGCTATTTCCGATATCTGCCGGTAAAGCATTAAACAATAAAGCAACTAAAGCTCCACCGATTAATCCGCTCAGCATAATTCTCCAGCTTCCTACTTTTGTAAATAAGAGGATTAATGCTCCTAAGATTATCAATAATGTAGAGGTTTCTGCCACGGATCCCGGAATAACCCCCATAAACATTTCATAAGTATTATAGCTTACCTCTTCGTTTAAAGCGAGTTTTCCTAAAATTGTTTCTCCAGAAACTGCGTCTAATTCTCCTGCATTAGCTACCCAAACATCAGTTCCTGACATAAAAGTAGGATAAGCAAAAAACGCAAAAGCTCTTGCGGTTAGAGCGGGATTCAACAAGTTCATTCCTGTTCCTCCGAAAGCTTCTTTCGCAATCAATACTGAAAAAGCCACAGACACTCCAATCATCCAAAGTGGCGTATCGATTGGGAAAATCATCGGAATTAAGATTCCTGTTACCAGATATCCTTCGTTTACATCATGACCTCTTTTAAGGGCAAAATAAAACTCTATCGCCAATCCTACAATATAAGAAACCAAGATCATCGGAATTACTTTTAAGGCTCCTTCGCCAAAAGCTTCCCAAAATCCTACTTCATCTTGAATTTGCGATAAGTATTGATATCCTGAATTCCAAATTCCGAACAACAATGCCGGCATAAGTGCTAAAACCACTGTAATCATGACTCTTTTTAAGTCAACAGCATCACGCACATGTGCTCCTTTTTTTGTTGTTTCATCTGGTACATACAAAAAAGTATCGAATGCTTGAAACAGCGGATGATACTTCTCATACTTTCCTCCTTTAAGGAAAGGTTCTTTTAATTTATTTAATTTATCTCTTAAACCCATTATATAAAAAAGTTTATCCTACTTCTGTTATCATTATATCCAAGCCCATTCTAATAATTTCCTGAGCTTCTACTTTTGAGGTATTAATATAATCTACCAAAGCAAAATCTTCAGGAATTACCTCATAAATACCCAGGTTTTGCATGCGATCTATATCTCCTGCCAAACAAGCTTTAATCAGCTGCATCGGGTAAATATCCATCGGCATAACTTTTTCCATTTCTCCGGTAACTACCAAAGAACGCAACTCACCGTTTAAGCTTGTATTTACTTCATATTTTTTGTTTGGGAAAAGCCAAGAAAAAGAAGTTCTTGACATCGACGGAATATTATTATAAGTAAAAGGCAACCACCCGAATAATCTGAAATTATCTCCTTCAGGAATTAAAGTTAAAGTATTGTCATAATACCCTAAGTATCCTTCAGCTGATAATTTTGTTCCGGTTAAAACATCTCCGGAAATAATTCTGGTTTTCTTTGTATCTACTTTTCCTACTAAAGCGGTAACTTCTGCTCCGACAATAGTTCTAAAATATTTTCTTTCTTTTGCATCACTACCGGCAACGGCTATGGTTCTTTTGGCATCGAATTTTCCGGTGAGGAATAATCTTCCAATAATAGCTACATCTTCAGGACCTACAACCCAAACACGTTCTCCTTTATTGATAGGGTTGGTGTGGTGTATTTGCACCCCTACATTTCCGGCGGGATGTTTTCCTGAAACTTCAATCAACTCTACATTTTTAAGATCTTTCAAAAAGGAAGAAGTTCCTTTTCTTACTCCTAAATAAAGTTTTCCTGAAGTCAATTTTGCCAATGCTTCAATACCGGTTTTAAATTCTTCTTGCTGATCTTGCAAAACAAATTCAGGATCTGCAGCCAAAGGAGCGGTGTCACAAGCAGAAATATAAATATCTCTTGGCTCATCGTCAGGATTTGCTACGATATCATAAGGACGCTGCTTGATAAATGCTCCACAACCGCTTTCAAAAATTTTGGTTTTTATGGTTTCTGCATCTGCAGAAGAAACCTCTAATTTCCCAAAATCTTTATACGCATTTTCTCCATCCGGTTCGATAATAATCTCCATCACGCGACGTCTTTCGCCACGCACAATTTCTTTGATAACTCCACTTACTGGAGAAACAAAACGGACTTTATCGCTGTATTTTGAAACAAACAATTCATCGCCTGCCTCCAATCTCACCCCGGGTTTTTTGTATTTCAACTGTGGAACAACCGAATGAAAATCGGGAGGCTTCACAGCGAATGACTTTGGCATAGGGGCTTCCACCAATTCTCGATCAGTTTCACCCTTCAACCTCAAGTCATATCCTCTCTTGACTTTAATGTCTGTTGCCATTAGTAATAAAATTATTTTTCAGTTTGCAAATGTAAGAATTTCAAAGCATTTTTCCATCTAAAAACAGAGTTCTAATCGCAATTTAGCTATTTAAAATTATTCTAAATAATATTTATTATTAAAATTATTCAGATTTTTAACCTCTAAAAAATATCTTCGCGTTATTGAGCTTCAAATTATTTTTAGAAATCATGTATATTTACCTCCGTTATCTTAGCATAACTTTATATTGAACACCTTCTATATCTATGAAAAACATTTTTCTTTTCGTGTTAATTGCTGTTTTTTCGACAACTGTTTTTGCACAAACCCCGGAAACTTTACCTCCGGATTATATTAAAACCATTGAATTTAAAGGAAAAAGTGAATTCAGCGGAACTCCAATCATCAAATTAGGACAAAGCATTAATTTACAATTCGATGATTTAATTGGCGACGAAGCAGATTATTATTACAAAATATCTCATTATAATTTTGATTGGACGCCTTCTGATTTATCACAAAATGAATATATGAGCGGTTTTGACGATATGCGTTTAAAGAGCTATAAAAATTCTTTTAACACACTTCAGATTTATACGCATTACAATCTTAATATTCCCAATTCTGACACCAGAGCTTTAAAAGTCAGCGGAAATTATATGTTGGAAATTTATAACAATGACGAAGAATTGGTTTTCTCTAAACGTTTTATTGTTTATGAAAGCTTAACCGGGATTAATGCAGAAGTAAAAAGATCCAGAGATTTAAAACATATTGGCTCCAAACAAGTCATCAATTTTACGATTTCTTCAAGCGATGAACTCACTTTTAAAAATCCTGATCAAAACGTAAAAACACTCCTCATCAAAAACAATAATCTTCAAAATTCCATCTATGACTTAAAACCTCAATACCGTATGGGCAATGAATTGATATATAGATATGATCAAGAATCCGCTTTTATGGGAGGAAATGAATTCTTATATTTTGAAACCAAAGATGTCCGCGGAACAAATGTCAATATTCAACGCATAGAATTAGATGACATTTATAATGTTTATCTTTATCCTGATCGGGTAAGAGCTAATGATGTTTATACTTATAATCCTGATATTAACGGAGATTTTGTAATTAATACTGTTCAGGGAAAAGACAAAAAAATTGAAAGTGAATATACTTGGGTACGTTTTTTCTTAAAAAATGATCAACCTTTAAAAAGCGGAGAAGAATTACATATTTACGGCGGATTTAATAATTATGCTTTAGATGAATCTACTTTAA
>JAJYSY010000026.1 GCA_021793375.1 Bacteroidota bacterium | reverse complement strand
GATCTTTCATGGTTGCTACAACGATGAGAGAAACCAGCTTAATGGTGGAGCAAAGAATGCCAAAAGCTGATCAGGTAGAAAAATTAGAAAATAAAAACCTGGTGATGTATATCTATGCCGGAGCACCCAGTGATGGATATAAACAACAATACGGAACATCAAGCAGAATTCAGTTAAATGATAAATTTGCAAGAGTGCAAGATGTTCAATCATTTATCGTGTCTGAAAGAGAATCTAAAAATCCAGGCGTAAGAAGTTCTTTGATTACCGGATTAAAAATAGATAGAGAAACCAATATGAGTTTGGTTACGGATATTAAAGATGAATTGAGAAAAGCTAAAGCTTACCGTATTAATTACACCACTAATACCGGAGACCCAACAGAAGGTTTCTAATTCTTACTAAATAAGAGTTTTTATACTTTTTGTTTGTAAAAAAATAACAACATAAGGTTTTTATTAAAACATTAAATCCTTATTATGAAAAAGCAATATTCCCTTTTACTATTAGTTTTGGGAATATTGCTTTTTTTTTCGGCAAATGCCCAAAATGACAGCTTGCAAAAACTTAGAGCCGAAACAGATTCTATCGTTGTTCAACATCCCGGATTAGATCATAAATATTTAGAAGACCAATTCTATGTAGGGTTGACTTTTAATCTGTTGGATAAAATGTCTAAAGGCATCAATCAGTCCGGTTTTTCAGGAGGAGTAAATTTGGGGTATATCAGAGATATCCCTTTAAATAAAAGAAGAAATTTTGGATTGGGAATAGGCGTAGGCTGGTCTATGAATTCTTACCGAACAAACCTTTTAATCAGTAAAGATGAAGCCGGAAATTCAATATTTCAAACTTTAAATAGAAATGATTTTGATTATAATGTAAACAGGTTTTCAACTTATTTGGTAGAAATGCCTCTTCAGATAAGATGGAGAACATCTACAGCAGATTCTTATAAGTTTTGGAGAGTTTATGGAGGATTGAGATTAGGATATATGTATTATTTTCATTCTAAGTTTAAGCAGCCCGGAAAAAAAATTAATCAAACTAAGGTAGATGGTTTAGAAAGATTGAGATATGGATTGACCTTTACTTTTGGATATAATACTTTTAACTTTAGTTTGTATTACAGTTTAAATCCATTTTTTAAAGATGTTTCTACTTTAGATGGAAAGCCGGTGGAATTAACTACTTTTAAAGTAGGTTTGGAGTTTTACATCTTATAGTGTTTCAAAGCTAAAAACAAGAAATATAACTGCGGAATAAATCCAATAATAACCCCCCAATTGATTTCGCTTAAAGTGTGAGATTTATTCAATAAACGCGAAGAGCTCGTCCACCCGATAATCAATACACTCAATCCGATTATATATACCAAATTTAATTTATACAATAAGCTAATCGCTATAATAAAAGCTGTTAAAGCAGAAGCAGCAACAGTATGAAGACTGATATTTAATTTAAATAAAGTTAAAAACAGACAAGCACAAATAGAAATTAAATAAGCAGTATAAAAATATAATAATTCAGGTAAGTTGTTTTTAATGATATAATTATTGATAATAATCAGCAGTATAGAAAAGCATAAAAGCAATAATCTTTTAGAAGATAAGTTTAGAAATTCTATGGATTTATCTGTGCTTATTTTATATAAAACAGCCATAAAAATTGCCGGAATTCCAATGCTTAAAACAGCTATTGACCAAAGTTGAAAAACCATTAATTCTTGTGAAATAAACCTTGGAGCAGCCAAATAATAAAAAACTGCTGCAACAAACGGAATCCAAATCGGATGGAAAATATAAAAAGCAGATCTTAAAAAAGACTTCATCTATAATGTTTTTCTAAGTCTTGCCACAGGAATAGATAACTGATCTCTGTATTTAGCAACAGTTCTTCTTGCAATAGGATAACCTTTTTCTTTTAATACCTGAGCGAGTTTTTCATCGGTTAGAGGTTTTTTCTTGTCTTCATTTTCAACGGTTAATTCCAATATTTTTTTGATTTCCCTTGTTGAAACTTCTTCGCCTTCTGTGTTGGTCATAGATTCTGAGAAAAAATCTTTAATTAAAGTGGTTCCATAAGGGGTATCTACATATTTACTGTTGGCAACTCGAGAAACTGTAGAAACATCCATATCTATTTTTTCTGCGATATCTTTTAAAATCATAGGTTTTAAATCACGTTCATCTCCAGACAAAAAATATTCTTTTTGGTATTCCATGATAGCATTCATCGTCAACATTAAGGTTTGTTGTCTTTGTTGAATTGCTTCAATAAACCATTTTGCAGCATCGAGTTTTTGTTTGATAAACATGACTGCACTTTTTTGTTCGCTGGTTCTTTTTTTGGTTTCTTTATATCCTTTCAACATGTTTTTATAATGAGAAGAAACATGTAATTGTGGAGCATTTCTGCCATTTAAACTTAATTCTAATTCACCATCTTTTATCTGAATGGTAAAATCAGGAATAACATGTTCCACATTATGGATATTATTGGAGTAAGAACCTCCGGGTTTCGGATTTAAAGAACTGATTTCTTCAATGACTTCGCGCAGTTGATCTTTGCTGATATCGTGTTTTGTCAATAACTTTTCATAATGTTTCTTGGCAAAAGCATCAAAAGAATTTTCTAATATAGCGATAGAAAGTTCAGTTTTTTCTGTCAATTCTTTGCGTTTCAACTGAATTAATAAGCATTCTTGTAAAGATTGTGCACCCACTCCTGCCGGGTCTAAACTTTGCACAATCTTCAGTTGTTTTTTTACATTTTCACTATCGGTGTAAATATTTTGAGTGAAAGCAAGATCATCGACAATATCATCAATAGATCTTCTGATATAACCGGCATCATCAACACTTCCAATTAAAAACTCTGCTATTTTTTTATCTTCTTCTGCTAATCGATAAGTGCGTAATTGAGTTTTTAAATATTCAGGAAATGATTTTCCGGAAGCATAAGGAATTTGTCTTTCATCATCATCTTTGCTGTAATTATTTGCCCTAAGCTGATAACTCGGAATATCATCATCGCTTAAATAATCATCTATATCAATTTCAGGTTCCTCTGATTGAATATCATCGGCTTCATTGCTAAATTCATCTTCAAACTCAGCTTCTTCAGATTTTTCTTTTCCACTGGCCAAAGCAGGGTTGTCTTCAATTTCCTGCTTAAGTCTTTGTTCAAAAGCTTGTGTAGGCAATTGAATCAACTTCATCAGTTGAATTTGTTGCGGAGAAAGCTTTTGAGAAAGTTTTAAATTGAGCTGTTGTTTTAACATAGATTTCCTGTATTGCTTACTTACAAAAATAACGAAAATAAGCAGATATCACCTACCAAAACTATGTTAATAGCTTTTCTTTAGCTTTGTTCAGGGTTTTATTTTTAAGCAATAGCTTTCCTGTCATGAAAAATCATGAGTAAACAATTTCTTGCTATTTTAATTGATGATTTTAAAAATCAGCGTGTCCCGGTGTTCTTGGATAAGGAATTACATCTCTGATATTGGTCATTCCTGTAGCAAATTGAACTAATCTTTCAAAACCTAATCCAAATCCACTATGCGTACAAGTTCCGAATTTTCTGGTGTCTAAATACCACCACAATTCTTTTTCATCGATGTTTAAGTTTTCCATCTTTTGTTTTAAAACTTCATAACGCTCTTCTCTTTGAGATCCGCCGACGATTTCTCCGATTCCGGGGAAGAGAATATCCATTGCGCGAACGGTTTTTCCGTCTTCGTTTTCACGCATATAAAAAGCTTTTATTTTTGAAGGATAATCATAAACAATCACCGGGCGTTTAAAGTGTTTTTCAACTAAAAAACGTTCGTGTTCACTTTGTAAATCCGCTCCCCAATCTTCAATAATATAATTGAATTTCTTCTTTTTGTTGGGCTTGGAATTCTTTAAAATTTCAATAGCTTCTGTATAGCTGATGCGTTTAAAAGATTTGGCGGTAGTGAATTTTAATTTTTCAATTAAACTCATAGAAGAACGTTCGTTTTTAGGTTTTTGACTTTCTACTTTGGTTAATCTTTGCTCGAGGAATTTTAAATCGTCTTCGCAGTTTTCAAGTACATAATTAATTACATACTTGATAAAATCTTCTGCTAAATCCATATTGTCTTCCAAATCATAGAAAGCCATCTCAGGTTCAACCATCCAGAATTCAGCTAAATGTCTTGTAGTATTGGAATTTTCTGCTCTAAAAGTTGGTCCAAAAGTATAAACCAATCCTAATCCTAAAGCATAAGTTTCTGCTTCTAATTGTCCGCTTACGGTTAAGTTGGTGTGTTTTCCGAAAAAATCTTTTTTGAAATCAACTTTTCCTTCTTCTGTTTTTGGTAAATTGTTGAAGTCAAAATCTGTGACACTAAACATTTCTCCGGCTCCTTCTGCATCACTTCCTGTTATGATAGGGGTGTTGACATAATGGAAGTCTTTTTGTTGAAAGTATTGATGAATCGCAAAAGAAAGTTTTGAACGAACACGCATAACTGCTCCAAAAGTGTTGGTGCGAACTCTAAGATGTGCTTGTTCGCGAAGTTTTTCTAAGCTGTGTCTTTTAGGAGATAAAATTGTTTTTTTAACTTCATCAGGATTAGCCTCTCCCAAAACTTCCAAATCGGTTACTTCGATTTCAACTCTTTGTCCGGCTCCTTGACTTTCTTTTAAAATTCCTGTAATAGATAAAGCTGCGCCAATGGTGATTTTTGAAAGAATACCTTTATCGGTGTTTTCATAATCAACCACACATTGTAGATTATTGATTGTTGATCCATCATTTAAAATGATAAATCTATTACTTCTAAAGGCGCGAACCCAGCCTTTTATTTGATAAGATTCTCCTAAAGAATCGCTCTGAAGAACTTCAATAATTTTAGTATGACGCATAGTTTAAAAATTTTGTGGACAAAGATAATTTTTAAAGCTTATTGTAACAAATATTTGTAAACTAAAAGATTTACTCTTTATCTTAAATCAAGAAAAAACCCATCAATTGATTTTTTTGATGGGTTTTTCAGCTTTATAAAGTATAATAATCCAAATTATATCATCCGCATTTTGAAGATCCGCAGCTGGTGCAAATCAAGCAACCTTCTTGATAAACTACTTGATCAGATCCACATTCTTGGCATAAGCTTTTTGCTTTTGTTCCGTCTTTTATATAGCGTTTTAAAGTTCTAACTACTCCGTTTTTCCAGGTATTGATGGAGTGGCTGTCCAACTGTAAGCTGTCGATTAAATCTACAACATTATCAATTGGCATACCGTGGCGCATAGTTCCTGAAATTAATTTAGCGTAATTCCAATATTCAGGATCAAATTTATGCGATAATCCTTCTACAGTTGTTTTGTAACCTCTTTTGTTTTCAAACTGGAAATCATAACGCGAGCTGCCGTCTTCATTTCTATTTTTGATAATCAAGCCTTCAGAAACCCATCTTGGCAGTAAAATTCCGTATTCATCATCGGCTAAACCGGTGAATATTTCATAAGGTTGATCATTGATTTTTCCTACAAAAGCAATCCATTTTTCTTTGTTGTTTTGAAAACGAACAATGTCAGCTGTTAAAGTTTTTGGACGTTTAATAGGGAAATTTGTCAGTTTTTCCTCTTCTTCTTTTTCTTCTTTTTTATCATCATTTGCAATTAGTACTCCGGATCTTGATCCATCTCTGTAAACCGTTACACCTTTACATCCGGCTTGCCAAGCTTCTAAATATAATTTTCCAACCAAATCTTCCGGAACATCATTAGGAAGGTTGATGGTTACACTGATGGAATGATCTACCCATTTCTGAACTGCGCCCTGCATTTGTACTTTGCTCAGCCAATCCACATCGTTGGAAGTAGCTTTGTAATAAGGAGAAGTTTGCACTAATTTATCTAATTCTTCTTGAGAATAATTTTTGTCTGTATCATATCCTTTGATTTTCATCCATTCTTTAAAACGATGGTGGAAAACTACATATTCTTCCCAAGAATCTCCAACTTCATCCACAAAATCAATTCTTGCATCTTTATCGTTAGGGTTTACTTTTCTTCTGCGTTTGTAAACCGGTAAGAAAACAGGTTCTATTCCCGAAGTGGTTTGCGTCATCAAACTGGTTGTTCCGGTAGGGGCAATGGTGAGTAAAGCAATATTCCTACGACCAAATTCAGTCATTTCATAATACAGCTTTTCATCTTCTTGTTTTAAACGTTGAATGAAAGGATTATTTTCTTCTCTTTTGGCGTCATAAATAGCAAAAGCTCCACGTTCTTTAGCGGTGTTTACAGATCCGCGATAAACGGAAAGTGCTAAGTTTTTATGCACTTTTTCAGAGAAAGCATTTCCTTCTTCAGAACCATATCTGATTCCTAAAGCAGCCAACATATCTCCTTCTGCGGTAATTCCAATTCCGGTTCTTCTTCCTTCTTCAGCTTTGTCTCTAATGTTTTTCCATAGATTTCTTTCTATAGATTTGATTTCATCAGACTCCGGATCTTCATCTATTTTAGTTAAGATATTATCAATTTTTTCTAATTCTAAATCAATGATATCATCCATAATACGTTGAGCATAAGCACCGTGTTTTTTGAATAATTCAAAATCGAATTTAGCGTTTTCCGTAAATGGATTTTCAACGTAAGAAAGTAAATTTATCGCTAATAATCTACAAGAATCATAAGGACATAAAGGGATTTCTCCACAAGGGTTTGTAGAAGTTGTTTTGTAACCTAAATCAGCATAACAATCCGGGATAGATTCTCTGGTGATGGTGTCCCAAAATAAAATTCCGGGTTCAGCAGATTGCCAAGCGTTGTGAACAATTTTTTTCCAAAGTCCTTGTGCGTCAATTTCTTTGGTGAATTTTGGATTTTCACTAAAAATTGGATATTTCTGAGTGTAAGCAGTATTGTTTTTTACAGCTTTCATAAATTCATCATCAATTCTGACAGAAACATTGGCACCGGTTACTTTTCCTTGCTCCATTTTAGCATCGATAAAATCTTCTGCATCCGGGTGGTTGATAGAAACAGAAAGCATTAAAGCTCCTCTTCTGCCATCTTGTGCAACTTCACGAGTGGAATTGGAGTAGCGTTCCATAAAAGGGGCTAATCCGGTAGAGGTGAGTGCTGAATTTTGAACAGCAGAACCTTTTGGACGAATATGCGATAAGTCATGCCCCACACCACCTCTTCGTTTCATCAATTGAACTTGTTCTTGGTCAATTTTCATGATTCCCCCATAAGAATCAGAATTCCCGTCATTTCCAATTACAAAGCAGTTTGATAAAGAAGAAACTTGGTGTTCGTTTCCAATTCCGGCCATCGGCCCGCCTTGTGGAACAATGTATTTAAAATCTTTAATTAAATTATATACCTCTTCCTCTGTCATCGGATTGGGATATTTTTGTTCAATACGAACAATCTCCTTTGCAATTCTACGATGCATTTCATCAGGGGTTTTCTCATAGATATTCCCTTGTGAATCTTTTAAGGCATATTTATTTACCCATACTCGTGCTGCAAGATCATCTCCTTTAAAATAATCTAAAGCAGCTTCATAAGCTTCCTTCTCTGAATAAGTTTTAGTAGCTGATTTGTTTTGAATTGTAGTTGACATAGGTTAAAAGTTTTTTTAATGAAAGATTACCGATTTAAAAGCATACAAAAATATTAAAATATAAGATATTAAAATGTTAATTCTCAAAAAGTTTACAGAAATATTTTGTAAGTGATTGGTGTTGAGACGGGTGTGTTTTTGATGAGGCTGAAAAGTTTACAAAAAATAAATATTTTTAAATTTCAAAATTCTAAAAGTTATTTTTATTTGAAAGAATATTAATTTCTTGTGTAAGGAGGATAAAAAGTATGTGGAATCAAAATTAAAAAGTATTTTCGGAATTATCGAGAATAAATAACAACACTTATCCACAAATTTATCAAGAATGGGTTAAAGATAAGCTGATCAATTATATAGGAAAACACTTTTGTTTTTTTGATAGAAGTTTTATAAAAATCTTATTTTTGAAAAGCTGACAAACCAACCTTAAAACTATGAACAAGAAAAAACGAAGTGAAAACAAGAGTTTTATATTGTTGTTTTTGAGTTGTATTTTATTGACAACCACATCAACTTTTGCACAAACCAAAAAATATAATCAGGTTTCTATAGAATTATCTTCAGGAGCTCAGATTCCTTTGTTGGCAAAAAATATTTCTCGGGCAGAATATTCTTCTTTACAGCAATTTCAGTTGTCCGGAAGATATATGTTTAATCCAAAATTTGGAATGAAAGGAAGTTTTGGATTTCATGGTTTCGAAAACAGAAAGAAAAGTGAGAAACCTAAATACAATCTTTACCGATATAATATAGAAGCAGTATTTAATTTGGCGCAGTTATTTGAAATCGATTATCGCATAAGAGAACGTGCAACAATTTTAGCACACACCGGAGGAGGGTTTACTTTCGTAAATGAACTCAACACTTCAGAAAAAACAGATTATCTTAATGTGAACTTAGGATTTGCCGCTCAAGTGAAATTAAGTAATCATATTTCAATAATGGGAGATCTCTCTGTGATTAAAAATTTCCCGACAAAGACTGTTGAAGAAGAAATCGAGATGTATGCTTTGGTCAGTATTGGATTAGTTTTTCATCTTGGCGATAAAAGACATGCCGCAGATTGGTATTAAGAATCTTCCGGTTGAAAATTCCAATTCAAATCTTCCGGGCTGTGTTCTTTTATTAATTCCATAGCAGAAGGAAGAATTTTCTGACTGAATTTTTCTATAGGTGTATATAAAACAGAAGAATCGCGTTGTTCTTCGGTGATGTATTTTTCTTCTGTGTTGATTGCGGTGATAAACATTAAAAGAATTCCCAATAAAAAAGCAGATTTTAAAAAACCTAAAACCGCTCCTAATAATCTGTTGAGAAGATTTAAAGCTAAAAGTTTTGCTATTCTCGTAAAAACATGTCCCACAAGAGAAATCAATATCACAATAATGATAAAAGTGAGCACAAGTGCTGCAATATTGAGCATGTTTTCTTCCCAAGCTAAATATTCTTCTAAATAATCCAATAGGAAATAAGAGAAATGAATCGCTCCATAAATTCCTAAAATTAAAGCTGCAAAAGAAGTAAGCTCTCTTATGAAACCTTTTCTTAATCCTCTGATAATTCCCCAGCCTAATACAATTCCCATAATTAAGTCCAAAGAAGAGAGGTCTGAAATAAATAAAAGATTCATTAAAAAATAAGACATATTTAGGTGGACTTAAAATCAATTTTCAAATATAGATAAAATCTCTTTTAATCTTTATAAAAGCTAATTTTTGAAATATGATTTGATAAAAGTTCAAGATGTTTATCTTTGCAGTATGGCAAGAGATGAACAATTAAAAGAACGCTGGAAAAAACTCCACAAAAAGTTATCCGATCAGTTTGGAGACGGAGAGGCTTTGAGTGTGGATACCATTATATATTTAGTAGGAGTACAAGAATTAGGACGAATCGATCATAACTTTAAAAAAGATGAAAAAATCGATTTGATGCATATTGGTATTTGCAGATTGCTTGAACCTTTAGGGTATTATGAATTTGATTATTATGATGAAGAGGGATGGCCGCATTATAAATTTTTGGAGCCACTTCCGGCTTTAAAAGCAGGAGAACAAAGTGTGATGATGAAAGAAGCCATTATTGATTATTTCTTGGAGAAAGAATACATCTCTTAACTGTTTTACTTAAGTTTGCGCAGCAGAAATTTTATAAACTAATGATAGAAGAAATTAAATCGCATATTGCTGAAGTAGAAAGCTTTAGCTCAGATGATTTTGAACTTGTTGAAGAGTTTAGAATTAAATATCTCGGAAAAAAAGGAATTTTAAATAAATTCTTTTCTTCTTTTAAGAAAATTCCAAATGAAGAAAAGAAGGAATTTGGTCAAATGGTAAATACTTTAAAGACCAAAGCTCAAGAAAAAGTGGAAACTTTAAAAAATGCGATTGAAGCTCAACTTGAAGATAAAGGAGTTTATGGAGACTTGCTTCGTCCGGGACAAGCTATTGAAGTAGGGGCGAGACATCCCATTTCTGTGGTAAAAAATCAGATTATTGAGATTTTTTCAAATATAGGTTTTAATGTTTCTGAGGGACCTGAAATAGAAGATGATTGGCATAACTTCACCGCTTTAAATTTACCGGAACATCATCCGGCAAGAGATATGCAGGATACTTTTTTTGTGCAAACAAATCCTGAAAAATATCTTTTAAGAACACATACTTCCGGAGTTCAGGTGCGTTATATGGAAGAAAATAAACCACCAATCAGAACAATTTCTCCGGGAAGAGTATATAGAAATGAAGATATTTCAGCACGTTCTCATTGTCTTTTTCATCAAGTGGAAGGATTATATGTAGATAAAGGAGTTTCTTTTGCAGATTTAAAACAAACTTTGCTTTATTTTACCAAACAGCTTTTTGGAAATTCTAAAATTCGTTTGAGACCTTCTTATTTCCCTTTTACAGAACCCAGTGCTGAAGTAGATATTTATTGGGGATTAGAAACAGAAATCGATCATAGAATCACCAAAGGAACAGGTTGGTTAGAAATTATGGGCTGTGGAATGGTAGATCCTAATGTGTTGGAAAACTGTAAAATAGATCCGGAAGAATATTCAGGGTTTGCTTTTGGAATGGGAATTGAAAGAATTGCGATGTTATTATATCAAATAGAAGATATCAGAATGTTTTATGAAAATGATTTGAGATTTTTAAATCAATTTAAATCAGCTTTGTAAAACTATATAACTTACAAACTAAAGCCTTCTCATTAAATATGAGAGGGCTTTTTTCTGCTATTAAAATAGTATGTTTGTTAAGTTTAAAATTAAATAGTCAACGAAAAACAATTAATATGAAAAATAAACTCAACCTAATTTTTAGTGTGTTTTTTATTGGATTGCTGCATTTCTCAGGATTTGCTCAATTAAATTCCGCACAAGTTGATAGTGTAGTAGAAAAAACTATGAAAACTTTCAATGTTCCGGGAATGGCTGTAGCAGTGATAAAAGACGGAGAAATTATCATAGAAAACACCTATGGAATTCAATCTGTAGAAACTAAAAAACCAGTAAATAAACAAACGCTTTTTGGAGTGGCCTCCAACACCAAAGCTTTTACTTCTGCAGCTTTAGCACAATTAATTGATGAAGGAAAACTGGAATGGGACACAAAAGTAACAGATATTATTCCTGGGTTTAAATTATATGATGCGTATGTTACCAGTGAATTTACTGTTAGAGACTTGTTGGTTCATCGCAGTGGATTAGGTTTAGGAGCAGGAGATTTAATGGTAATTCCCGCTTCAAATACCACTACTTTAGAAGAGATGATTCACAATTTAAGATATTTAAAACCGGTTTCTTCGTTCAGGACAAAATATGATTATGATAATTTATTATATGTAGTAGCAGGAGAAATTGTGGCTCGTGTTTCAGGAGAATCTTATGATGAATATATTGAAAATAATTTCTTTAAACCTTTGGGAATGACGCGTTCATTGCTGAATATAGAAGAGATAGAAAAAGATCAAAATCGAATTGATGGTCATGCTCCTGTGGACGGGAAATTACAAATCACTCCGCCAACATTTACTCAAATTTCTACTCCGGCAGCAGGGATTTATGCTTCTATAGAAGATATGAGCAAATGGGTGAAAGCCAGAATTAATTATGGGCGTTATGGAGAAAATTTGAAAGATAGTTTGTTTAGCAAAAAACAAGCCAAAGAAATGTGGACCGCGCAAACTTTAACACCCACCGCAAAAGGAGATTACAACACCAATTTTTCAGCTTATGCTTTGGGTTGGGTCGTAAAAGATGTCAAAGGACATTTAGAAGTTTCTCACACCGGAGGACTTTTTGGAATTGTCAGTCAAGTTACCATCATTCCTGAATTGGAATTGGGTATAATCGTTTTAACTAATCAAGAATCCGGAGCAGCTTTTATGTCGGTAACCAATAGTATAAAAGATGCTTATTTAGGAGTAAAAGGAAAAGATAGAATTGATCAGTATTATCAAAACCGATTAAAAGCAGAAAAAAGAGCAGATAGTATTACTCAAAAAGTTGCTCAAGAAATAGAAAAACAATTAAAAAATAAATCTCAAGGATTGCCGGAAAAAGATATCGTGGGAGAGTATAAAGATGATTGGTTTGGAAAAGTGAAAATAGAAAAAAACAAGAAAGGAAAACTCAGATTTGAAGCAGAAAAATCTCCGGAATTAATAGGAGAAGTGTCTTTTTATAAAGGAACAACTTATGTAGTTCGTTGGGATAATGCTTCTTTTAATGCAGATGCTTATATCAACTTTGATTTAGATACAGAAGGAAAAGCAAAAGGCTTTTCTATGAAAGCAATTTCTCCTTTGACAGACTTTAGTTTTGATTTTCACGATTTAGATTTTAAACGTGTAAACAACTAATAATTTAATTATTGCTCAGGATTTAAAATGCTGAGCTGTATTTTATATTAATAACAAGAAAAAATATAACATTATATGGAAAGTATCAGTGTTTTTGATATGTTAAAAATAGGAGTTGGTCCCTCCAGTTCTCACACTTTAGGACCTTGGCGAGCAGGACAACGCTGGATAGAAAAATTAAAAAACGAAAATAATTTTGATCAGGTAGAAAAAATTAAAATAGATTTATACGGCTCTTTATCTCTAACCGGAATTGGTCATGCCACAGATATAGCTTCTGTTTTAGGATTGAGTGGTTATGATCCGGTAACTATGCCGACAGAAATTATTGACCGAGAAATTGAAAAGATAAAAACAGAAAACAAACTCAACCTAAACGGGGAGAAAGAAATTCTTTTTGATTGGAAAAAAGATATTGTTTTTCATCAAGATTTTCTTGATTTTCATCCTAATGGGATGAGGTTTGTGGCCACTTTGTCTTCAGGAAAAACACTTGAAGAAGAATATTTTTCAATAGGAGGTGGATTTGTTGTGCAAGAAGAACGAGAAAATTCAAAAGAAAAAGAGGAATTATTTAAAGAGTTTCCTCATCCGGTACAAACAGGGGAAGAGCTTTTGGAGCATTGCAGAAAATATAATTTAAAAATCTCTGAAGTAGTCTGGGAAAACGAATTGGCTTTAAGAGAAGCAGCAGAAATCGATAAAGGTATTAAAGCAATTTGGCAAGTGATGTTGGAATCTATGTATGAAGGTTGTCACACCAAAGGAATTTTACCGGGCGGATTAAATGTAACTCGAAGAGCTTATGGAATCCATGAAAAATTAATAGGAGATAAAGCTTATAATCCTCCTGAAGAATGGATTGAAAGTATTAAAAAAACTGATAAGAAATTTCGTTCTATTTTAAAATGGGTAAGCTGTTTTGCTTTAGCGGTAAATGAAGTAAACGCTTCTTTAGGAAGAGTAGTAACTTCTCCAACCAATGGTTCAGCAGGTGTAATTCCGGCTGTTTTAATGTATTATCAAGTAATTGAAAATCACAATGCCGGATTTGAAGAAATCAAACAGTTTTTAATGACTGCCAGTGAAATAGGAAGTATTTTCAAGAAAAATGCTACCATTTCTGCTGCAATGGGAGGTTGCCAAGCCGAGATAGGCGTTTCTTCTTCTATGGCAGCAGGAGCTTTGACAGAGCTTTCAGGCGGAACTCCGGAGCAGGTTTTAATGGCTGCAGAAATTGCCATGGAACACCATTTGGGACTAACTTGTGATCCTATTAAAGGATTAGTTCAAATTCCTTGTATAGAAAGAAATACTATGGGAGCAATTAAAGCTATTAACGCAGCAGAATTAGCTTTAAATGGAGATGTAACTGCCGCAAGAGTAACTTTAGATGAAGTGGTAAAAACTATGTGGGATACCGCTAAAGATATGAGTTCAAAATATAAAGAAACCAGTGAAGGAGGATTAGCTGTTCGAGTGAATTTAACGGATTGCTAAATTTTGAAATATTCTAAAAACAAAAGCTATTAAAATCTCAGATTTTAATAGCTTTTGTTTTTTATAAAAGTTTTTGTTTAGAATTTATAACCTACATAAACACCTAAAGTTTGGTTGTAAATTTTTAAATCTTTGGAGCCTTCCGGACCAAAAATATCATATGTATTAGAATTGTCAAAAATACTGGCAAAACCTCTTGAGTATTGTACACCGATAATTCCACCAAAATCAAAGTGATATTCTGCGCCAACTACAAAACCGAAATCCATATTTTGAAGAAATTTCCCTTCTTCTTGATTTTCTGTTTCTGTTCCAAAAATATCGTGATCTTTATAGGTATTCCCTTCTTCATCTACAGCGGTGATAGAAGAGTTTAGCAATACATTAATATAAGGACCGGCGAAAACTTGAAAGCCTTCAAATCGATAAGCTAAACTAATCGGATTAATGCGTAAACTTCTCATTTTTAAATCAGCATCTAAAGTATTTCCTGCTAATTCACGTGGAAATTCTCCTCCTTGATTTTGATAAAAAACTTCATGTTTTAAAGAGAAATTCTTTCCGATAGGATTATCTACTCCAATTCCGACAAAAAAATCGTTCATGCTGCTCACACTTCCATCGGAAGAAAGATGATTTAAATCCTTTCCTTTAAGCGTTGAATTTAACCAGCCTGCTTTGACAGAAAAACTGACTTTTTCTTCTTCAGGAGTTTTAAAATCTTGTGCTTGTAAGCTGATAGTTGTTATTAATAAAACAAATGTTATAATTTTTTTCATAATATTTTGTTTAGAAATCTATGTCCCAAATTCCTGCTAAACTTTCTAATTTTACTAAAGCTGAAGCATATTCATAAAGCGTATGAATATAGTCGTTTTGCATTTTGCTATATGTTCTTTCTGAATTTAAAACTTCTAATAAACTGGTGTCATTTTTTAAGTAATCTTCAACTTCTTCTTCAAAAATAGCTTTTGCTTTTTCAATATTTGGTTTCATCGCTTTAACCTGTTCTTGTTTAGTTTGGTAGTTTCGAAAAGCACAGGTTATTTCTTTTTCTATTTGCATGAGCAATTCTGTGTGCGCCAGTTTGGTTTGTTCTTTCTCATATTGAGCAGTAACCAAGCCTGCATCTTTATTGTTTGAAAATTTTAGCGGAACAGAAACACCGGCAAAAACAGCGGTATGCCCCGGAGTAGGACCAATAATATTTTTGGCAAAAGAGTTGTTTTCCACCCCAATACTCAAACCTAAATCCATCACTCTTTCTGCTTTTTCTAAATCTATTTTTCTATCTGCAATTTGACTATTGTGTTGTGCGATTTTTAAATCAACTCTGTGTCGCTGTGCAGCTTTAATCAACTCTTCTAAACTAAAAACTCGATCAAAGTTTTCTAAATCGCCGATTGGTGTATAAACTGTGTCATGTTGAGAAACACTGATGAGGTTTTTTACTTCCAATAAGCTGGATTCCCACTCATCGGCAACATCTTGCAAGTGATTTCGTTTTGCTAAAACTTCTAATTTAGATTGATTTGCTCTGTTTCTTTTGATTTTTCCTTCTTCATATCTGATGCTGTCTTTTTGCGCTAAAGAACGCATGCTTTCGTAAGATTTTTTCTCAATATCATAATGCATTTTGTTTTTTAAAGCTTCTAAAAATGCAAGTGTAGAAGAGGTTCTTAAATCTTGAAAATATTCATTTAACTCAAGATGAGTTAATTCGCGTTCATCTTTTGCCAAATTTCTTCTGGCTTTTCTTTTTCCGCCCAATTCTAAATCCCATTCTAATTCTACTTCAAACCCATATCCCATTTTCATTCTTCTTTCTTGATTGTCATAAGCAGAAAAACTCAATTCAGGATCTGGGAGAATTTTAGCTGCTTCAACTTCAGCATCCGCAATATTAATATTGTATTGCTCTGCTAAATATCCCAAGTTTTGAGAAGCGAGTTTATTTAAAAATTCGGGATAAGACAAAATTTGCTCTTCAGAGGAATTGAGTGGAGCAGTTTGCCCGAATAAATCAGAAGGAAAAGTAAAGATAAAAGCAAGAAAAGCTGTTATTAGAAACTTTTTATTTTGCATCATAATATAAACCTTTGAGTTTAAACTCTATGTGTTGCGTTAAAACTATCGCTAAACTATAAAAGTCTAAAATTTAAATCAAAACCGGCAACTTACTTAAAAATAAAATGCTTTAAAACTTTTGGGAAGAAAAATGTGAGGATGTAAGGTTTGATAAAACTATTTACTGCTGTAGAGAAAATCTTTTCTATAATTTGATAAATCAAGGTTTTTATGAGGGAGTTAGGGGGAGTTGTTTTTTGTGTAAAAATAAAAAACCCACTGAAAAAATCAGCGGGTTTTGTCGGGGCGGCAGGATTCGAACCTGCGGCCTCTTGGTCCCAAACCAAGCGCGATAACCGGACTACGCTACGCCCCGAAAATAAGATGTTTCCAGCGGAGAGACTGGGATTCGAACCCAGGCAACGCGTAAGCGTTGACGGATTAGCAATCCGCTCCATTAACCACTCTGGCACCTCTCCGAAAAATTCTAAAGAACTAATGTTTTTTAGCGACTGCAAATATATATGAACTCTTTCATTCCACCAAACAAAATCATAGAAATTTATTGAAATAAATTAAATATTTTGTTCTTTGTTGCTAATCAACATCTTATAAAAAGTTAATTTTTTTAAGAAACTTTTTTGCGCTTTCCTTTTTTATAAAACTTCTTGTATTTCCAATAAGCAACAGCTCCTAAGACTAACCAAATTACTAAAGCTAAAAGAATAAACTTATAGCTGATAATTTGATCTCCGCTTGCATAAGAGTGTAAACCGCTCAAGTAGAAATTTACTCCAAAGTAAGTCATTAAAATAGAACCTAAAGCTAATATAGAAATCCAATTAAAAGCAAAACTACTGCGCAATCCGGGTACTAATCTCATGTGAACTACAAAAGCATAAACCATAATGCTGATCAATGCCCAAGTTTCTTTTGGATCCCAGCTCCAATAGCGTCCCCAGCTTTCGTTTGCCCATTGTCCGCCTAAGAAGTTTCCAATGGTTAATAGCACCAATCCGACAATCAAAGCCATTTCATTAATCATAGAAAGTTCTCTGATGTTCAGTTTCATCTTTTTCAGATTTTTTTCTGTGGTGAAAATCATCAATAATAAACTGACAATTCCTAAGATTGCTCCTAAAGTAAAAGGACCATAACTGGCTACAATTACTGAAGTGTGAATCATAATCCAATAAGAATCCAATACAGGTTCAAGGTTTGCAATGGAAGGATCCATCCAATTCCAGTGTGCTACCATCATAATGATGGAAGTCACAAAAGCAGTGGCAGCGATGGTGAGATCACTTTTTCTTCCAAATATCAATCCAAAAAGAACGGTAGCCCAACCTACAAAAATCATACTTTCATAAGCATCACTCCAAGGGGCGTGACCGGAGATATACCAACGCATTCCCAACCCTATGGTGTGTCCTATAAAAAGGAGAAGCATGGCTATTTTTCCAATATCAATCAAACGGAAAATCCATTTTTTAGGGTTGAAAATTTCTAAAATTACAAAGATGAAAAGGAATAATCCTACATATAAATAATATTCGAATAGACTTTTGAAGATATCATACTTATTGTATTTTACTTCAATGTCTATATGTCGATCTGTAGGCATTACTTGTGCACCGAATTTTTTCTGATAAGCTTTTATACCATCAAGAATACTGTTGGCTTGAGTATAGTCTCCTTTTTCAATATCTTTTGTTCCTCGTGTTCCTTCATACAATCTCCCCATATAAAGTGGTAGTGCATTAGAAACAAAAAGGGAATCTTTTTCGCCAAAATCTTCAATTCGTTCTAAAGCTTCCGGAAAAGAAACCCATTTGTTGTCTTCGTGATCCGGAATAGGGAAAATCTGTAAAAGAACTCCTTGCATAGCATTATGCAATAAATTTACTTGTCCGTCTGCATCTACAACATCTTTTTGGAATTGACTTTTAACTTTGGCTCTATAAGCTTCTTCAAGATATGGCCCGAGTTTATAATCTCCATTGTCATCAAAAAACTGAATGAATTTTACCAGTTTTTGACCTTCTTGTACATCTAAAATTTCTTTAAGTTTTTCGTCCTTTAGTTCAATTTTAATCAAAGGGACAGTGTACCAAACCATTGGGTTTTGTGTCAAAGAAATAATAAATTGATCACTGTTTAAGATTGTTTTTCCGGTGGTAGGATCTTCATAATGATCTTTTCTGCTGAGTTTTCTTAATAATTCAGAAGAATATGTATTTACAGGTTTCATTCTTCCTCTGTAATCCTGAATAATCAATCTTCCAAATTCTTCAGCTTGTTTCTCCGGAACTCGGTTTTCTACAATAATGTCAATGATTTCTTCAATAGAAAGCTGTGCGCCAATAATATCATTTTCTTGCATTGCTGCGCTTCTGTTATCTTGAAGTGTATCTTGAATAACCTCGGTTTCCTCTTCATATCCGGGGACATCTTCTTTTCTTACTTGCGCATTTCCTATTAAACTTCCTGATAATAAGAAAATTGCTAAAAGGCTAAGGTATTTTGATCTTTTCTTGATTTTATTTTTTCTCATTCTTTTAAGTCTTCCGGCTAATTCTGTGAAACGAGAACCTCTTACAAAAAGAATCAGTATCAATCCTGCGTAGAGGAAGGTATATCCTATATAAGTAATTGTGGTTCCCCAGTAATCGTGGTTTACAGAAAGTACAGTTCCTGATTCGTTGGGAAGGAAAGAAGCTTGGAAAAAGCGATATCCTTTATGATCCAAAACATGATTCATATAAATATCTATCGTGTCTTTATCTTTGATATCAGAAACTTTTACTCTACTCATAAAAGAAGAGTAGCTGGGTTCCGGATTTTCTGCAGTTCCCGGATATTTTTCTGCAATAAATTCATGTAAGTGAATAGAAAAAGGAAGTTTATGTTCTCTACTTCCAAAACGCAAATGCAAATCAAGATCGCCCATTTCAATTTCGGTGAAATTGCTTACACTTTGGTTGTTTCCCATTAGTTTGACTTCTTTTTCTTCGCCATCAGTTCTTACTTTTACAACAACTGCATTTTCAATAGATTGGTTTTCTTCATCTTTTACAACATCGAATTCTCCGGTGATAGTTTCTTCCGGAATTACAAATTGTAATCCGCCTAAATCATATAAAGAAGCCAGTTGTAATGGTTGGATGGAATCTTCAATTAATTCTCCTTCTTTTTGATCGGCCATACGCAGATAATCTCCCGGGAAAGGAGATTCAATAGTAAAGCCACCATCTTCTTTTTCTTGGATATTAATGGCGCCATCTGTTTCTTTATTAAAAGAAATCAAAATGTTGTTGATGCTGCTCACGGTTCCTTCTTCCAAGAAATTGTCATTTCGCTGACCTCCTCCGGCATCTACAATTTTAAGATATCTTTTGCCATCAGGTTTTTCAACTACAGTTTTTTTGGCTCCTTCTATAAAGTCTGTAATTTCAAACTCAACCTTTTGTCCTTTAAAGTCTGTTTTGAAAGTATGATGATTATTAGCTCCTTCTGCTAAAAGAACCGGGAAGTTTTTCTTTTTTCGCATCATTCCCTCTTCAGTTTCCCCATCGAGATAAGTAGAGAGATAGGTTTTTTCAGAATAAAAGGAATCTACGGTTTCTCCGTTTTCGATAACCATTAATCCTTCAAAGCTGATGTATCTGGTAATTCCTGCTCCTATAATAATGAGCAAGAACGATAAGTGAAATATAAGTGTTAGCCATTTTTCTCTTCGCCACAGTTTATATTTTCCGATATTTCCGAAAAAATTAATACAAAATAGCACCATAATCAGTTCAAACCATTTTGCATTGTAAACATAAATTCGGGCATACTCCGTGCTGTGTGCATCTTCGATAAAAGTTCCAACGGCCATTGCTGCTGCGAAAACAACAAATAATACAGCCATTAAACGAGTGGAGAAAAGAAAATCCGCAATCTTCTTTTGAATCATTGGGATAAGAATTTTTAAGGTTGGGCAAATTTAAGAATAATATAATAGAATCGTTCTAATTAAAGTTAGAAAATTCATAATAATAAGTGTTGAAAAACTTCAAAATAGAATAATAAACAAAATAACATTTTAAATTAAGGCAGACTTGAAGTTAATCTTTAGTTTTGCATTTTAAAGAAGAATATTTTCAATAAAAATGCTAACTAATTTATTGACTTTTGCGTTGACAGTTTTTATGGGATTCTTTGCCATAATGAATCCCATTTCTAATTTGACTGTCTTTTTAAACCTCACTGAGGGCGCAGATAAAGAAACAAAAGACCGGATAAATAAAAAGGCGATAAAAACTGCTTTTGTGGTAGTGGTTGTTTTTATGATTCTGGGAGAAATTATTTTTAACTTGTTTGGAATTACTATTCCTGCGTTTAAAATTACCGGAGGGATCTTAGTTTTTAAAGTTGGTTTTGATATGATCAACTCCAAAAAATCTCCGGCACAAGGATTGGAAAGAATAAACATCAATGAAGATATTGCAATTTCTCCGTTGGCAATTCCTATGTTGGCAGGGCCGGGAGCTATTGTAACCGCAATGAACTTTGTTTCTCAAAACACTTGGAAACACTCCGGAATAGTTATTGTCGTTTTTGGAATTGTGTGTTATTTAAATTATTTGGTTTTTAAAACCAGTGAAATAATTATTAAAAAATTAGGACACAACGTAATTGCTGTAATTGGAAAATTAATGGGATTGATTATAGCAATTATCGGGACAGATATGATTATTCAAGGATTAAAACTTTCTTTTAAAGCTTTACAATAATTCCGAAAAAAGCTTTTTTAATATTAATTGAAGTAAAGAATTGACGAAATCTATTTCTAAAAATGATCCTTATCAAGCGGTAAGGTATAAAGAATTTAAACCTTTTTTATTGGTTCGTTTTGCGATGACTTTTGCTTGGACAATGCAATTTGCAGTTGTGGAGTGGGAGGTCTATACGCTGACAAAAAATCCTTTGTCTATAGGAATTGTAGGATTGATGGAGGTGATTCCGGCAATTTCTATGGCACTTTTTGCCGGGCATATTGTAGATCAAAAAGAAAAAAGAAATTTATTGGTGATTTGTATTTTCAGTTTTATGCTGATCAGTTCCGGATTATTTCTTTTGACTTGGCCGGAAATTGTACAAAATTATTCTACCAACTTTATTTTATATGGAATTTATCTTTTGGTTTGTTTAGGCGGATTTGTCAGAGCTTTTATCGGACCGGGAATTTTTTCTTTAATGGCTTTGGTGGTTCCGCGAAAAGCTTATATCAATGCAACTTCTTGGAATACGATGTTTCAACAAATGGGGCATATTTTAGGTCCGGCTTTTGGCGGACTTTTTATTTATTGGATGGGCGTGCATTGGTCTTTGTGTTTAATTATCGGAATTGCATTTCTGGGATTAATTGCTTTGCTTCAAATTAAAAGAAAACCTATTCTCAACCCGAAAATAGGCGAACCGGTATTTAAAAGCTTAAAAAATGGGGTGAGGTTTGTTTATAAAACCAAAGAAATTTTAGGTGCTTTAACTTTAGATATGATCGCAGTATTGGTGGGCGGCGCAATTACTTTAGCGCCGATTTTTGCACAGGATATTTTAAATGTCGGATCTGAAGGATATGGATTATTGCGTTCTGCTCCGGCGGTAGGTGCTTTTATTACTATTTTGCTTTCAACTTATTTTCCTTTGAGTAGAAAAGCAGGAATTAAACTTCTGGGGTCAATTTTTGCTTTTGGAGTTGCCATCATCATTTTTGGATTATCAAAATGGTTTTGGCTTTCTATGTTGGCTTTGTTTTTCAGCGGAATGGCAGATGGAATTTCAATGGTAATCAGACAAACAATTTTACAATTAAAAACTCCGGATGAAATGAGAGGAAGGGTGGCTTCTGTGAATTCAATTTTTACCGGATCTTCAAATGAGTTGGGCTCTTTTGAAAGCGGAGTAATGGCAAAATTTTTAGGAGCTTCTTTAGCGGTAGTAGTAGGTGGAAGTTTAACTTTAATAACTGTAATTGCAACTGCAATAGGATTTCCGAAGTTGAGAAAACTGGATTTTGAAAAAGAAATAAAAGAAGCTAAAACGCATTAAATAAAAAAGGATAAACTTGAAATTCAAATTTATCCTTTTAAAATAAGACTTAAGAATAATTTATTTAATCTCTGTGCTGTAAGGGAAAATCAATTGCACTCCTTTTCGCTCAGATTTAGCTTTAATATCTTCAAAAATAGGATACAGTTCATCGCCTAAAACTTCTTTTGTGATTTCAGTTTTTGACATTCCTAAACCGTATTGACGTAAAATTTTGTCCACATCAATTTTAAAAATCGGATATTCAGCTATTTGATAATCTTCAATATCTGCTTGTTGAGCAGCATATTTTAAAGCCTCTTCAAGTCCGCCGATTTCGTCAACTAAACCTTTTTCAAAAGCTTGTTCTCCTGTCCAAACTCTACCTTGAGCAATTTCTTCTACTTCATCCATACTCATATTTCTTCCTTCGGCAACACGAGATTTAAACAAATCATAAATATGTTCAATGCTTTCCAAAATAAAATCATGTTGATTGTTATTTATTTTTTGGAAAGGGCTGTAAGTAATCGCATTTTCATTTGTGCTTACTTGCTGAGCATGAACACCAACTTTGTCAGATAATTCTTTAAAATTCGGAAGCATTCCAAAAACTCCAATACTACCGGTGATAGTGGTGGGTTCTGCAAAAATTTTATCGGCTCCGGCAGAAATATAATATCCTCCTGAAGCAGCTAAATCACCCATAGAAACAATAACCGGTTTTTCTTTCTTCGTATTTTCGATTTCTCTCCACATCAAATCGCTTGCCATTGCACTTCCCCCCGGAGAGTTGACACGAAGCACAACTGCTTTTACATTTTTGTTTTTTCTTGCATTACGCAAAGCTTTGTTAACTTCTTTTGGTCCAACTTTATCAGTACTTCCCGATCCGTCAATGATTTCTCCTTGAGCGTAAATCACCGCAATTTTATTGGAATTGGTTTTATAATGATTTTGTGCTCCAATTCTATCGGTATAATCTAAAATATTCACCAATTTTAAATTCTTTTTTTCTTTAATATCAAGGTGTTGTTTTATTTTAGATTCGTATTCATCTCTGTAATAAATATTATCAATCAAACCAACTTCTTTAGCACGTTCAGGAGTTCTGGCTAAAAGCTGATCAGCGATTTCATCTAATTCTTCCGGAGAGATATTTCTGTCTTTTCCAATATCAATTCTCAGATTTTTCCATATAGAATTTAAATAAGATAAGATTTGCTCTTTATTGTTTTCGCTGATTTCGTTTTCTAAGAAAGGTTCAACAGCACTTTTGTATTTTCCCATTCGGATAACTTCCATTTTAACGCCTGATTTTTCTTGAAAATCTTTGAAATATAAAAGTTCTGTAGCCAGTCCTTTAAAATCTAAATGTCCTACAGGGCTGATAAAAATACTGTCTGCCACGGAGCTTAAATAATAATCGGATTGGGTGTAAACATCTCCATAAGCTGTTACGAATTTTCCGGATTCTTTAAATCTTTTTAAAGCTTCGCGAAGGGTTTTTAGCTGTGTGGTTCCTGCTCTTGAAGTTGGGACTTCAATACTGATTCCTTCAATGTTTTTGTCTGTGGCAGCGTGATCAATGGCGCTGACAAGTTTAAAAAGTCCGTTGTCATTATCATCGTCTAAAAAAGAATAGTTTTTATATCTTGTTTTTCCACTATAATCTTTTATAGGCATATCTAATTTTAATTCAAGAATACTTTTGCTTGAAGTTTTTGGCTTTTTATCAGTAGATTTAAGTAATAAGCCTCCTATAATAAAGAGTAGAAAAAAGCTGATTATAAAAAATATGAAAATACCAACAACAGTTGATAAAACGCGTTTTAAAAATTGCATTGTTTTTTATGTATTAAGTTAATCTGTAAATAAGACGAATAAAAAAGTTGTTTGTTACGCAACAAATCATTTTTAAGTTAAAAATTACAAAAATAGTGTAATTTTATAAGAAGTAAAGGCTTATAAATTGAACACTTTTCCGTCTTCAGCTAATTCTACGTGAGGGAAAACGGTTTCTGCTTCTGTTTTAAAACCTTTTAGGTTTTTATATCTGCTGGAATAATGACCTAAGATTAATTTTCCGGCATTTGCTTGCTTTGCAATCATTCCGGCTTGTTTTGCGGTGGAATGCTTGGTGAATTCACATAAATCCAGTTTATCTTCTTGAAAAGTAGCCTCGTGATAAAGTGTGGTTACATTTTTTATTTGCTCTACAATATCAGGTTTGTAAACAGTATCTGTGCAAAAAGCATAACTTTTTGGTGGGGGAGGAGGAGCGGTGAGCTTTTCATTAGGAATAATTTTTCCATCATCTAAAACTACATCTTTTCCTGCTTTAATATTATTGTAAAAAGCAACATCTATATTATATTTTTCTGCTTCTTTAATCAATAATTTTCGCTCTCCTAATTTTTCTTTAAAAAGATATCCGTTGGTATAAACTCGATGTTCTAAAGGAATAGTTTCTACGCTGACTTTTTCATCTTCAAAAATCAGTTGAGGTTTTTTACTGCTGAGTTCATGAAAATTTAAAGGAAAAGAAACACGAGATTTTGATAATTTCAATTGAACATCAATGAGTTCTTTTATTCCTTTTGGACCATAAACATTTAATTCTTGTTGTCTGTTGAGCAAAGACATAGTAGAAATAAAACCGATTAAGCCATAAACGTGATCGCCGTGAAGATGAGTAATAAAAATATGTTTAATTCTGGCAAAACTGATTTTATATTTTCGCAATTGACGCTGTGTTCCTTCTCCGCAATCCAATAGAAATTGGTGGTTTTTTATTTGTAAAACTTGCGCAGTAGGGTGAGCATCAGCACGTGGAGTAGCAGAATAACAACCTAAAATAGTGAGTTTCATTTTATTTGGATTTTATTCAAGTCCAAATTCTCGTTGGAGTTCTTCCATCTGGATATAATCTTCTGCTTCATGCAAAGTGGGAACAACAGCCAATTCCTCCGGGATATCTTCAATATTGATCGCATCATTTACAATTACAAAAGATTTGTTTTCTTTTCTTTGCTTGTTAGAAAGCTTTAAAAAAGTTAATAATTCTTCTAAAGTTAGTTTTTTATACTTTAATAAATCGATGACAATATTTTTGTCTTTGATTTGGTTGTAAGCATGATTTTCTAAAAAGTTAGAAAAACCTGTTACATTATTTTTATCATCCTCAAGGATGCTATAGTTTTCTTTTTCTATGATATTCATAAGGTTAAATTTTTGATGCCAACAAATAAAGTATCGCCATTCTTACGGCAACACCATTTTGTACTTGGTCTAAGATAATAGAATGTTTTGAATCGGCTATATCACTTGAGATTTCTACCCCTCGGTTGATTGGGCCGGGGTGCATAATTACAATTTCTTTATCCAATGCTTCCAAGCGTTTTTTGTTTAAGCCATATTGTAAAACATATTCTCGAGTACTCGGAAAATAACTTAAATCCATTCTTTCACGCTGAATTCTAAGCATATTGGCAACATCACACCACTCCAAAGCTTTTTGTAAATCCGTTTCTACTTCTACACCTAAACTTTCTATATAATGCGGCATTAAAGATTTTGGTCCGCAAACTTTTACTTCTGCTCCTTGCAGTTGTAAAGCAAAAATATTGCTCAAGGCAACTCTGCTGTGTAATATATCTCCTACAATAACTACTTTTTTTCCTTTTACTTCTCCGAGTTTTTCTCTGATGGAATAAGAATCCAACAAAGCTTGACTGGGATGTTCATGGGCGCCATCTCCGGCATTTACAATACAAGAATTGACATGCTTGGAAAGAAAAATTCCCGCTCCCGGATTGGGATGACGCATCACCACCATATCCACTTTCATCGATAAGATATTGTTGACCGTATCGATTAAGGTTTCTCCTTTGTTGACAGAAGAAGAGGAAGCAGCAAAATTAATCACATCTGCGCTTAAGCGTTTTTCTGCAAGTTCAAAAGATAGTTTTGTACGTGTACTATTTTCAAAAAATATATTTGCAATAGTAATATCTCTTAAAGAAGGTACTTTTTTAATCGGTCGGTTGATCACTTCTTTAAAATGATCAGCAGTTTCAAAAATAAGTTCAATATCCTTTTTGTTGAGATATTTTATTCCTAATAAATGATTGACACTTAGTTCACTCATAATTATTTATTGACAAGGTAAACACAATCTTCCCCGGTATTTTCTACCCAATTTACTTTTACTTTTTCCGTGTTGATGGCATCTACTTTTCTTCCTCTATAATTGGGTTGAATAGGTAAATGCCTGCTAAATCTACGGTCTATCAAAGTGAGTAATTCTATTTCTTTGGGTCTGCCAAAAGATTGAATTGCGGTTAATGCTGCATTGATGCTTCTGCCGGTATATAAAACATCATCGATGAAAACGACTTTTTTCTTTTCTATTAAAAAATTAATTTTAGTAGTATTGGCTTGCAGTGTTTTTTCGCTTCTTCTGAAATCATCTCTAAAAAAAGTGATGTCTAATTCTCCGGTTTTTAAATCGGTAATTTGATATTCTTCTTTTAAAATTTTTTCTAATCTTCTGGATAAATGAACTCCTCTGGGTTGAATACCAATAAGTACACTTTCAGAGAAATCATCGTGATTTTCTATCAGCTGACAAGCCAGTCGATGCAAGGTGATGTTTATTTCATCAGCATTAAGCAAGACTTTTTGAGACATATATTTTGCGGCTCAGATTAATTTAGACAAAAATAAGAAATTAATCCATAGCTTGATTTGGATTTCAAGCAAAATTAAAACTTAAAATAAGCTGAAAAGAAATTTATTTTAAAAGAGAAGTTGGTTTTGAAGGAGAAAATTATCAAGGATTAAATGATAAAGAAATTAATCGATCTTATCGGAAATTTTACAATTGATTAGTGATCAAAGAAAAAATAAGAAATTAGCTTTAATAGTTGTTTGCAATAATACTTCACCAAACTCAGCACAAGATTTTTAAAACAAGTATTTGGCTGTATTAAAAATGGAATTTTATATGATGATAATGATGGGAAAAGATTTGTCTGAAAACTTGTTTTTTTTGCATAGTTTATGTTACAGGCTGGTTATATTTTGTGATGTTATTTTATTCACTGATTCTATTTTCTAAATCCATTCTCTCGTGTAGAATTCTGATTACCTTCACTTCGTTCTTATTGAGAGTTTCATAAAAGATGATGTGTCTTCCTGTTTTTAGTCCTAAAAGCTTTTTTTTAACTTCAAAATATTCTTTTTCTATTTCTGGGTTTTCTGTGATTTGTTTACAAGTTCCAATTAATTGATTGTAATATTTTTCCGCTTGTCCTTTGAACCAAGTCTCAGCAGTATAATCCCAAATGTCCAATAAATCTGAAGTAGCTTTATTTGTTAAGTGGTACTTAGTCATTATTTTGTTTTCGGGCTTTTAGTTCGCTTAGAAATATATCAGCGTCAAAATCTTCATTGATTCCACTGTCAATTCCTTCTTGAATGGCATTTTTTAGAGCTTGCACTTTATTTTCCCGTTCTTCCAATAATCGTAATCCTGCACGAATAACTTCACTGGCATTCTTATAACGGCCTTCTGTTATTCGATTTTTCACAAAGTTTTCAAAATAATTTCCGAGTGATATTGATGTATTTCGTCCCATTTTATTCTTTTTATCTTAAAATTACCATTTTTAGGTAATTCAACAATATGTTTTGGAAGGAAATAATGTTTTAGCTTGCCACTAACGGTCAAGTATAAGCGTAGTGCGGGTTTTCGAAGATGAGATTTTCTTTTTATCTAAAGTTTTATTATGTGACGAAATGTTCAATTTCGTAATAAATACCGCATTACGCTTATACATTGTTGGGCACAGTACTTTTATACTTTATTTCAGGTTCCATTACAAATCTCAGTTGTCCATTGTGTCTTACCTTATTCTCTTTTTTATCTTTTATATACTCGTTTAAAGCACGAGCAACAAATTCACCAAGTTTTACAGGTACAGCGTTGCCAATAATCTGTTCAAGATTTGTTTTAGAGCCGTTAAAAATGAAGTCTTTAGGAAAAGTCTGAATATAACTTCTTTCTATTGTTGTTAATGATCTTACGTTATTTGATACATCTGTAGTATCCCCTGGGTGTCCAGGATAACCACTTGGGATGGGTCTATTAACTCCCCTTATTGTTGGACTTGGTTCGTGAATACTAAAAACGCCCCTTCTTTTATAGCTTCTTGGATGACGATAATAATGTTCAACCCCGAGTGAATCACCGAGATAATCAAAAATTGTCATCTGTTTTTTCGCAAGATTCTTTGAAAAGTAGGGTAACAGAAAATCATCATTTTCACTTAAACTACCTACCATAAAAAAGCGTTTTCTCGCTTGTGGAACACCGCAATAACTTGCATCAAGAACTTCCATACTTATTCCGTACCCTGCACTTTTAAGAATCTTGATTGCTTCTCTTAATATTCTACTTTTCTTAATCCGTTCAACATTTTCCATTACGAAATATTCCGGCTTGACTGAACTCACAATTTCTGCATATGAAATAGTCAAATCGGCTCTTCCGAGAGTATCGTCTCTTTTTCCTGCACTTGAAAAGTCTTGACAAGGTGGTCCACCAATGATTAAGTTTGGATTAAGTTCCTTAATAAATTCCTTACCTTTTTCATCTCCTAAGTCGAAATTATATATTGGATGGGCAAAGTTGTCTTTGTAGACTTCAATAGCAGGTTTCCAATTATCAAATGCTGCGGTTATTTCAAAACCTGCATTTTGAAAGCCTAACGACATTCCGCCGCAACCTGAGAATAGATCAACCGTTCTAATTTTTTCTTTCTTCATTATTCAAATAGTTCTGGTGAGTTAAATATTATTGCGTCAAATCTTCTTTCTGGGCTTAAAAGGTTCTGACCGCCACCCAAAATAATATTCTTGATTTCTTCTTTTGTAATTCTTGGATTGTGTAATTCATCACAGCTCATATATGGATGTGTGACTATACCACTTACAGCAAAAGCTTTGTCATTTTTTGTGTTATATGAAAGAGTATCAATTGTTTGTGCGTGATTAAACTGACCATTAAGTGAAAAGTCATAAAGCATTTTAAAAAGCCATATTATTGTCCTTATTTGACGAGTGATTCTATTGTTTGTTGATAGCTCACCCCTTGCACCCTCAAGAAATCG